>DATENA010000198.1:0-7688 GCA_035275285.1 Fibrobacteria bacterium | reverse complement strand
CCCGAATGCGCCGCCATGAACTCCGCCCGCGTCACCCTGGCGGGCGATCGCCTCAGCATCGCCCTGGTCTTCGACGTGGCGGACACGGCTTTGGCCGTCCTGCCCCAGGCCGGGGAGGGCCAATTGTCCCTGCTGGCTTTGCGGGCGGGCGCCAAGCCGGCCGCGGGCGCGGCCAGGCTTTCAGGCGGGAGGCTCGCCATCGCCCTGCCCCGCGGCCGGCATGCCGTGGTCATGGAAGGGCGGCTCCTGGGCCCGCGCCTGGAGCTTAATTTCGGCGGGCGCGCGCGCAACCTCTCCGTGCAGGCCCCGGAGTATTCCGTGCAGGGCCTGGCGAACGGCACCACCGAAGGCGGCGCCATAGTCCTGCAGCGCCGTGAGGGCGCGGCCTCGGCGCAAAAGGGTCCCGAGCTCACGCCCGATCCCGTCCCTCCTTTCGTCGAAGTGTCGCGCACCCTGGTGCTGGACCGGGAATGGATCCTGGAAACCCGCGTGATCCGGGTCGCCCCGGAGGCCGGCGCGTTCACGGTCGAAGTGCCCCTGCTCCCCTTCGAGCATCCGACCACCCCCGGCATGGCCCAGGCCAGGGGCGCGGCCATGGTGAGCCTGCAGGAAGGCCAGGCCGGGAACGGCTGGCGCTCCGTGGTCGATCGGGCGCAAGTGCTGAAGCTGACGGCGGGGCCGCTGGACCGGCGCGCGGAAACCTGGGGCGTGACGGCGTCCTCCCGCTGGCACGTGGAGACCTCGGGCATCCCGCCCATCCTGTCCGGGGATGCGGGCGGCGAGCCTCGATGGAAGCCTTTGCCGGGCGACACCCTGATCCTTTCCGTCACCGAGCCGGGGGCGGCCACCGGTCCGGTCAAGACCATCGAATCCGCCGAGCTGACCCTGTCGCCGGGCAAGCGGGAAAGCCTCGCCAACCTGCACCTGCGCATCCGCGCCGGGCAAGGGGACGTAACCCGCGTGACACTGCCTCCCGGGGCCCGGCTGGAAAGCCTGGCCCTGGAAGGCGACGCCCAGACCCTGACCCAGCGGGAAGGCGTCCTGGCCCTGCCCCTGCACCCGGGCGTGCAGGACATCGTCCTGGAATGGAAGCGGCAGGAAGGCATCCGCCTCTGGCAGAAGACCCCGGAACCGGCCCTGGAGGACGAGGCCGCGAACATTTCGCTGGGGATCAACGTGCCGCGGGATCGCTGGGTCCTGTGGGTGGGCGGGGACGCGGTGGGCCCGGCGCTCCTGCTCTGGGGCGTGCTGGCGGTGCTGTCCGGGGTCGCCTGGCTCCTGGGCCGGTCGAAAATCGCTCCCCTGGGTTCCCTGGACTGGGCCCTGCTCTTCCTGGGCACCTCCATGGTCAACCTCTACGCCACCGCCCCCCTGCTGGCGATGTTCCTGGCGCTGCGCTACCGGGAAAAGCACGCGCCGGCCTGGACCCCCCGCCGCCACAACCTGTTCCAGGTCCTGTGCGCCGGCCTGGCGGCGCTCGGGTTCGGCATGCTGTTGGCCGCGGTTCCGGAAGGCCTGCTCAGCGCTCCCGACATGCAGGTGACCGGCAACGGATCCCATGCGGGCAATCTCCGCTGGTTCCTGGACCGGATCCAGGGCCGTTTCCCCGTGGGATGGGTCTTCTCCCTGCCTCTGTGGGTGTACCGGCTGGCCATGCTGGCCTGGTCCTTGTGGCTGGCCCGGCGCCTGCTGCAATGGCTGCGCTGGAGCTGGGACCGCTATTCCGCGGGAGGGTTCTGGAGACAGGTTCCGCCCAAGCCTTTCATCCCCAAACCCAAGCCGAAGGACGGCGCGGCCGGCTAAGAAGCCGGTGAAGCCGGCTAAGAAGCCGGTGAAGCCGGTTGGGAAATGATCTTCATCGTGTAGTTTTCGCGCCACCGTATCGTTGCGCGCATGATTGAACGCATGGTAGACTATCCATCGGAACCGCCGGATTGCGGGGAAGAACGGCGCGTGCCGTTTTAAGAATTCACGTATGTGAGTATCGTAATGCAAATTCCGATCCATCATGGCCGGATACCCAGCGGGGGATCCTCCGGATGAGGCGTTTTTTCCCCGCGGCGCTCCTCGCCGCCGCCGCCGGGATCCTGGCGGCCACTCCCCCCGATCGCGACGGTTTGCTCGGGTTGAACAAGACCCATTCCGCCCAGACCCTGGGCAAGGGAAGGTTGCTGATCTCGGCCTATTCCCATTGGATCGACGGCAACGGGATCCTGCAGGACGGGGAAATCACCCGCGATGGGCTTGCTGCCCGGCCCTCCCGGCTGTCGGCCGTGGACGGATACCTCTCCGCGGCCTACGGTTTCGGCCGGAGCCTGGACGCGGCCATCGGCCTGCCCATGCATTACGAGGACATCGGAATGTCCGGAGACGCGGCCGGCGGGTTCTCCCAAGGCGAGGCCAAGGCCTTCGTGAAATACGGCACCCCGTGGGTGGGCTCGAAACAACCGTGGGCCATCGCGTTCCAACTGGGCGGATCCGCGCCCACGGCTCCCGGCGGGACCGGGATAATCCCCAGGGAGATGGAATACGTTCCCGGCGACACCGCCGCCTTGGAGGGCGGCTCCCGGTCCTACGGCACCGGCGGCCCGGAGATCTACTTTTCCGGCGCCTTCACCTATGCCTGGGCGCGCTCGGCGCATCCCCCCTTCCCCTTGTCCCTGCATTTCAACGCGGGGTACCGCAAACCGTTCGCATCCGCCGGGGGATTCGAAGACGTGCTCAACGCCTCCGCCGTGCTGGAGTTCGAGTTCGACAATTATTACGAAATGTTCGCCGAGGCCTATCATGAAACCCGCACCGGCCGGGCGTTCTCGGCCGGGGAATGGGAGACGGAACCCACCACCTTGACCATCGCGGGGGTGGCCACCACCTCCTACGGCCTGCAGCTCCAGGCCGGCGTCGCGTTCGGCCTGCTGAACGGGGGTTCCACCCCGGTTACCCACTACGATGCTGGAGGCGCGGCCCGGGAAAGCTTCGGCCTGAAGGGATCGGCCCCCGTCTCGTTCACGTTGGGCATCAGCTGGAAAGGCGTCCCTCCGAACCTGGACCTGGACCTGGACGGAGTGGCCGACAAGGTGGATCAATGCCGGTTCAGCAGGGAGGATCGGGACGGGTACCAGGATGAGGACGGCTGTCCCGAACCCGGTCCGGAGCCCGTGAAACCCTGATCCTCAGGGTGCGGGCATCCCCCGCCGCCTTCGTCCCGCAATTGGGGTGTCAGAGCCTAGTCCATGCTCCCGGGGAAACCTCCGCTGACATCCACGGTTCCCACGTGTTCCACCGACACGGACACCTTCGCATCCGCGGAGTCGGCCCCGGAGGAATCGGCGCCGTGGAGGTCCGGAACGTCCGGGCCGGCGGAATCTTCCAGGATCGTTTTGCCGGATTGGGCCTCGATGGGAGTTGCGGAGCCGCGGGCTTCCGGGGCCTTCGCATCCGCGGGACCGTTCACCTTGCCGCAGGCGGCAAGCTGCATGACCAGCGCCAGAGAGGGTAAACCGTGCTTGAAGTCCAAATCCGCATCCTTTGGCCGAAGTCCCGGGCGGTTGTCCGCCGTATCCGATACCCGTTCTCCCCATTATCCCCGAAAGGGACGGGCGATACAAGCCCGTTCCGGGGTCCCCGGGCCGGACCGGAAGCCGGATTTGAGGAGGATTTGCCTTCCCGAAAAAAACTACGTTAGAACCGCCATGGAAGTCCTGTCCGTCAAATCCCTCGGCAAACGCTATGGGAACACCGAAGCCGTCCGGGACGTGTCCTTCGAAGTGGGGGCGCGCGAGATCGTCGGCCTGCTGGGCCCCAACGGGGCGGGCAAGACCACCACCATCAACATGATCCTTGGGGTTTTGGAGCCTACGTCGGGAAGCATCCGCATCGAGGGCGTGGACCTCCGCGCAAAGCGCGCCCAGGCCCTGGAGCGGACCAATTTCGCCGCCGTCTACGCGCCTTTGCCCGGCAACCTGACCGTCTACCACAACCTGCGCGTCTTCGGCCTCATCTACGGGGTGCGGGACCTGCGCGGCCGCATCGAGGAATTGCTCGCGCATTTCGACCTGGAGAAATTCCGCGGCACCAAATGCGGGGTACTGTCCTCCGGGGAGCAGACGCGCGTCGCCCTGGCCAAGGCCATGCTCAACAAGCCCAGGCTGCTGCTGCTCGACGAGCCCACCGCCTCCCTGGACCCCGCCATGGCCGGCGATATCCGCAAGCATATCCGCGCCTTCGCGGACGGGGGCACGGGAGGCGTGCTCTGGACCTCGCATAACATGTACGAGGTGGAGGAAGTGTGCGACCGGGTGCTGTTCCTCTCCCACGGCAGGATCCTGCTGCAAGGCGACCCCAAACTGCTGCCCCGGCGGCACGGGCGGAAGTCCCTGGAAGAACTCTTCATCGCCGTGGCCCGGGACGCGCACGCCCAGGGAGGGGCCTGAGCCTTGTCCTTCGACCGCACCTTCGCCATCGTGCTGCGCCAGTACTACCTGATGCGCGGCAGCTTTTCCCGCTTCCTCCCGCTTTTCCTGTGGGTGGCCATCGATATGGTGCTGTGGGGCTTCCTCTCCGAATACCTGAACACCGTCTCGGTCCCGGGCATGGACTTCGTGCCCAAGCTGCTTGGCGCCGTGCTGCTGTGGGATTTCCTCACCCGCGTGATGCAGGGAGTCACCATCGCGTTCCTGGAAGACGTCTGGTCGCGCAACTTCCTGAATTTCTTCGCCACTCCGCTCTCCGTTTCCGAATACGTGGGAGGACTGGTGGTCACGAGCATCCTGACCAGCTCCGTGGGGCTGGCGGTGATGCTGGCCCTGGCCACGGCCGTTTTCGGCCTCTCCTTCCTTTCCTTCGGGCTGCTGGCGGTGCCGTTCATCGCCATCCTCTTCGTGACGGGCATTTCCCTGGGCGTGCTGGGCATCGCCATGGTGCTGCGCCTGGGGCCGGCGTCGGAATGGTTCATCTGGCCCATCCCCATCATGATCTCCCCCTTCGCGGGGGTGTTCTATCCCGTGTCCATCCTCCCCGCGTGGATGCGCGCGGTCTCGTACGCCCTGCCGCCCTCCTACGTGTTCGAAGGGATGCGCGCCAGCCTGGCGTCGGGGACCGTTTCCGCGGGCTCCCTGGCGGTGGGCGGCGCCCTGTCGGCGGCGTACCTGGGGCTGGCGTTCCAAGTCTTCCGGAGCACCTACCGCCATGCCATCCGGACGGGGTTGATCGCGCGCTACAGCGCGGAGAGCGTGGCCTGAGGGCCGGGAAGCGCGCATGCCCCCGTACAACACCCTGAGCGCCGCGCAGCGCGCCAAGCTGATCGATGAGGCGGGCCATGATCGCCTGACCGTTTCCTTCTACAAGTACCACGCGCTGGAGGATCCGCGGGGGTTCCGCGACGATCTGCATGCGGCCTGGGAAAAGCTGGACGTGCTGGGCCGGATCTACGTGGCCCGCGAGGGAATCAACGCGCAATTGTCCCTCCCGGCGCACCGGTTCGAGGCCTTCAGGGCGCACCTGGACGGCTATCCCTTCCTGCGGGGGATAAGGCTCAACCTCGCCGTCGAGCACGACAACAAATCCTTCCTCAAGCTCAAGGTGAAGGTCCGCGGCAGGATCGTGGCGGACGGCATCGAGGATCCGGACTTCGACGCGACCCGCACGGGCACGCATCTCGGCGCCCGGGACTTCAACGCCCTGATCCGCGATCCGGATACCATCCTGGTGGACATGCGCAACCATTTCGAAAGCGAGATCGGCCATTTCCAGGGCGCCCTCAGGCCGGACGTGGACACCTTCCGGGAGTCCCTGGACATCGTCGAGGCGGAATTGCGCGGACGCGAAGGCGGCAAGAACCTGGCCCTGTACTGCACGGGCGGCATCCGCTGCGAGAAGGCCGGCGCCTGGTTCCGGCACAAGGGGTTCCCGTCCGTGTACCAACTGGACGGCGGCATCATCGAGTACCTGCGCCAGGTGAAGGCGGAAGGCCTGGAGAACCTGTTCATGGGCAAGAATTTCGTGTTCGACCGCCGCATGGCCGAGCGCATCTCCGACCACGTCGTCTCCACCTGCCATCTGTGCGGCGCGCCCTGCGACGCCCACGCCAATTGCGCGAACGAGGCCTGCCATATCCTGCTCATCCAATGCGCGGCCTGCGCGGAAAAGCTGGCCGGGTGCTGCTCCGAACCGTGCCGGGCCGTGGCGGCCCTGCCCGAAGCCGAGCGGAAACGCCTGCGCCGCGGCACCGGGGCGCCGAAGAAGTATTTCAAGCGCGCGAAATAGCGCATGACGCCCCAATCCCCAAACTTCTAAGCGCCTGTCCAGGATCCACGGGCTGCAAGCGCTGATCACTTCCGATTGCCTGCCCGGAGTGTACGAGATAGGCGCCATGAAGGCCCAGTTGCTGACCACCCAGCTCCTCGTCCTGAAACACATCGGCGCGACCGGGAAGGAGGAAATGGACGGGTGCGAAAAGCAACTGGCGGAAATCAAGGCCGCCCTGGACAAGACGGTGGAGAAATACGAAAAGACCATCACGCGCTCCGCGGACCGGGATTTCTTCGAGGCCATCAAGGCCGCGAGAGCGGAATACCTGAGCGTCATGAGATCGCGTTCCAGACCAATTTGCTGGCCTTGAACGCGGCGGTGGAGGCGGCGCGGGCGGGCGATGCGGGCAAGGGGTTCGCGGTGGTGGCCGAAGAGGTTCGCAACCTGGCGCAGCGGAGCGCGGAGGCGGCCAAGAACACGTCCTCGCTGATCGAGCAGTCGCAGAAGAACGCGGACAACGGGGTGTCGGTGTCGCAGGAGGTGGCGGGGATCCTGACGCAGATCGTGGAGAGCGTGGGCAAGCTGAGCCAGTTGATCGGGGAGGTGTCGAGCGCGAGCCAGGAGCAGGCCAAGGGGATCGAGCAGATCGGGACGGCGGTGGCGGAGATGGACAAGACGACGCAGTCGAACGCGGCGAACGCGGAGGAGTCCGCTTCGGCCTCGGAGGAGCTGTCGGCCCAGGCCGCCGAGCTCAACGAAATGGTCGATACCCTGGTGGCCATCGTGAAGGGAACGGCCGGATCCGGCCCGGGAAGGCCCAAGCCGTCCTCAAAAAACCCATCCCGACCGGGCGGCCGCGCGCAAGCCGCGCCCCGCAAGGCCGCGCAGGAGGGGAATTCCGGCCGGGATTGGACCGTGACCCCGCCGGTTGGGGAAAAAGCAGGACATTTGACCGCAAATACTTCCACTCCCTAAAATAGGGTTTCGAATGGAGACGGATCGTCCCCGGATCGGAATCCGGATCCGATACCGTCCGCCCGCACGCGAGGATCAAACCGCCGCGCGGGCGATGCGGGGAAGGGCTTCACGGTCGTCGCCGGAGAGGTGCGCGGCCCGGCCCACCGCCCAGGCGCGGGAGCTTCCAGCCCTTCGGGCTCCGGGATCCCCGGGGCGAATCAGAATTTTCCGTTACAAACATAACATTTGCATCCATAATTGCGCGCACTCTTTGTAAGTAAAATCACGGTAAATGCCATCCCGGGGGGACGCGTTTTTCCGGCCGGATTTTTTCTTCCCCGCCGCGCCGAAAAGATTGGACCGCCGGTACCGCCACCTTCTATTGTTACTGGGGTTTGACTCGGGCGGATGGTTTCCGCGTCGACCCGGCGGAAATTCCAAGAGCATGACAAACGAAATCCTGGGACAGATCGAAAGCCTCG
>DATENA010000197.1:0-33553 GCA_035275285.1 Fibrobacteria bacterium | reverse complement strand
TGGCGTCGGAAATCGGCTTGGGATTGAGGGCGAAGTCGACGTGGGCGCGCTTGCCCTTCTTGTCCAGTTCGAAAGTGGGAGGGGGTTCCGGGGCGACGGGTCCCTGCGCGGGTCCGCGCAAGGGTTGGGCGATAGCGATGTTCAATGCCAGTCCGGTCAGGAAGGAAGCCGTCAGGAAAAGCTTGGTGTGCCGCATAGAATCGTTCGTCTCCTCGAATGGATCCTGTTAAAAATACAAGGCTGGAAAGCAGCCGGACAAGCAAACCCTCAAAATATAAAAAAGAGGCGGGTTCCTTCTTTTGGAGGCGCCTCCGCGCAGGGATATGAATTGTGGGGGGGTGTCTCAATATTGTATAATTATACCGTGAAAATCCCCGCAATTCGCGCCTCTTTCCCCGCCCCTCGGCGGGCCTAGAAATTGGACACCCCCTTGGATTTCGGGCCCAACCACGGAGAGCTGACCCCCGAGGTCTATAAGCTCAAGCAACAAAACGTGCAGCTCCAACATCTCCTGAAATACAAGGACGACGTGGAGATCCCCACGCTCAAGCGGCAGATGGGGCATTTCCAGCACGAATTGCAGACCACCAAGGCCCAGCTGCATGAAACGGTCAAGCAGGAAGACTTCATCGACCGCCAGTCCGGCATCATCCATATCGACAGGGACATGCGGGTGGTGAAGATCAACGGCTATGCCCTGGAAATCCTGGGAACCTTGCATACCCAGGCCATCGGGCGCCCCATCAAGGAAGTGGGCATCCATTCGCAATCGGGCCGCCCCATCTTCGGGGACATCGATTATTACCTGGAGCCGGAGGGCAAGGAAAGCGAGTGGGAAAAGGAAATCCCCATGCTCAACGGGGAGAAGCGCTATTACCACTTCCGCAGCGCCCTCATCAACGGCACCCGGCTCATCAGCATCCACGAGGTGACCGATCTCCGCCTGTCCGAGAGCCGGGTCAAGGCCATCATCGGGTCCTCCAAGGACGGCATCGCCCTGGTGGACGAAGGCTCGGTGATCCGGTCCACCAACGCGCGCTTCGGCAAGCTGTTCGGCCTCAACTGGCGGCAGTTCGCCGGCATGCAATTCGACATCGCGGCCGAGTTGCTGCAATACCATTTCACCGAGGCCCACGAGTTCATGGCCTTCTACGGCGCCATCCAGAAGGAGCCCCAGCTCCACGCGGAACAGATCTTCGAGATGGTGCTGCCCCATTCCGCCACCTACCAGATCTACACCCGGCCCATCGTGGACGAGCAGAGCCGGCTCATCGGCCGCGTATGGTTCGTCACGGACGTTTCCCAATTCAAGGAGATGGAGAAGAAGCTGGTCGCCAACGCCGCGGACCTGGAGGTCAAGGTCAAGGAGCGCACCGAGGAGCTCTACGTCCAGAACCAGGAACTGGTGCGCGTGCGCCAGGAGACCGAAATGGAACTGGACATGGCCAAGCAGGTGCAGCAGGGCATGCTGCCCAAGACCCTGCCCCGCCTGGAGGGCTACGAAGTGGCGGCGGCCTATGCGCCCACGGGCAAGGTCAGCGGCGATTTCTACGACTTCATCCACCTGGACGGGGACCGCATCTTCATGCTGATGACGGACGTGTCCGGCCACGGCGTGCCGGCGGCCCTGGTCACGGCCATGGCCAAGATGGCCTTCGACAGGCACGTGAAATCCGGCCTCTCGGTGGCGCAGATCCTCACCAACGTGAACGTGGACCTGTGCGCCGCCATCAACACCGACCATTACCTCACCGCCTTCGCGGGCATCCTGGATTTGCGGAGCGGGCGCCTCAGCTACAGCCGCGTCTGCCATCCCTATCCGGTGGTGTACCGCCACGCCACCAAGACCCTGGAGCATTTGCAGATGCGCGGCGGGTTCTTCCTGGGCATGTTCGAGGACAACAGCTATTCCGAGCAGGAGACCTTCCTCCACCCCGGGGACCTCATTTTCGTGTATACGGACGGAATCAACGAGAGCTTCAACAGCAAGGACGAGCTGTACGGGCGCAAGCGCCTGGACGCGGTGATCAAGAAGTACTCACCTTTAGGTTCGTCGGAAACCATCGCCCAGGCCCAAATGGACAAGGAACGCTTTTCCGAGGGCCGCCAGAGCCTGGACGACATCTCCATTTTCGCGATCAAGAGACGCGAGTCCTTTTGACGCCGGGCCCCGGGGGCCCTCTCCGATATTTATCTTGATCCATCATATCCAGGAGGAGAATTCCGTGAAAGTGCTCGTGGTCGGAGGCGCCGGGTATATCGGGTCCCACGCGGTCAAGGCCCTGTTGCGCGGCGGAGCGGAGGTGACCGTGTTCGACAACCTTTCCTCGGGTCTGCGGGGCAACCTGAGGCCGGGCGCGGCCTTCCGCCATGGAGACATCCTGGACGCGAGGGCGCTGGACGAGGCCTGCGGCGAGCGGAAATACGACGGGGTGATCCATCTGGCCGCCCTGAAAGCCGCGGGGGAATCCATGACCCTGCCCGAGAAGTATTCGGTGCACAACATCACCGGGACCCTCAACCTCCTCAACGCCGTCTCCAGGCACGGCATCGGGCATTTCGTCTTTTCGTCCTCCGCGGCCGTGTACGGGGATCCGGAATACCTGCCGATGGACGAGAAGCATCCCACCCGGCCCGCCAACTATTACGGGTACACCAAGCTGGCCATCGAGGGGTTCCTGGAATGGTACGGCAGGCTGAAAGGCCTCCGCTACGCGGCCTTGCGCTATTTCAACGCGGCGGGATACGACGTGGACGGGGAACTGGCGGGCCTGGAACAGAACCCCAACAACCTGGTCCCGGTCATCATGGAAGCGGCCATGGGCTGGCGCAGGAAGGTCCAGATCTTCGGGGACGATTACGATACGCGGGACGGCACCTGCATCCGCGATTACATCCACGTAACCGATCTGGCGCGGGCGCATGCCATGGCCCTGGACAAACTGATGGGCGGGACGGACAAGCTGCTGGTGAACCTGGGCACGGGGGAAGGCATCACCGTGATGGAAATGGTGAAGAAGGCTTCGGAAATCAGCGGGATCCCGGTTCCGCACGAGATAGTGGGCCGCCGGGAGGGGGATCCCCCCTCGGTGGTGGCTTCCGCCGGGCTGGCCAGGGCCCTGCTGGGCTGGGAAGCCAGGCACAGCGATGTCGGTACGTTGCTCGGGACCACCTGGAAGGCCTACCAGGCCAACGCGAAGGAAAGGCGGACATGAAGGAATTCCCCTCGACCCTGGGCGCGCTCAAGCGCGCGGGATACCGCGGCAAGCCCGTCAAGGAAGAGCTGCGCGACAATCTGCTGGCGCGCGTGCGCGGCGGAGGCCCCCTGATGCCCGGCGTGATCGGGTACGAAGAGACCGTGCTCAGGCAATTGACCCACGCCATCCTCTCCAAGCACGACATCCTGCTGCTGGGGCTGCGGGGCCAGGGCAAGACGCGCATCCTCCGCAAGCTCGCGGAGTTCCTGGACGAGCGCATCCCCATCGTGGCGGGCAGCGAGGTCAACGACGATCCGTTCGCGCCCATCTCGCGCTATGCCCAGGAGCTGATCGCCGAGCAGGGCGACGACACCCCGATCGAATGGATCGGCCGCGAGCGCCGCTACGGCGAAAAGCTGGCCACTCCGGACGTATCCATGGCGGACCTGATCGGCGACATCGATCCGGTGAAGGCCTTCCACCGGAAGATCGGCTACGGACACGAGGGCGCCATCCAGTTCGGCATCATCCCGCGCACCAACCGCGGCATCTTCGTCATCAACGAATTGCCGGATCTGCAGGCGCGCATCCAGGTGGGCCTGCTCAACATCATGGAGGAACGGGACATCCAGATCCGCAGCTTCCGCGTGCGCATCCCCCTGGACATCCTGATGGCCTTCTCGGCCAATCCGGAAGACTACACCAACCGCGGCAACATCATCACCCCGCTCAAGGACCGCATCGATTCCCAGATCATCACGCATTACCCCAAGAGCGCGGAAGCGGCCATGGAGATCACCCGCCAGGAAGCCTGGCTGGACCGCCCCGCCGCCGCGGCCAAGGCCGTGATCCCGGAAACCGTGCGCCTGATCGTGGAACGGATCGCCTTCGAGGCGCGGGAGGACAAGGACTACGTGGATCAGAAGTCGGGCGTCTCCGCGCGGCTGCCCATCGCCGCCATGGAACTCCTGGCCAGCGCCGTGGAGCTGCGGGGCGCCTTGACCGGCGAGGCTTCGCCCCGCGCGCGCCTGTCGGACCTGGAGAGCGTGGTCCCGGCCATCACCGGCAAGCTGGAACTGGTCTACGCCGGCGAGCAGGAGGGCCCGGCGAACATCGCGCGGGCCATGGTGGGCAAGGCCGTGCGCTCCGTCTTCCACAAGCATTTCCAGGATCCGTACAACAAGAAGGAAAAGCAGCCCGAGGCCAATCCCTATTATCCGGTGGTCTCCTGGTTCGAAAAGGGCAACCACCTGACCCTGGGCGATCGCATGACGGACGCGGAATACCGCAAAGCGCTGGAGTCGGTCCCGGACATCCGCAAAGTGCTGGCGCAAAGCGCCCTGGACGTCAAGGGGCTGGAGAAGGACAAGGCCGAGGACATGCTCCATATGGAACTGTTGCTGGAGGGCCTGCACCTGCATTCCCGCCTCAGCAAGGAGAACCTCACGGAAGGCTTCACCTACCGGGACATGATGTCGGACATCCTCAAGGGATAGCCGGAGGGCCGCCATGGAAATCCGCTACGGCATGCCGCTCCCGGAGCCCGAAGGGGAAGAAGGCCGGGACAAGGCCGACCTGGTCGATCTCTTCTCCCAGCTTTTCCTGCGGAGCAACGGGGACGTGCGCCAGGCCCTGGAATGGCTGCGCCGCATCGCCGAGCGCCAGGGCTGGCTCGACCGCGGACGCACCTTCGAGGACATGCTGGACGAACTGGAGGAGAAAGGCGTCCTCAAGCGCGACAAGGACGGGTTCGACATCACGCCCGCCGGGGACAAGGCCGTGCGGGAGTCCGTGTTCGAACGCGTCTTCAAGGGCATGGGCAAAGGCCTGCGCGGCAACCACAATACCGGCAAGCCGGGGCGCGGCGGGGAGCGCCAGGCGGAGACCCGGCCTTACTCTTTCGGGGACGATCTGTCGGACCTGGATTTCAACGCCACCATCAGGAACGGCCTGAAGCGGGGCGGGGAAGAGGCCGCGGGGGGCGGAGACTGGAACGGCATGCCCGCGGAAGGGTTGTCCGAGGAGGATTTCGAAGTGCATGAGCGGGAACAGCTCGCCAGTTGCTCCACCGTGCTCATGCTGGACATCAGCCACAGCATGATCCTGTACGGCGAGGACCGCATCACGCCCGCCAAGATGGTGGCCATGTCCCTGGTCGAGTTCGTGAAGCGGCGCTACCCCCGCGACACCCTGGACGTGATCACCTTCGGGGACGAGGCCAGGGAGATCCCGGCGGACCGCATCGCCCACGTTTCGGTGGGACCCTTCCATACCAATACCTGCGACGGCCTGCGCCTGGCGCGGACCCTGCTGCGCAAGCGCAAGAACTCCAACAAGCAGATCTTCATGGTGACCGACGGCAAGCCTTCGGCCGTGTTCGACCGGGGCCGCCTGTACCGGAACTCCTTCGGGCTGGACCCCCTGGTGCTGCAGAAGACCTTCGCGGAAGGCCGCGCCTGCCGCAAGAACAAGATCCGCGTATGCACCTTCATGATCGCCAAGGACCCCTACCTGATCGAGTTCGTGGAGGAATTCAGCAAGGTATGCGCGGGCAAGGCCTTCTACACCGGGTTGGACGGCCTGGGCGAGTTCATTTTCGTGGATTACGCCGCCCACCGGAGAGGCAAGGTTCGGTAGACCACCGGTGGGCGCCCCACCGGAGAGGCAAGGTCCGGCAGATCCCCATTGGGTGAACTTGTGACCGTTATTGCAGGTTCCCCCGGCCCGCGGCCGTTACAAAACCCGGGACTTGCGCGTCCAACCCGCAAAGGCCATTAACCCGGAGGCCCAGGCGTGAGTTCCCGTCCCACCTTCAGCGTCGTCATTCCCTATTACAATGAAGTGGCGTTCCTGCCGCAAACCCTGCGCACCTTTCTGGCCCAGACCCGCCTGCCCGACCAGTTGATCCTGGTCGACAACGGGTCCACGGACGGCACCGAAGCCCTGTGCCGGGCCATCCTGGAAGGCTGCGCCATCCCGGACGTCCGCTATATGCGGGAATCCCGGCCCGGGAAGATCTTCGCCCTGGAGGCCGCCGGGCCTCTGGTGACGGGGGATTTTGTGGCTTTCGCGGACGCGGACATCCAGTACCCGCCGCGTTACCTGGAGACGGCCGAAGGGCTGTTCCGGACCGCTCCGCCCGGCACGGCGGCAGTCATGGCCCTGTACCTGCACGGCGATCCGGAGACGCTTCCCGTGTCCGCCTATCGCTGGGTCATGCCGCTCCTGTCGCGCATCTTTCCCACCAAGTGCCTGACGGGCGGGGGCGGCCAGGTGTTCCGCACCGAGGCGTTCCGCCGGGCGGGAGGCTTCTCCGCCGCCACCTGGAACTACGTGCTCCTCGACCACGAGATCATGCACCGGATTTTCAAGCTGGGGAAATCCCGCTACCGATCGGATTTCTGGTGCCGGCACACCAACCGGCGGGGGAGCCGCCGGGCCGTGCGGTGGAACGCCTGGGAGCGTTTCCTCTACCTGTACATGCCGCCGCCGTTCCTGGACTGGTATTTCTATCGCTTCCTGGGGCCGCGCCTGGGCAGGCGGCGCATGACCCAACTCAGCCTGAGGAACCAATCCTGGAACCGGGAAACCGGTCCGCGCTAGCGCAGGCTGGGCGCCCAGGGAGGGAGCAGCCGCTGGAAGACTTCCCCGCGCTCCGTTTCCACGCGAAGGGCCGTCAACCCGGCGGGCAGGCCCAGGGCGCGGAAGTCCAGCTCCTTGGAAGGGGAACGTATTCCCGGCTCCCGGTACACGACCCTTCCCCGCATGTCCGAAATCTCGATCCCGAACGATCCGCGGCCGGGCGCATACACGCGGACCACCTCCGGTCCGATGCGTTCCACGCGCAGCGCGTCGGGGAGATCGGGGGAGTGCCGGCGGATGGGGGTCAGGCGGGCGCCGTTGTCTTGGAGCGTGAAGGTCGAATGGTTCGAGGTGTAGCCGAAGATATCCTGCACCGTGAAGCGCCCGTACACCGTTCCGCCCAGGTTCACGCCGGTCAGGGCCAAGGTATCGGCGCGCCGCTCGGGTTCGTTCCTGGCCAGGGTGGCCAAGGGCTTGCCCGAAAAATCGGGCGTCGCGAACAACTGCAGGCTGTATCCGAATTGCGGGGCCGAGGCGGAATCGACGTCCCAGGCGAATGCCAGCCGGCCGCTTTCCGGCAAAGCGTAGTCCACCCTGGTGAACCCGGCCGGAGCATAGCCGGGCGATTTTTCGGAAGGCATCGGCAGGTCGAAGTCGGCGTGGTTTTTCGCGGTGGCGATGGCGGGCCCGCCGCTGATCATGTACGCGAATGTCCCGGTTCCGTCCTGCTTGACGCCTCCGGTCCAACTGTTGCGGTAGTTGGATGAGCGGGCCCCGGCCAAGCCGTTGGCGCGGGCCACGGCCGGATCCAGGTCCCAATCGTTCACCGAGTAATTCCCTTGGGTCAGGGGCGTCCAATTCCCCGCGGTGCCGCGTACCCAGAATCCGCGCAGATGGATTTGCCGGGCATTCCGACCTCCGTCATTCGAAAAATCCTCGAGGAAGGCGTCGTTGTACCCGTTCTCGAAGACGGCATTCTCCGAGGGCGCGCTCAGGGTTACCAGATGGCGCCAATTGCCGGTGACGGCGTCCTTGTACCATAAGCCGAAATACGTGCGTTTGCCTGCCGGCCAGCAGCGGGAGACCAGGGTATACCACAGATCGGTCTTCCAGGGAATGTGTCCTATGGAGTGGCGGCCCGTCCCTTCCCCCCCGAAATTGGAAGTTCGCATCCCATAGCCCGAGAATACGGTCCGAATCGAATCGGTACGGCCGGAACCATTGTCCCAAACGGAGAAGATGAAGACGTGGACGCCGGCGCTGTCCTGGATCCCGGCATATCCGGTGGTCTTCCCACTCCACCAAATGGTTTCATAAAAGGTGTTCAACGTCGAGGCGTTGGGGACGCGCACCTGGCTCACGAAAATATCGTTCGAGGACCCCGTTTTGCCGCCGCTGAAGTTGAAATGGGAAGACGGGGCGGAGTTTTGGGGGTATCCCAGGCTGATGCACCCCAGGCATGCCAACCCTATTCCCATCAATCGGTTCCCTTTCATGACCCTGCGGCTTCCCTCCAAACCGGATACGCCCGGTTGCGGGCTTAATGTACGCCATTGACCGGATTTTCGCCCGGTATATTGCGCTCTGCCCCAAAGATCCTACGTCCCGGTGGACAACGGCAGCGCCTATCGGGCGCATTTCGCGCGCTTGGCCCGGTTCCCGCAGGATGCGCGCCATGTGAAGATCCGAGGAGGGCGCGCGGAGATGGGGATGGGAAGGCGCGCGGCTATTCGGCTTGCCAGATGCCGATGGAATCGCCGCCCTGGAGCTTCACCGCGTACATGGCCTCGTCGGCGCGCTGGATGAATTCCTTGACGGCCTGGGGGACTTCCTTGCCCTCGTCGGCGGGGAGGTATTGCGCGATGCCGATGGAAAGGGAGGTGGGTTCCACCCGCAGCTTGCGGAAGGCGGAAAGGATGCGCTCGCAGATGACCTTGGCGCCTTCGGCCTTGGTATCGGGCAGGAGCAGCACGAATTCGTCGCCGCCGTAGCGGTAGGCCGAATCCATTTCCTGGCGCACCTCGTTCATGAAAAGGTTCCCCAGCATCACCAGCAGGTGATCGCCCGCCTGGTGCCCCTTGGTGTCGTTGTAGATCTTGAACTTGTCCACGTCGATGAGGGCGATGGACACGGGGCGGTTGGGGAAGCGTTTCTGCGCGCGGATCACCCTGCCCAGCTCCGCGTTCAGGTGGCGCACGTTGTACAGGCCGGTGAGGCTGTCCGTGATCACCAGCCGGAGCAATTGCTCGTTCTTCTCGTGCAATTGGCTTTCCAGCTGCTTGCGCTTGGAGATATTGCTGCAATTGAACACTTCGCCGATGACTTCCTTGTCCCGGTTGAGCATGCGCGCCACGCTCAGGGAAATCCAGATGTCCTCGCCGGAATCCGCCTGTTTGATCAGGAGTTCCGGGGCCTCGGCGGATCCGTGTTCGTCCACGCGCGCCAGCAGGGCGGATATCTCCACCGGGCTGGCGAAGAGGGCGTGCACTTCCTTGCCCAGCACGTCGGTCTGGGACATGCCGAAGGCGCGTTCCGAACCGCGGTTGAACTTGAGGATCCGATGTTCGAGGTCCGTGGTGAAGATGATGTTGCCGGAATTGGTGATCACCGATTCGAAATACCAGGCTTTGGCTTCCAGGCGCTTCTGTTTGAGGTTGATCACCTGCAGGTCTTCCAGGAACGTGCCGGCCTTTTTGTGCAGCCAGATGGCCAGGGCCGCCAGCGAAACTCCCGTGAGATAGCCCAGGACGGGATGGCATCTATGGGCGAGGTAGGCCCCGCCCGCGCCGAAAAGGGCCGTCAAGATATACGCCAGGGAGGTCTTCCATCCCCGTTTTCCGATTAGCATGTCGATGGACTGATTTTACCTTTCCACGACGGGTAATGCAATGGCGGGCGCCTCAATGGGCGCGCGCCGAAGCCTCTTCCCGAAGGGCCAGGTCGAAGCGTTCCCTGCGCGCGGCCAGATGGGCGCGCAAGTCGCGGAGGGACAACCCGTTCACGGCGATCCGGTAGGCCTCCCACACCAGGCTGGCCTGCGTGTCCGCGGCCAGTTCCCGTTCGCAGGCTTCCAAGGCCGCGAGGTTGCCGGTCCCCGCGTCCCCGAGGCATGCCTCCAGGGCGCCGCGCAGCTTGTCCCGCGGATCGTCCGGCCCCGGCATCGGCCGGAGGGGCGTCTCCGCGGCAAGCGCCGATCCTCCGGAACCGGAGGTTCCGCCGCCCCGTCCGTGCTCCCGGTCCAGCACCCGCATCAATCCGGCCGCGCGCACCAGGCTGGGATGGGGGAGCCTTCTGGCATCGGTGAGGATCTGCATCCGGCGCGCCTCGTCCCAGCCGGTTTCCCACATCGCGAATCCCGGCGGCGGGATCCCTTCCAAGAGGTAATCCGCCACTTCGTCCGCGCCCAGGTGCGCCAATCCCGGATGCTCCTTTTCGAAGGCGAGGTCGGGCGGGGGATTCGCATCGGTCTGGATGAGGACGTGGCCCTTGCCGTAAGGGCCGGTCTCGACGGGGTTGGACGCCCCGAACAGGCTCAAGGTCTGGACGCCGGCGGCCGCGGCCAGATGCATGGCGACGGTGTCCCCGGTGATCACCATGCGGGCATGGGCGCAGACCCAGGCGGCGCCCGCCAGGGAGGTGGCGCCGATGCAATCCACCATCGCGCCGCGCGCGGCCGCGTCCATGGCGGAACGGATGCGCTCCATCACCGGCTTCTCCTCGGGCGCGCCGGTGAAGGCGATGGGGAAACCGGCCCGGGCGCAGCGCGAGGCCAGGGCGGCCCAGTGGGATTCCGGCCAGCGTTTCCCGGCCCAGGCGGAACCGGGATGGAAGGCCAGGTATTCCCCGGGCGCCAGGGACTTGCAGGCTTCGGGCCGGATCAGCGGCGGCAACAGCGAAGCCGCGTTTTCCGCCCGCCGCTCCGGCGGCCGGCGCTTAGGCGGCGGGCGGAGCGCGTCCCCCGGGCGGCCTTCGTCCAAGGCGCGCGCCAGGGCGCGGACATAGATGTCGACCACGTGCCAGCCGTTGCCGCCGCGATCGGCGGGGATGGCGGACAGGTGCTCCAGGAAACGGGACTTCACCTGGAATACCGCGCCGTCGATCAGTTCCAGGCCGATTTTCCGATCCGCCTCGACGAAGGCCTGGAGCAAGGCCCCGGAGCGCTCCTGGAACAGGTTGGCGGACAACCGGTAACGGACGGAAGCCAGATCGGCCAGGAAGCTTTCCAGGCATTCCGATACCGCGGCGGCGTCTCCCGCGCTCCAATGGCCCTTCAAGGCGCGCTTGGGTATCGCGATGGCGCGGCGGATGAGCGGGCTGCCCCGCACCAGGTCGAGGCATTCTTCGCTCACCAGATAATCGACTTCCAGGCCGGCATGCTCCGCCTTGATCCGCCGGATGGCCAGCAGGGCCATCACCACGTCGCCGGGGTTGTGGGGAAGAATGACGAGGACGGGGCCGTTCACGTTTGCCCGTACTTCCGCTCTTTGCGGGTTTCCTGCCCGGTCAGCAAGCGCGCCAACAGGGCCAATTGCTCCCGGCGCGTGAGCGCGATTCCCTGGGCCAGTTTGGCTTCGGCATCGCGCGCCAATCCCGCCGTCTCGATGGGTTCCATGGTGACAAGCATGGCATTTTTCGATTTCCTTTGGCAAGCCGGGGCTTTCCTGCTAATTTTCCCCTCATGCCCAGATACGCCATCGCCTTCATTACGCCCAAACCCTCATTGGTACACCAGGTGGTGGAGATGGATTCCCGGGAATCGGCGCTGCGCTTCTTTTTCAACCAATACGTCACCCACGGATATTCCCAGGACTCCGAGGGCTTCAGCTATTTCAAGGAGGATTTTTCCGATGCGGAAAACCCCTTGGGCAGCATGGTCGAACTCTAGGGAGAAGCCTCGATGGCGGCGAAGAAAACGGTCGGCGTATTGATGGGCGGCATCTCGCCCGAGCATCCCGTTTCCCTGGTTTCCGGATCGGGCATGCTGAAGAACCTGGATCCGGAACGGTATTCCGGCTTTCCCATCCTCATCTCCAAGGACAATGTCTGGACCTGGCCGGACCTGGCGGCCGCCGCAGGCGCCGGTCCCGCCTTCGGGGTGGATTCGGCGGAGACGGCGGCCGCCTTCATCGCGTCCCCGCCGGCGGGCTGGCATACCGCCCGCTTCCCCGATTTCAAGGCCTTTCCCCGTTGCGATATGATGCTGATCGGCCTGCACGGCGTGGGCGGCGAGGACGGACGCCTGCAAGGTTTTTTCGAACTGGCGGGCCAGGCTTTTTCCGGCAGCGGCAGCCTGGGCTCCGCCCTGGCGATGGATAAGATCACGGCCAAGCGCATCTACCAGTCCGCGGGCATTCCCACCGCCCGCTATCGCGTGCTGTCCAAAGGCCGATACGCCGGCGCGCGGGCGGGCCTGGAAACGCGGGCGGACCTGGAAAAGGAATTCGGATATCCGGTGGTGGTCAAGAGCCCCCAAGGCGGATCCAGCATCGGCATGGGCATCGCGCGCACGGCCGCGGAACTGGACGCCCTCCTGTCCTCCTTAGGCGCGGATGCGGATCGGTTGCTGGTGGAGGAATTCATCCAGGGACGGGAAGGCACCTGCGGCGTCATCGCCAACTTCCCTCCGGTGCCTCCCACCGAGATCCGCCCCATCCTGGACGGCTTTTTCAGCTTCGAGGCCAAATACAAGCAGGGCCGCGCCGAGGAAATCACCCCCGCGGGCTTTCCTCCGGAGATCATCGCGGAGATGCAGGCCCTCGCGGCCCGCTGCCACGATGCGTTGCAGCTTTCCGTCTACAGCCGCACGGACTTCATCTACGCGGACGGCAAGCTGTTCGTGCTGGAGACCAACAACCTGCCCGGCTTCACGCCCACCTCCCTGCTGCCCCAGGCCGCGGCCCATGCGGGGCTCAGCTATGGCGGGCTCCTGTCCAAGGTCATCGAAGAAAGCTTTGCCAAGCACGCCTGACATTTCCCTGGTCCTGGACCTGTCCGCCGCCCTCGCCTTGGGACTCGTCGATTCCCGGGGCCGGACGCTGGCCTGCCGCCTCAAGGATCAGGGCGCGCGCGGGGAAACCGCGCATGATCTCCTGGACGAGTGCCTCGCCGAAGCCGGCCGCGACCTCGCCGCCATCGCAGATATCTGCGTGGGCGTGGGGCCCGGCAGCTTCACGGGGATACGCGTCTGCGCGGCGCTCGCGCAAGGCCTGGCCTTCGCGAAGCGATTGCCGCTTTACCCTTTCTCCTCCCTGGCGGCGCTGGCCGAGAGCGCGCCTCCCGGCGCCGTTTCCGCCATCGCCGCCAACGGCGGCCGCTATTTCGCGCGCTGGAGGCCGCCGGGGGACGGCGCCCCGGCGCCTTCGGGCTCCCGGGAAGCCCTGGTGACCGTGGATGGGCTGCAGGCCCTGGGCGTTCCCGGAACCGTTCTCGTCACCTCCGGCAACTTCCCCGATCGGGAGCGGCTCCGCCCGGCCTTCTCTTCCCTGGAAAGGTTCGAGGAACGGGCCGATTTCGGAAACATCGCGCGCATGGCCCATGCCGGGACCCCGGTGTCGGACGGCGTCCTGCGCCCGAACTACCTGATGGCTTCGGCGGCGGAGGAGAAGCGCCGCGCCGAAGGGCCCGGGGAAAAGGGCCCCGGTTCCGCGGAAGGGGATGCCGCGGCCGCGGGAGGGATGTCCGGGTGACGGTAACCTGCGTAAGACCGATGCTCCGGACCGATCTCGCCGCCGTGCTGGCCATCGAGGCCCAGGCCAATCCCGTGCCCTGGCAGGCCGGGGATTTCGAGATCTTCCTGCGCCCGCTTTTCCCTCCGCATCCCGTGCCCGCGTTCTCCGCCGGCCCCATGGGCTGGGTCTGGGCCGATCCGGAGGTCCAGGGCTTCGCATGCGCCATGGGCGCCGCGGACGAGGCCGAATTGCAGGCCATCGCCGTGGCGCGGGACCATTGGGGCCGGGGCGTGGCTTCGGCGCTGATGGAAACCCTGTGCGCCTGGGCCCGGTCCAACGGCCTCAGGACCTTGCACCTGGAAGTGCGGGAAGGGAACGCCCGGGCCCGGGATTTCTACGCGCGCTGGGGATTCGTCCAGACCGGCCTCAGGCCGAAATATTACCGGGACAACGCCGAAGCCGCGCTGCTGCTGGCCAAATCCCTGTAGGAGCCGCCGCCAACTATTTCTAATTTGAGGGTCCCCGCCCGGCTTCAGTGCGGGCTCCAGGGGAGCCCGCCTGCCGGACGGACCGTCACCACATGAATATTGGGAGCCTAGCATGTCCAAGGCCATCTTAACCACCCGTCACGGCGACATCACCCTCGAATTCCTGCCCGAAGTCGCCCCCAACCACGTGCAGAACTTCATCGACCTGGCCAAAAAGGGCTTCTACGATAAGACGCTTTTCCACCGCGTCATCCCCGACTTCATGATCCAGGGCGGCGATCCCAACAGCAAGAACGAGGACAAGCGCCTGCACGGCACCGGCGGTTCCGGCAAGAACGTCAAGGCCGAGTTCTCCAAGACGCCCCACGTGCGCGGCATCGTTTCCATGGCCCGTTCCGCCAATCCGGATTCCGCCTCCTCGCAATTCTTCATCGTCGTCGCGGACTCCTCCCATCTCGACAACCAGTACACGGCCTTCGGCAAGGTGACCTCCGGCATGGACGTGGTCGACAAGATCGTCGCCGAAGAAACCGATCACCGGGACAATCCCCTGGAACCGGTCTCCATGACCGTCAAGATCGAGGAATGATCCCGATCGCCGGGTCCCTCCCTTTCCCCGGAATCCTCCCTTGCCGATAAGACCGCGCACGCCGCCGCGCTCGGCCCGCGTGGGCTTCTGGCGCCATTGGACCCTGTGGGTGTGGTTCGCGCTGGCCCTGGTCTTCAGCCTGGGCGGCGTGGCTTTGTGGAAATCCGGCCGGTGGCTGGTCCGGGAGGATCGCTTCGACAAGGTCCATTGGGGCGTGGTGCTCGCGGGCGAGTCCCGGGACTGCGAGCGCAGCGATGCGGCCATCCGGATGTTCCATGACGGGAAGATCGATACCTTGGTCATCTCCGCCACGCGCATCTTCAAGAACCGGTACAGCAGCGAATTCCTGGTCGACTATTACGCGCAACAGGGCGTGCCCCGGGACCGGGTCTTCGAATTCCGCCAGGACGCCTATTCCACCCTGGAAGAGGCGCGCCTGCTCGTCCGCCAGTTCCGCCTGCAGAACCTGGACACGGTGCTCATCGTGACTTCATCGTACCACACCGCGCGCACGCGCCGGATCTTCCGCAAGCTGGCCCAGGGCTATCCCGTGGTCCTGGTCGCCGCCGCCGAGTACCACGTCTACGATCCCAACGCCTGGTGGTCCAACCGGGAAGGCATGAAAACCTGGGTGAACGAATGGGCGAAAACGGTTTTCACCTGGTTCGAATTGGCCAAGACGCCGCCGGAGAACGGCAAGGCGGAATTCCAGGGGCTGACCCCGGACGTGTGGTCCTCCCGGACTCCGGGGGAAGCGCCGGATCCCTCCGCCGTTCCCGCATCGGACACCGCTTCGCCGCCTCCGATCGACTCCGCCGCGCAGGCCCCGGGCGCCGCGGCTCCCGGAGCCGATAGCGGCCGGGAATCCGCCGCCGATCCCGCCGAAGCCGGGAGCGAAGCGAAACAGGACGCCAAGGCCCAATCGGATTCGGCGCTCGCCAAGGCGGATTCGGCCAAGGCGCGCAAGGACTCCCTGAAAACCGCCGCAGACCGCTCCCCGGCGGAAGCCAAATCCTCGGCCAAAGACCCCGTGAAGAAGGCCTTGCCCAAGGCCGAGAAGAAGCCGGTGGAGAAGAAGGCGGAGAAGACTAAGGGTAAGAAAAAGGGGTAAGAGGTAGCGGGGATGGAGTTGATGACTTTGCGCGTTGAACCGCGTCAGGTCGGGAGTCGGGGGGCGGGAGTTGAAGAAAAGAGGCATGCCCGATTAGCATTACCGATTTCTCTTTCTTCAACTCCCGACTCCCGACTCCGAGGGGCGAAGCGGTAGGCTCACGGCTTTTGCCCGTACTCCCGACGGGATCACCCCACAAACCGCCTAAGCATCCCACTCCGCCTCCGCCGCCCCGCGGATCTTGGTCCTACTTCGTCAACGAAGCAATCAGATTCGCGAACAACGCGTCCGCCAGCGCGTTCTTGCCCAGCTTCCCGAAAATGTCGAACTGGTAGAAGACCACGCGTCCCTTGCCCAGGGGCATGCTCGCGATATCCGCGCCCCAGCGGAGCTTGGACTTGCCCTGGCCGTTGCCGAGCAGGTTGATGCTGCCCGCCGCCACGGCGAGGTTGGGGAGGGACTCCAGGCTCCAATAGGGCATCACGTCCGCGTAGGTCTGGTCCAGCACGCATTGGGAGGGGAGATCCTTGAACTCGGGTCCGCCCAGGGCGTAGTGGAAGCTGCCGAAACTGCTCCCCGACGAGCGGAAACAGGAGATCTCCACGGGCAGCAGCTTCATGCCGTTCAGGAGGCGCGCGTCCTCCTCGGATACGTTGCCGAGGATGATGGTGCCGCCGGCGACGGCCTTGTCGAAGCGCTTGCGGATGGAGCCCTCCACCAGGGTGGAAATGTCCGCCAGCACGCAGATGTCCGCGTCCGGGTTGGTGAAGCTGTTGACCGTATCCGGGAAGTTGCCCAGCACGCTGACCTGCTTGAGCGGGACTTCCAGCTTGGTCTCCGGCGGCACCAGGAACACTTCTTCCGTGCGGGCCATTTCCTTGTTGTTCTTGGAGAGGTTCAGATCGAAGGTGAAGCGGCCCTTTTCGAATCCCACCGGGAACTTGAAGCGCCCCACCAGGTTCACGCCCACCTTGGCCTTGCCGGGCAGGGATTCCTGGTGCCAGATGCGGCCGTTGGGTCCCTTGACGCGCAGCAGCAACCCATAGTCCCCTAGGTGGCCGTCGTTGACCATGTGGATCTTGATGGCCGCCGAGGTGCCGATATAAGGCGTGCGGTCTTCCGCCTCGGCGATGACGTGGATGGGCCGGTTGACCTTGCGCACCGCGTCCAGGGACGCCTTGGCCTTGCGCTGCCAATTGACCATGCCGGACATGACGGTGCCGTAATCGCCCCAGGTTTCCAGGATGTAGCCCGAGACCTGCGGGTTCACCAGCAAGGCTTCGATCTGCTTGGAAATGCCCTGGCGGGCCACGGTGGAGGCTTCCTTCCAGAAGCTGTCCGCATCCTTGAAAATGGTGATGTTGCGGTCCTTCAGGACCTGGCCCAGCTCGGCGTTCAGCTTCTGCAGGTCCTTGTACTCGGGATGGCCCGAGAATTTCTTGTTGGCGTCCAGCAGTTCCTGGATGCCTTCCGGCGAGGACACCCCCAGGCCGTCCACCAGCACTTTGCCGTCCAGGTCGTCCTTCAGGTAATTGTAGCGCTCCCAGAAGGATTTGCTGCCGTGGATCCCGTCCGCCACGGATTTGCCGTCCTTGGAGGAGCAATAGTTGGCGAGCAGGGAATAGGTCTTGACCGAGACCGGGAACCCGATCTTGAGGCGATGGGATTCGAACGGGCTGATGGCCGCGGCGATGGGCTCGTACACCTTGCCGAGATCGATCTTGCCTCCCCCCAGGCTGTCCATGGACACGGAGCCGAGGTTCGAGAAAATGGGGCGCGTGGGATCCAGCTCGGCCGCGTAGCGCAGCAGTTTGTTGCCGTTCTCCAGCACCATGGAGCCGTTCTCGGATCCGATCACCCATCCGAAAATCGAAGGGTGGTGCCCGTCGTGATCGATGAGGGTCTGCAACTGCTGCTTGAGGTTCTCCAGGCCCTCCTTGCTGGACTTCTGGTTGAAGCAGGTGGTTTCCTGGAGCACCAGCAGGCCGATGTCGTCGCAGATGTCCAGCACTTCCTTGGGAAGGGGCGCTCCGCCCGAACGGAGCAGGTTGAATCCCGACTCCTTGATGGAGACCAGTTCCTTCTTCAGCTCGAAATCGGCGGGAGGCGTGCCGTGCAGGAAGGGGAAGAACCAGGGATAGGTCACGCCCTTGATCTTGACCGGATGATGGTTCAGCTTGAAGGAACCCTTTTCCACGTCCGCGCTGCGCATGCCGAAGCGCGTATCGACGGCATAGGAGCCCGCCAAGGTGACCTTGATCTTGTACAGGAGGGGCTCGTGCAGGTGCCAGACCTTGCCGTTCTCCATCTGCAGGGTGACGCCGAAGCTGCCGTTCTCCTTCTCCAGCTTCACGCTGCGGGTCACGGTGCCGGTATCGCCGTCCGGGCTGGTGATTTCGAAAACCAGTTCGGCCTGGAAGTTCTTCGGGTTCCAGAACTTGGTCTCGATGGTCATGCGATCGGCTTCGAAGTCCGGGAAGCAGTTGACCGAGCGGATGCCGGCCTTGCCCACCATGTAGAGTTCCACGTCCCCGGTGATGCCCGCGAAGGAGCCGCGCAGGAAAGGCCCGCCCAGGGCCAGCTCGGCGGAAGAATGGTCCCCGATCTTGCTCTGGCGGTCCAGGGTCTGCACGCGCACGACCAGGAAGTTGTTCTCGCCTATCTTGACGGCCTTGGAACCGTCCACTTCGAAAGGCACATGCCCGCCCAGGTGGGTGCCCAGTTCCTCGCCGTTCAGCCAGATGGTGGCATGGTGCTGCACGGACCCGAAGCGGATGAAAAAGCGCTTGGGGGATTCCTTCTTGTCGGCCTGGAATTCCTTGAAATAATACGCGATATGCGCGTTTTCCTCATTGCTCTCGACGTTCCACACATGGGGGAGGGTGATTTTCTTGGCCGTGGCGGGCTTTCTGCGGTACCACTGGTCGATGAGGCCGGCATCCACCGCGTCGAAACAGAAATCCCAGGCACCATCCAACTTAACGATTGTGGCCATATCACTCCCCGATGAGGAAAAACCCGGAAAAATACCGTGAAATAGGGTGAAGAAGATAGTAAATCGGCTCAGGTTTGGCCGGAAACGGGGGGTGGAAGGCCGGTGTTACGCGCGGGGAAAAGCGGGTGTCACCACCCCAGCATCCCCATGTACCAGTCCATGGCCCGCTGTCCGTAAAAAGCGGACAGGAACACGCCCACGCAAATGTAGGGGCCGAAGGGGATGTGCCGGTGTTCATCCAGTTTGCGGAGAAACATCATGGGAAGGCCGACCAGGCAGCCCAGCGCCGAGGCGAAAATCAATCCGGACAGGGCGGTGGAGGTGCCGAACAGCGCGCCGGACATGGCCATGAGCTTCACGTCGCCCAGCCCCATGGCCTCTTTTTTGAGCAACAGGGACGCGGCGAATCCCACCAGCCACAGGAAAAGCCCCGAGACCGCGCCGCCCGTGAGGCTTTGCAACGGCGTCAAGGCGCCGGGCAGGAAGCTCAACCCCAGGCCCAGCGCCATGCCCGGATACGTGATCAGGTCCGGGATCAGGAAATGCCGGAAGTCGATGACGAAGATGGGGATGGAAGCCAGGACCAGGAAGGTCACGCCGATCTTGAACCCGAGCGGATACTCCGCGCCGGAACGGAGGAAATACCCGATGACGAGGGCGGCGATCAGGCCCGTCAGGGCTTCGATGAGGGGGTACTGGACGCTTATCCCCGTGCCGCAAGATTTGCATTTGCCCCGCAGCAGCAGCCAGGACAGCACGGGGATGTTCTCGTAGGACTTGATCCGGTAGCCGCATTGCATGCAGCGCGAGGGCGGCCATGCCACCGATTCGCCCCGCGGCATCCGGTAGATGACCACGTTGAAGAACGATCCCACCATCAGGCCGAAAACGCCGCCGAACAGGGTGCCCAGGAAGGGGGGGAGGGGGGGGTAGTCCAAGGGGGGTTACCGGGGAGAGTGCAAAGTGCAAAGTGCAAAAGTCAAAGTGCAAAATGGAGGAGGGGCGCCTTGAGCGCGTGCAGATGGGGTAGGCAGGCTTTTACCGGGGATTGTCGGACGCAGGGAATCCCTCACTTTGATTTTTGCACTTTGCACTTTGACTTTTGAATTCTCTCTTATCGCGGCCACGCGCGCAAGACCCGCCTTTCAAATCGTATAGTCGTCCTGGAAAACCTTCACGCCTTTGGCCACCGCATAGGCGGTATCGCCTTTGGACAGGCCCAGCCCCTGGAATTCCTCCTTGGGCACTTCCACCTGGATTTCCGGTCCCTTGGAGGTGGCCAGGCTGATCCGCACGGAAAGGCCGATGGTGCGGATATGGGCGATGCGCCCTTCGATGGCTTTGGCGTTTTCGCGGGTCCGGTACAGGGTCAGTTCATGCGGCCGGACGTACACGGAGGTGGCCCCGGAATCGGCGGGCGCATGCCCGGGGTGCACCAGGTCCAGGTCCGGCGTCCCTTGGCCGTGTTCCAGGCGGCTGTGGAAGATGTTCACGTTGCCCAGGAAGTGCATGACGAAACCGTTGGCCGGCTGGTGGAAGATTTCCTCCGGCGAGCCTATCTGCTCCACGCGTCCCTTGTTCATGATCACCACCCGGTCGGCCACTTCGAAGGCCTCGTCCTGATCATGGGTCACGAACACGCTCGTCATCTTCAGCTCATCGTGCAGGTTGCGCAGCCAGCGGCGCAGGTCCTGGCGCACTTGGGCGTCCAGGGCCCCGAACGGCTCGTCGAGCAACATCACGTGCGGACGCGCCGCCAGGGCGCGGGCCAGGGCCACCCGCTGTTTCTGTCCGCCGGAAAGCTGGGAAGGGAAGCGGTTCCCGATCCCGTTCAACTGGATCAGGTCCAGCAGTTCCGCCACGCGCTTGTTGATTTCCTCTTTGGGCCGCTTTTGGATTTTCAGGGAGAAGCCGATGTTCTCCTTGACCGTCATGTGCTTGAACAGCGCGTAATGCTGGAAGACGAATCCCACCCCGCGGTCCCGCACGTTCAGGCTCGTCGAATCGGTCTCGCCGAAAAGGACCTCGCCGGAGTCCGGGGTTTCCAGGCCGGCGATGATGCGGAGCAAGGTGGTCTTGCCGCAACCGGAAGGGCCCAGCAAGGCCACCAACTCGCCGTCGGGGACATCGATGGACACGTCGTTGAGCGCCTGGGTGCCTTCGAAATGCTTCTTGATGTTGCGGATGGAGATTTGCATGCCGCTGGATATTCCCTATTAAACCTACTGGATTGATAGGATAAGAAAAAAACGGGGAGATGTCAAATCGAGTAAGTCCAAGAGCTATCGGGAAAGGGGGGAGGGGATTGAAGCCGTGGTGCGGGTGGCTGCATTCCGTCGGGAGTACAGGCAAATACCCTGTTTCCGCGGCTGTGCCCTTCGGAGTCGGGAGTCGGGAGTTGAAGAAAAGAGGTATGCCCGATCGACATTGCCGATTTCTTCAACTCCCGACTCCCGACCCCCGACCCCCGACCATCTTCTCCGGAATCCCGCTCGCGCCGCGCCTCCGCCCCAACCACTCCACCACCGTCTCTTCAACCCGCTCTTTTTCAAAATCCAATGTAATCACATGGTTCCCCCGATTGAACGCCACCAAAGTCTTATCCTCGGACCCCAGCCTCCGCATCAGCATCTGGCTTCCGGAGAAATCGCTGGTGCCGTCGTGGACGCTGTGCAGGATGAGGGCGGGACAGGCCACCTTGGGAACCTGGGCGGCGAAGGCGCGCCCGGCCCGCACCACGCTGACCATGGAACGCGTGGGCATGGCATGATAGGCGATGTGGTCCGCGGCCCCGGCGGGATCCATGATGGGGCCGCCCTTGCTTTTGGCCATGAGGGCGGGCAAAGGGATGCGCCCGACCAGCCATCGGTTGGGCAGCCCCAAGGTGGAACCGGACGGGAAGAGGAAGGGCGCGACCAGGACCAGGTTGGCCACGGGACGGACGGTGGCCAAGCGCAGGCCCAGGAGCCCTCCCATGGACAGGCCGCAGACGGAAACGCGTGGGTGGGAGGCGGCCAGGGAGTCGAAGGCCTTTTCCGCGGCGCCCATGAAATCGGCGAAGCGGGTGGGCGCAAGATCCGCCAGGCGCGTGCCGTGGCCTTTGAGCAGGGGGCCTTCGCACCGGAAGCCGGCTCCGGCCAGGCGGCCGGCCAGGAAGCGGAGTTCGCGGGGCGAGGAGGACCAGCCGTGCAGGAACAGGACCGCGTGGGGGCCTTCCCCCATGGCGAACGGCTCCGCCCCCAGTATCACACCGGTTACCGGATCCCTCCGCCAGGGCCTTTCCGTCTGGATGCCCGCCACGGAAACTTCAGCCCTTTTTGATCTTCTTCTTGGAGCCGCCGTCCCGCAACGCCGATTTCCCGGGATTGCTGTTGGCGCGGAGGCCCTTGGTGACGTAGGCGAAGGCCTCTTCCACGGTGGCGCAGATCTTGAACAGGTCCACGTCCTCCGGGCTGATCATCCCGGTCTCCACCAGGCACTCCAGGTTCAGGACCTTGCTCCAGAACTCGGCGCCGTACAGCACCACCACCATCTTCTTGGTGATGCGCTCGGTCTGCACCAGGGTCAGCACTTCCATCATTTCGTCCAGCGTGCCGAATCCTCCGGGGAACATGATGATGGCCTTGGCCATGTACACGAACCAGAACTTGCGGACGAAGAAATAATGGAACTCGAAATTCAGGTGCGAAGAGATGAAGGGATTGGCATGCTGCTCGAAGGGCAGGTGGATGTTCAGGCCGATGGAAGGGGCATGGGCCAGATGGGCGCCCTTGTTGGCGGCTTCCATGATGCCGGGACCGCCCCCGGAACAGATGGCGTACTGGTTCTTCTGCGACTTGTTCCATTCGGAAAGGCGCCGGGAAAGCTCCACGGCCTCCTCGTAGTACCGGGACATTGCGAGATTGCGCTCGGCCTTCCTCAAGGCCGCCGCCGGGGAGCGGGGATCCTTTTTGAGCTTCCTCAGGGCCGCCGCCGCCGCCCGCTTGGGGAGGATGCGGGCGGAGCCGAAGAAAACGATGGTGTCGTCGATGCCGAACTGGCGGAACCGGTATTCCGGCTCCAGGAATTCCGCCAGGATGCGGATGGCCCGGCCATCCTTGTTGTGGAGGAATTCCTTGTTCATGAACGAAAACGGAACTAGACCTGTTTTACCCATAGTGTTGGCGCGGCTTCCTTTTCATGGAATGTACATGTTTGCGGATCGGGTCGTTATCCCCAGTTTTGCATATTTGGCGGAATTTTTCAACCGGTTCGGCGGGTGCGGGGCCGCCGCACTTTCCATTGTGGCGAAGCGCCGGCAGGTGGTATCATATGCGCGTGACGACCCTGATCTCCGGCCGTTTCTGGTTCAAGAGCACCCAGATGGTGCGTTGGCGCATGCGCGGTTTCCTGCGCCTGCTGCCGGCCCGTTCCCCGGGCGCGGAAAGCGCGGCGGAGGAGAATCCCTTCGCCGGGCGGTTGCGCATCGCCTACATGTTCACGGGAACCTACGGGGACTTCGTCCAGATCCTCAGGCCCTTGAACCGCCTTGCCGCGGCGTTCCCGCACGCGGAAATCAGGCTCCACGGAGCGGACCGCTATGCGCGGGAATTCAGCTCGGAACTCCCTCCCGGCCTGCGCATCGCCCATTCCTTCGACCCCTTCCGCTGGGTGCTGGATCCCGTGGAACTTTTGCTCACCAATTGCGTCGGCGTCTACCGCGTGCGCCTGGACTTCGCGGCCCGCTTCTGCGCCCGGCGGGCCTACGGCTTCCGCCATTCCCATGAAACCCGCCGCGGCGGCTACGCGGCCACCATCCCCCTGCTGCCGGAGGTGCGCAGCTTCGCCGAGGAGAACCTCAAGGTCCTGGACCTGGCGGGAGTGCCCCAGATGTGGGGGCTCCTGGAAAGGCGCGGCGAAAGCCTGGAGGCGGGGGAGGCCCTTTTCCCGGGCGAGCCGGTGCCCGCCTGGGGCAAGGGCAAGATCCTGTTCCACATCGGCAGCGCCGGCCTGAAGCGGGACTTCGGCCTCAAGGTCTACACGCGCCTGGTGTTCGGCATCCTGAGCAAGCTGGACGGCCGGCCGGTGGAGGTGGTGATGGGCCCGGGGGACGAGGATATCGCCCTGGAAGTGCGCAGCGGGACGGGATACGTGCCGCAGATGTTCCCCCTGTCCCGCCTCATCCGCATCCTGCGCTCCTTCGAAGGCACCGTGCTCTGCTTCAACAGTTTCCCGGCGCACATCTGCCACTATCTCGGCCGCTCCGCCATCGTCATGCACCGCGAGGCGATCCCTTACGGATACGACTGCGCGCCCCTGCACAAGCAGGTGGTCCTGAGCCCGGACAAGGGTTGGGATCTCCGCGAGGTCTGGGAAGCCCTCGAATCCGACGAGGATTGAGCCGCCCTTTCCGGGCGGCAGGAATTGCCCCTTTCCGGCGCGCGGCCGGAAAAAATTTCCCATCCGGACGTTATCGGCAAAAATGGGTCTCTTCCTTGAGCCTTTTCTTCCAAGGCATTTTCTGCCTGCATTCCCTGTAATTGCCGGTACCTCCTCCGGGTCCGGCTCCCGGCTTGGGCTTTTTCGGAACGCATTGGCCGCTTCCGGCCCCTCCGGGCCCATGGCACGGGCGTTGCTTCACCTTCCACTTGAAAGGAAAACCTCTCATGTTCCTCAAGGAAGCCCTGTTCGCAAGAACTTCCATCCCCCTGGTGGCGAAAAGCCTGGACGCCTGCACCTTGCGCGGCCGGGCCATCGCCAACAACCTGGCGAACATCACCACGCCCGGGTACCAGCGGATCGATGTGGCTTTCGAGGATCGCCTCAAGGCGGCCCTGGACGAAAAACGGATCACCGGCGCCAAGGACCAGGCCGGCCACCAGAACCTGGGCAGGCCGAACCTGGACAACGTGGAAGCGGTGGCGTACCGTTCGCAGGACCCCGTCCTGCCCGGCGAGATCAACAACGTGGACGTGGATCTGGAAGCCGCCAAGCTCGCGGAAAACCAGATCCTGTACATGTTCGGGATCAAGTTCATCCAGGAACGCAAAGGCGATATCGCGTCGGCCATCACCGGCCACGCGTAACGGAAAGGCAGGGCCGGGAAATGGGCATGATCGATATGTTCTCGGGATTGTCGATAAGCGCCAGCGGCCTCCGCGCCCAGCGCATCCGGCAGAACGTGATCTCCAGCAACCTGGCCAACGCCGAGACCACCCGCACGGCGGAAGGCGGCCCCTACAAGCGCCAGTTCGTGGTGCTGCGCGAGAATCCGGCCGACCCGGAAAAGCGCTTCGTGTTCGGGCCCGACAAGATGAAGGGCTTCACCACCCATGACAACCACATCCCCATCCCCGATCCGGGCCTGCCCCTGGGCAAGGACCACGTCGGCAGCGGGGTGGAGGTGGCTTCCATCGAGGCGGACCAGACCCCGGCCAAGCTGGTGTACGATCCCAGCCATCCCGACGCCAACGGCGAAGGGTACGTGGCCCTGCCCAACGTGAACGTGGTGCAGGAAATGACCGATATGATCACGGCGACGCGCTCCTACGAAGCGAGCGTGACGGCGATGAACTCGACCAAGGCCATGCTGATGAAGGCTTTGGAAATCTGATGGCCGCAGGGTCCGCGGCCGCGAAGAGGATGCACGGATGGCTTTGAACGGGATAGGCGGAGGCGATGTCGGGTCGGCGCTGGAACGGTTCCAGGCGCTCCGGGATTCCGCCAAGAAAAAGCTGGCGGGAGAGGACGGCCAGGCCGGCCTCGCGGAACTGATCCGGCGCAAGCAAAGCGAATTGGGAGCCGGCAGCGGGATCGCGGCCAGGGCTTCGGCGGAGCGCATCCCGCCGAAACCGGCCGCGGCCCCCGTTCCCGGCTTCCCGGCCCCGTCCGGGGCCAGAGGGGCCGGCGGGGCGCCGGTTTCCGGCGCATACGGCCGGTCCGGGATCCCCCGGCAACAAGACCCCAAGCCGACCCTCGGGCGGCACGTGGATTTCATGGCGTAGGAGACGAAATGGCTGACTTGAACCCCATTTTCAACGTAGGACCTCCCAAGGAGATTGAACTGGCGCCCGGCCGCCAGCCCTCGATCAAGCCCAAAGAAGGCGCGACCAATTTCAACGACATGTTCAACGGCTTCCTCAAGGACGTCAACGAGATGCAGTTGAAGGCGGATCAGTCCATCCAGAAGATGGTTTCCGGCGAGGTCAAGGACGTGCACCAGGTGATGCTGGCCGTGGGCGAAGCCAAGGTGGCCTTCAACCTGCTCCTGGAAATCCGCAACAAGACGATGGAAGCGTACCAGGAAGTGATGAGGATGCGGGGGTAGGCCGCGGAGGCGTCCGAGAGAGAAGGCAAAAGTCAAAGTGCAAAAATCAAAGTGCAAAATGACGGACTCGAATGCGCAGCCATCGGTGCTCGGCGCCCCTCTTCAATTTTGCACTTTGCACTTTGACTTTTGCATTTTGAAATCTCTCTCCATACCGCTCCCTATTCAATTCATCGGCACAGTCCCTGAAGTCCTTTAAAAATTTTTCGTAGCACTGCAGTTTCTCCGAGGTCCAAATGTCCGAATACCTGAAGCAACTCATCATCCAGCTCCGCGCCATCTGGGACAAACTGAACACCACCCAGAAGGCCATCATGATCGCCACCTCGGTGGTGGTGCTGGCCGGCATGGTCACCGTGATCGCGTGGTCCGCCACCGGGGCCGGAAGCGGCGGGGGGAGCGATTCCGGGTATTCCACCCTGTTCGTGAACCTGGAAGCGGAGGACGCCGCCAAGGTGACGGACGCGCTGAAGGAAATGAAGGTCCCCTACAAACTGGAGAACGGCGGACACCAGGTGACGGTCCCTAAGGAACAACTGTACGAGGCGCGCATGCAGATGGCGCGCCTGGGCCTGCCCCAGACCGGAGGCCAGGGATACGAGATCTTCGACAAGCTGCACCTGGGCATGACCGATTTCGTGCAGAACCTCAACTACCGCCGGGCCCTGGAAGGCGAGCTCTCCCGCACCATCGAAAGCCTGCACGAAGTGGACAAGGCCCGCGTGCACGTGACCATCCCCAAGCCCTCCCTGTTCACGGAGAAGAAGGAAGAGGCCACCGCCTCCGTCATCCTCAAGATGCGGGCCGGCGAGGAGATCAACGATCGCCAGGTGCGCGGCATCGCCCACCTGGTGGCCAGCTCGGTGGAAGGCCTCAAGGCCCGCCAGGTCTCCGTGCTCGACATCCACGGGAACATGCTCACCAAAGGGTTCGCCGACAACCAACTGGCGGAGCAGACCGATCACAACCAGACCCTGCAGAACAGCGTGGAGCATGAACTCGAGCAGAAGGTGGACGATATCTTCCAGGGCCTGCTCGGCCCCAACAAGACGCGGGTCAAGGTTTCGGCGGAGCTGGATTTCGACCAGGTGCAGAAGACCGTGGAGTCCTACGATCCCAACACCAAGGTCATCCGTTCCCAGCAGCGGGACGAGAACTCCCTGAAAGGCACCCCGCAGGCCGGTTCCTCGGAGCAGAAGGAGGGTTCCATCACCAATTACGAATTCGACAAGACCATGGCCTCCATCGTCAGCACGCCCGGCACGCGCAAGCGCATCACCGTTTCCGTGGCCGTGGACGGCACCTACAAGGTCGAAAAGGACGGCAGCCGCACCTACGTGCCGCGCACCCAGGAGGACCTGGACAAGTTCACGGCCCTGGTGAAGAACGCCGTGGGTTTCAAGCCCGGCACCAAGGACGAGGTCTTCGTCACCAACGTCCAGTTCGACAACCAGTTCCTGGTGGAGGAGCAGGAGGAGATGAAGAAGCTGGAAAAGACCGAGCGGATGGAGTTCTTCAAGAAATACGGCATCATCGCCCTCATCCTGTTGTTCGCCCTCTGGTTCTTCCGCGGCCTGGTCCAGAACCTGGCCTCCGCCATGAACCCGCCCATGCCCAAGTACGCCGGGCTGAACCTGGAACCGGAGGACGAGAAAGTCCCTCAAAATGTCCAAAAACAACGGGACATCCTGGAGCGCGTGGAGTTCATGACGCGTACGGAGCCCATCAATATCGCCAACCTCATCAAAACGTGGCTCCACGAGGAGAAAATACGGGACAATAGTGGTGGCGGCGGCGGCAAGAAGAAACAGGGCGCGGGCAAGGATAAGGACTGATAGCCATGGCGGAAGCGAAATCGGAACCCAAAGATGGCGAAAGCGCCGGTCCCCCCCCCAGCCTGAGCGGCTTGGGCGGGCCGGTCAAGGCCGCCGTGATGATGGTGACGCTCGGGCCGGAAGCCTGCGCGCAGATCTTCAAGAGCCTCGAAGAAGAGGACGTGGAAATCCTCACCGCGGAGATCGCCCGCCTGGAAGGCATCACGCCGGAAATGCGCGAAAAGGTGCTGGAGGAATTCCACCAGATGGCCGTGGCGCAGAAGTACATCCTGCAGGGCGGCGTGGAATACGCCAAGCAGGCCTTGGAAGCGGCCATGGGCCCGCGGCGCGCCAAGGAGATCCTGGAGAAGGTGCAGAGCACCATCCGCACCACCGGATTCAGCCTGTTGCAGGACGTGGACCCTTCCCAGCTGGTGAACTTCATCCAGAAGGAGCACCCGCAGACCATCGCGCTGCTGCTGGCGCACATGGACGCATCCATGTCGGCCCCGATCCTTTCCGCCCTGCCGCAGGAACTGCAGGTGGACGTGACCACGCGCCTGGCCACCATGCAGAGCGTCTCGCCGGACGTGCTGGAACAGGTGGAAGAGGTGCTGGCCCTGCAGATGAAGAGTCTGTTCGGCGGCAACGTTTCCGAAGTGGGTGGCGTCAAGTTCGTGGCGGAAATGCTCAACCAGGTGGACCGCGGGGCGGAGAAGAACATCCTGGGCAACCTGGAGCGGGAGAACCCCGAACTGGCCACGGAGATCAAGAACCTCATGTTCGTCTTCGAGGACATCATGCTCCTGGACGACAAGGGCATCCAGCGCATGCTCAAGGAAGTGGACACCAAGGAGCTGGCCCTGGCCCTCAAGGGCGCCAGCGATACCGTGGGCGACAAGTTCTTCAAGAACATGTCCAGCCGCGCCTCGGAAATGATGAAGGAAGACATGTCGTTCATGGGCCCGGTGCGGGTCAAGGACGTGGAAGGGGCGCAACAGCGCATCGTGGACATCGTGCGGCGCCTGGAAGACGACGGGGAAATCATCATCTCCGGCCGCGGCGGGGACGACGAGATTGTGGTGTGATGGAAGAGAGAGTTCAAAGTGCAAAAGTCAAAGTGCAAAGCGCAAAATTGAAGAGCGAATACGGACAAACCGCAGGGGCATAATTGGACGCGAGATTCGGAATGCAAATGGGCCGGGACAAGCAGGAACTCCCCGCGGACGGGCCCGCCCGCGTGGTGAAGCCGGGCGATTGGGGCGCGGTCCGGGACGCCGGAATGAAGGGTTTCCCGATGGCGGCGTTCAGCATGCCGGGACGCGCCCACCCCAAGCCCACGGAAGCGGAAGCGGAAATCGCCGACCTCAACCGGGCCGCGCGCAAGGCCGAGGAATCCCATAAGCAGGCTTTGCGGAAGGCCGTGCGCGACGGCGAGGCCGCGGCGCAGGCGGCGCAGGCCCGCGGCAGGGAAGAGGGGTTGCGCGAAGGCGAATCGCGCGCCTGGGAAAAATACCTCAAGGCCCTGGAGGAAATGCGGGGCAACGCCGCCATGGCGCTGGAATCCCTCTCCCGGGAAAAGGCGTCCCTGTTCCTGGAATTCGAAGGCCAGGTCCTGGAACTGTTCTCCGCCACCGTCCACCGCGTTTTCGATGGGGTGGCCAAGGAACATGCGGAAGCCGTGCTCCCCCTGCTGAAGAAGGCCGTGGCCGCCCTGGGAGAAGTGACCACGGTGACCCTGAAAGTGAACCCCGCCGATTCCAAGACCGTGCAGGAAAACCAGGATTTCTGGTTGCCGGTGGAGGCGGGGATGAAGGACATCCGCGTGGTGTCCGACGAGCGCATCCCCAAGGGCGGCTGCTACGTGGAGTCCGACGCAACCTCGGTGGGCCTGCAGGCGGACCAGTTGGCGGAACGCATCGACGAGGAATTGAAACGGGTCTTTGCCGCCAAGGCCCATGCCGTCAAGGGCGCGGATACCGCCGGGCCCGCGGATCCCGGCGCGGAAGCCGGGGACGCCGCGCTTTGACCGGAGAAACCGGCTTCTCCCCCTATGCGCAGGCGCTGGAGGGCATGTGCCTGGCGCCCATCCGCGCCAAGATCGTCCAGGTCATCGGCCTGGTCATGGAGAGCACGGGGCTTTCCGCCAGCCTGGGGGAAATCTGCGCCGTGTTCGACGGCATGCGGCAAGTGGGGCAGGCCGAGGTGGTGGGCTTCCGCCGCAAGACGACCTTGCTGATGGCCCTGGGGCAATTGGACGGCCTCAAGCCCGGCATGGAAGTCATGGCCACCGGCCAGGTCTTCTCCGTGCGCGTGGGCCCGCAATTGCTGGGCCGCGTGTTGAACGGCCTGGGAGAGCCCATCGACGGCAAGGGTCCGATGCTTCTCCCAGGGCAGGGCCGCGTCAACAACGATCCTCCCAACCCCCTGGACCGCCGCCGCATCTCGGAACCGATGGTCACCGGGATCCGAGCCATCGACGGGTTCCGCACCATCGGCAAAGGCCAGCGGGTGGGGTTGTTCGCCGGGTCCGGCGTGGGAAAGTCGGTGCTGCTGGGCATGATCGCGCGCAATTGCAAGGCCCAGGTCAACGTCATCGCCCTCATCGGCGAACGCGGCCGCGAGGTGAAGGAATTCCTCGAGAAGGACCTGGGCGCCGAAGGCCTGACCCGTTCCGTGGTGGTGGTCGCCACCTCCGATCAGCCGGCCCTCGTCCGCCTCAAGGCCGCCATGGTCGCCACCGCCTATGCGGAATATTTCCGGGACCTGGGCAAGGACGTGATGCTGATGATGGATTCGTCCACGCGCCTGGCCATGGCGCAGCGCGAGATAGGCCTCGCCACCGGCGAACCTCCCTCCACGCGCGGATATACGCCTTCCGTGTTCGCCATGCTGCCCCGGCTGATGGAGCGCGCGGGCATGGGCGGCACGGGGTCCATCACCGCCCTGTACACGGTGTTGGTGGAAGGCGACGATATGGACGAGCCCGTGGCCGACGCGGTCCGTTCCGTGCTCGACGGGCACATCGTGCTTTCCCGCTCCCTGGCCCACCGCAACCATTTCCCGGCCATCGACGTGCTCAAGAGCGTGAGCCGTTGCATGAGCGACGTGACCGCCAAGGACCACCGGACGGCGACGGGAAAGCTGCTCAACACCATGGCCGTCTACGCGGACGCCGAGGACATGGTCAACCTGGGCGCCTACGTGCGCGGCTCCAACCCGCAATTGGACATGGCCATCGCCATCCATCCCGAAGTGGACAAGTTCCTCATCCAGGGCGTGGAGGACAAAAGCGAATTGAAGGCCACCCTGGATAAGATCGCCGCCATGGCCGGGGCCATCAAATGAAGAGGTTCACGTTCGATCTGGAGCAGGTGCTCCGCATGAAGCGCTGGCGCGAAGAAGAAGCCAAGAAGGCGCTGGCCGCGGAAGTGGCCGCCCTGGAACGGCTCAAGTCCCGGTTGCAGGAACTCCAGGGCGAACTGCGCGCGCTGTGGGATTCGGACGCCCGGGGCGACGGTCCGGTCATCGACCATCGCGGCCGCCTGGGCATCCTGCAATACGCCCGCCACGTGGGCACCCTGATCTCCGGCCAGGAAGGCGACATCGCCGAGCAAGGGAAGCGCCTGAAGGAGAAATCCGATCTGCTGCTCAAGGCCATGCAGGAACGCAAGGTCCTGGAGAAGCTCAAGGACCGGCGCAAGGCCGAGTACAAGCTGGAACGGAACCGCCACGAGTACGCGAACCTGGACGAGGCGTCGGCCGGCTACCTGCAACGCCTGGCGGCGCAGGAAAACAGCCTCAAGGAAGAGATTGGACAATGAGAGCCCGGATCCCCGGAGCCCGCTCTCCATTCCCGATCCATCGCCCAGGGTGATGCGTTCCGCCAAAATCGCCTTCCTGATGCTCCTGGCGGGCGCGTGCGTTCCCGCGCGCGCCCTGGTCCACAGCGTCACCGATTTCCGCCAGGACAGCTCCGCCCTGGCGGGGAGCACCTTCCGCCTGGATCCGGGGTGGGGCGATTCCCTGCTGCTGTTGCCCGAGTCCTTCCGCTACGCGACCGTCAAGACCGTCCGCTTGAGCGACAGCATCGGCCGGAACGGCTCGGCGGGCGGATCGCCCATGGTTTCCGCCATGGGGAACTACCGTTTCAAGGTCGCCTACCTGGCCTGGGACAATCCGCACGATCCCTTGACCGGTCCCACGAGCAAGGACGCGCCGCCCCAGGCGAACATCGTCACGCGCATCATCGATCTCAGCCCGGACACCGCGGCCGTGGACCCGCAGGCGTATACCATCGCCTCGTTGGAGGTCACCGCCAACGCTCCGCCGCCCATCGCGGCCTTCAGCTATCCGCACCTCCCGCCCCCGGCCCCCAATTTCTTCAATTTCGCCGCGGAGGGCGAAACCCGGTACGCGGCCTATTGGGGATCCGGTACGCCCAGCGGTCCGATCCGCCGCGCCACCCACAAGGACACCGTGCCTTTCCTGAACAAGGGGCAGGGCACGTACGTCCCTTCCGCCAGCGCTCCCACGCATGCGCGCGGTTTCGGCAAGCTCTCCTCGGCCCTGTACCCGGGCTCCGGAGGCAACAAGACCGTGGTCGCCTATGAATACAAGTTCGGGCCCGACGAATTCATGATCCGCTGGGAGGACGTCGCCGCGGGCGCCTCGGACTCGCTGGCGGTTCCCTGCACGGCGTTCCCGGAGGATTTCGCCGTGGCGGCGGATTCCTCCGGCAACACCGTGGTGATGTGGCGCCAGACCGCCAACCTGTTCGCCGCGGCGTTCGACAACTCCCACGCGCAGATCCTGGCGACCACGCTCTTGCAGGCCGGCGTGGCGTACGACGATTCGTCCAAGGATCACCAGTTCCGGCCATATGCCGTGACGAGCATGACGCGGGGGAACTTCCTCATCGCCTACGCCTCGGTGACCGGCACGGTCAGCGATATCTTCACCCGCACCCTGGCCCTCCCCATCGGTCCGCAAGCCTACTCCCTGGGGAGCCCGGTGGCCGTGAGCGCCGGGATCCATTTCGGGTTGTTCCCCGACATCTCCGTATCCGAGGACAGGATTGTGGTAGGATGGTTCCAGCGCCCCGGGGCCGGAGGCGCCCGCAGGCTGGTGGGCAGCGTCCTCCCGAAATCGGGAACCGGATTCACCCTGGCGGGCCGGACCGATCTGGATTTCGCCGGCGAGAACATCACCTTCACGGGCATGCACGCCAATTGGAGCTGGGCGCATTGGTTCCGATCGGCGAACCTGGCCCTGGACGGAAAGGGGAACGTGGTGGCGGCCTATGACAGCGGCACCCACGCCAAGGTGGCCTTGGTCCGCAATACTCCCATCTATTACGACTCCGCCGCGTTCGTGAGCAGGAGCCTGAAGGTGGAGAACCCGGCCATTCCCGCCTTCGTCTTCGATCCCGCCTCGGATTCGGTGGCCTTCCTGCCCTTCCGCCCGGTCACCAACGACAGTTTCAAGACCCTGGTGAAGCTGGCGGTGTCCCCGGACGGCGATTTCACGGGAGCCGCGTACCAAGCGGTTCCCGGGCCGATCAAGACCGCCGCGGGATTCTATCGCTACAGCGTGGGGCTTCTCACCACCAAAACCGGCAATCCCACCACCACCAATCTCACCACGCCGAAACTCAGGAGCCTGGACGTCGGGTACAACGTCAAGCCGGCCCTTCCCGCGGTGGATTCCCTGAAAAGGGGGGCCGCTCCCATGGAGGCCTACGATTCCGCCGCGGCCAATCCCCTTTTGCCGCGCAAGGATTCCCTGGTCCTGGTCTGTGCCG
>DATENA010000196.1:0-7905 GCA_035275285.1 Fibrobacteria bacterium | reverse complement strand
GACGGCCGCTCGGAGGCCAAGCGCATCCCCCGCCTGGTCGAACTCATCCGGCAGGACAATCGCGGAATCAGCCGGACGGTGAGGGAGCAGGTGAAGCGGGGCGAAGCGGTGGTATTCGGCTTTCTGTCGTGATATTTTTTGTTACCCTTTAGGCTTCAGTCCAACCGGTTTGAACCCGCCGGAACGCTGTTCCGGCCGCATGAGGAACCATGCAGGAAATACCCCGATTCTTCCCTGCGGCGCTGGCATTGGCCGCCCTGGCTATCCTTCCCTTGCTTCCCATCGGATGCAAGTCGCCCGCTCCCGAAAAACCTTCCGCCCGCACCCCGGAGGAGAAGACCATGCCCCAAGGCGCGTCCAAGACCGTGCACCCGGATGTCCTGGCCCGTTTCTGCGGCCAACCGCCTGGACCGGCTCCCTTGGTGGTCAAGGTCCTGAAGGACAGCGCGGGGAACATCGGCGGGTATACCCATACCGTACAGATCATGGATTCGCCCGTCTACTATCTGGATAGCGAGGGAAAGGACGTGGCCCTGTTCCATATTTTCGGATCGGACGCGGAGAAGGCGAAGAACCGGCCCATCATCGACGGGATCCGCAAAGCCTATCCCGTGGAAGAGCCCCTGAGCTGTCCCTAGCCCTTGGACATCCGGAACATCCCATCGCCCTACTCCCGAAGCGTGATCGGGCTCACCACGCCGGCGTGTCCGGACGCGTATATTTGGGTTCGCTGAACCCCGAGGGAATATGAGCCCGCCTCCATTCGACAAATCGAACCCCAAGAATCCCTTTGGAGGCGCTCCCTGGCCCAAAGGCGGGGGAGGGGTGCGGCGTCCCGCCACGCCCGCCGAGGCCGCCGAACCGGAACCGCCTCCGCCGCCCGTCGCGGAGGAAAAGCCCAAGGAGAAGCCCAAGGTGGTGCTCTCCAACCCCAAATGGAGCAAGGATAAGGCCCGCTTCAACGAGAAGGTGACCCTCACCGTGGAGGGGACGCTTCCCGAGGAATTGAAAGGCATCACCAAGGTGGACTTCCAGGCCTTCGCGGTCCAGCCCGACGGCAAGAAGGAGTCCATCGCCAAGGCGGAAGGCCATCTCAAGGACGGGAAGGCGGGCAAGGAAATCACCTTGTTCCTTCCCCAATTCAAGACGCCGGAAGGCAAGCCGCCGGACTCCTGCAGATACGTGTTCACCGCCAAGCACCGGGATTCGACCGAAGTGGAAAGCCCCGCCCTCGACGTGCGGCAGTTCGCCGCCAAGGTCCGCTTCGAAAAGGAAGAGGGCTGGGTGGGCGAAACCGTCAAGGTCCTGGCCGATACCATCCTCTCCGACGATGTCGAAGTGGCCTTGAAGCTCACCCTCAGTCATAAGGCGGTGGCGGAGGCCAAGGTGAAGGCCAAGGGGGGCAAGCTGGAATACACCTACCATCCCTGCCTGTGCGGTGTGGAGGCCAAGGACGGCAAGCTGCCCGAGAGCGTGCCGGTGCAGGCCGAGTTCCAGTTGGAGAAGGAGAAGGCGTTCGGCGCCAAGAATTACAAGCTCAAGCTGGTGAAGGACGCGGATTGGGAGACCTTTTCCAAGGACTATTCCTGGAACAATTATTCCGTGCATTCCGAGTTCAAGCAGAAATTCGACGGCCTGCAATGCAAAATCCAGGTCAAGGAAGATGTGCTCAAGGCCTGGGGCGGCTACTGGGTCAAGATGACCGGCGCCGGCATCACGGGCCTGGCCGGGGGCTGCCCGTATGCGGGCTATCGCTGGGGCCGCGTCCACGGGGCGGGCATGGTGCCCAACCAGTACCATGACGGAACGGCCTGGAAGGCCTTTCCGGCGGGCTTCGTGCCCTCGGGCGGGGAGTATTCCGCCGTGGGGTTCCAGAAGTCGGGGGCCAAGTACGTCCAGATCAACGGGACCGGGGAATGGCCCGAGGCCTTCGCCGACTACGATTTCCATACCTATGCCAAGAAACGCGCCGCGTGGGTCGACGATACCCACAAGCGCTTTTCGGAAAAGTTCAAGCTGCGCCCCAAGACCTGCTCCAAGGCGGCGGACAAGGAGGGTTGCGGCTACAAGGTGGATCTGACCCTGGAGATGAAGAAGGTGGAGACGGCGGGCGCCCATTCCATCGCCTTGGTTCCCGGCTACGGCCGTTCCAATGCGGCGATCTTCTTCTACGGCGAAACCCGCGTGGCCGTGGCCGCCCATGAAGTGGGCCATCTGGTGGGGCTGCCGGACGAGTATGCCGGCGGCGCCACGGACACCACCCAGGCCGACGGGGACGGGTTGGCGAGCGGCATCGACAATGATTCGCTGATGGGGGCGAATCTCACCAACGTGAAGAAACGCCACTACGTGAATTTCCTGGCGGTGGCCAAGAAACTTTGGAAGGCCAAGACCAGCCGGGATCTGGAATTCATGGCCGGCAAATGATCCGGCCGAGGAGTGCGATTGGATAATCCGGAACAAAAGGCTTTCGCTACCGCCATCGGCAACGTCCTGCAGGCCGAGCGCCTGCTCGCGGACTTCCGGCTCGAGTACGCCGTGGTCTCCGGGCCGCGGTACGGGACGGCGTACGAGTACGAACAACGGTTGCAAGTCGGCGGTTCCGGGGCCGCGCGGCTTTTCCGCCGCCGCAGCCCCGCCGACACCGAAGTGTCGCCGCCGGGTGTCTATGAAGGGGAGATCCCCAAGGAGGAGCTCCTGGAGGGCCTCCGCACGCTCGCAGCGGCCCCCTTGCATGCCGTTCCCGCCCAGGTCCCTTCGCCGCAGGACCCGGTCTTCCAATTGACGATCGTGGCCGCCCGCAAGCTCTTCGTATTCCGCTGGAGCCCGCCCCAGCCGCCGGTCCCTCCCGCGCTCGAGGCGGTATTCGATCTCCTGAACGGATGGATGCGCGGGGCCTGCCCCAGGCCCGTCTGGTCGCTGTCCCTCAAAGCCTTGTCCATACGATTCACCGGAGAAGGCATCGAGGCCGCGATGCGTCTGGAGAACGCCGGCAGCGAACGCATTTTCGTGCCGCACCCCGCCAGCCCCGGTCCGCGGGAGCTGAAATCCCTCGCCATCCGCCATGGGGTGTATCCCCCGCAAACTCCGGGAGTGACGCCGCTGCCGATGGAAGTGGAAGAGGAAATTCTGGACTTCCAGGCCTTGCCCGGGCCGGAACTGGTGGCCGTGTCGACGGAAAGCCCGCTGGAATTCACCTTGCGCGCGCCGGTCGTCTTCACGGGAGGTGGCGGACGCATCGGCGTTTTTTCCTACCTCTGCTATCTGCACCCGGCCGGGGTGGCGGGCCTGCCGGTTTTCGCCGGCGCCGTGTTCTCGCCGGAAACGGTCCTGTAGCGGATCAGGAACCTTTCTCCGCCTGCCGTCCGAACCGGATCCGGTTCCCCGGGGTTTCGACTCCGGCGGTATTACCGGGGGGCCGGCGCCCTTTTCCCGGGAAGCGTATACCGCGTTCCCGAGCCGTCCTCGACGTGGACGCCGCTTCCGGTCATGATCAGATACCTCCGTTCGAGGGCGTCCCTGTGACTAAGGCACGTGACAAATATATCTTGCTCTGCCTTGTCCCAGGACGGCTGAAAAGAGGAATCGCCCATGTGCCGCAACATCAAAACCCTGTTCAACTTCGAACCTCCCGCCACCGAGGAGGAGATCCGGGCTTCTGCGATCCAATTCGTCCGCAAGCTGAGCGGCTTCAACAAGCCGTCCCAGGCCAACGAGGCCGCGTTCGACCTCGCGGTGGAACAGGTCCGCGAGGCCGCCGCGCTCCTGATCCGGTCCCTGGTCACCACCGCGCCGGCCCGCGATCGCGAGGTGGTGCGGATCCGGGCCATGGAAGAATCCCGGAAGCGGTTCGGCCTGAAGGAATGAGCAAAGGCCCGCCTCCTCGCGGAAGCGGGCCTGTTACGGGCCTTCCCGGGCCCCATCTTCCCGGCCGCTCGGGCCGGGCGGTTTCCCGTTCTACAGGGCCACGGGGATGGTCATGCGATAAGGGGTCTCGCCGTCGTTGACGTCCACCTGCACGGCGGGGAGGAAATCCCCCTTCTCCGTCTTGGCGTACACGAGGCGCGAGGCCAGCGTCAGCCTTTCGGTGGGATCCTGGGCGAACACCTTCTGCAAGGCCGTTTCCAGCACCCGTTCCCGGGAGAGCAGCTCGGCTCCGGGCCGCACGCGGAAATGCGGCCAGGCGATCTTCAGGCGCTGCACTTCGCCGCGCAGGTTCACCGCCGCGCGCACGGTGGAACCTTCCACGGGGATGCCTTCCACCTTGCGGTTCAGCAGGAAGAAGGAATAGGAAGGGAAGCGTTCCGCCACCTCCCCGGCCTCGTTGCTGACCGCTACTTCCTGGGTCTTGACGTCCGCCTTGCCGGCTTCGGCGAGGGGGAACTTCAAGTCGCCCAGGAGGGCGCCTATCTGGCGGGAGACTTGATCGTAGGACGGCGCGGGCTTGCCTTTCATGTCGGCGGAGAACTCCCGTTTGCGGCTATGGTAGCGGAAAACCCCTTCGGCCCGGCGGATGCGCATGGACTTGGAATCGTCCGTCAGGCGATCGGCGTCCGGGGGCGGCACGGTCCTGCCTTCCCAGGCGAACGGGGTTTCCCCCAGGGCCTTGTTCAGGGCCTCGTAGTTGAGGTTGTCCTCCCAGGGGCCGGCGGTTTCGTAGCTCGTGAGCAGGCGTTTGTCCCAGACGGGCAGGGAAGCCGCGACCTGTTCGCGGATGCGTTTCTGCAGCTCCGGAGAAGGTTCCGCCGGCTTGGCGGAGTCGTCGTCTTGGGACGCGGCGGCCGCAGCCGGCGCCGCGGCCACGACCGGCGAAAGCACAGCGGTGAGGGCGGGGCCCCGGACCTGCGCGATGGCGGGTACGGACATCAGGAAGGCGGCGCCGAGGCCGAGGATCGCAGGGTTGTGCATTTGGTTCTTCATGGTCGTTCCCCTCAATTCCCGATGGTGTCTTCGCCTGCGGGATTGCAGCCGGAGATGTAAGTGGTGGCATAGATGGTCCCCGAGCCGGTGAGCCCGGAATTGGGCGGGTCGGAATAGACGTGGTCGTAGCGCTCATGGTGCAGGCGGTAGACGGCGTCGGCGCCGCTGGAGCCGACCGCGAAGGCCACTGGGCATTGGTCGTCCGCGTCGTTGTCGCCGAATTCGTTGCTGTAGTACATGTTGTCGACCCAGGAATCGGCGATGGATCCGCCGAAGGCGTCGTCGCTGAAGTCCTCGTAATCGTCGACCAGCCCGGATCCGATCCACATCAGGCCGTGGAAGCCGTCCACCTGGTGCGCGCCGGCCATGGATTTCTCCCAGGTGCTCCATTGGTTGTCTTCCATGGAATGGCAGGAGGAGAGGTGGAGGAATTCCAGATCGGTGTCGCCGATCTCCATTTCCGGAGTGGTGATCTTGCAATCGCCGCCGCCGGGCTCGTCGACGCGCAGGGAGCCGCTCCAGCCGTTGCCCACGTCGGACCCGTGCAGGCCGATCATGACCGCGTCGCCGTCGTCCAGGCGCACCGCGTCGTTGCCCCAGGCGACCCGGGAGGCGTCGGCCATCCGGCTGTTGACCACGTCCCCGTTGATGAGGCTCCCGTCCTTGGAGTAGGCTTCCCCGCAATGGCCGGAGACGCACCATCCGAAAACGGAAGTGCCGGAATTGGTGACGTCGTCATACCAGGCCTTCACCATATCGTCCCAGGAGTTGCGCGTGCTGCCGGAGCAACCGGCGTTCCAGGTGGTGACCGCGTACATTTTGGCCTCCAGGGCGGAGGCTGCGCCCGCCGCCAGGAACACCGTTCCCAGGGTGAGAGCGCCGCGGATGGTCTTCTTCATATGCATCTCCTCGTTCAGGTTTCCGGAAAGCCTCTTTCGCATTCCGGCATATAGACCGGGAAGCGGCGGATTCGGTAACACGGCGGGAACGCGGTGCGGCGGAGGAAAGGGCGCGGGCGGCGCGCAAAAAAAAACGGGACGCGGAGGCGTCCCTGGTAACATTTTTTTATCCGTGGTCGGCGGTGGAGTCCGCCGGCGCCGGGGTCTAGAAGCGCAACAGCATGCTGAACCGCTTCTGGTTGTTGCGGATGCCGTTGTCGAAGGACTTGATGAAGGTCCCGTCCACCTGCAGGATGTCCGAGATCATGAAGCCGAGGCCCAGGTCCAGTTCGTAGCGCTTGCCGCTCTGATCGTACAGGTAACCCGTGCGGAACGCCGCCACGTTGGCGTACACGTATTCCATTCCGGTGTTGAACACGCTCTGGCGCACGTTCTCCTTCCAGGTGGCCCCCACGGAGTGATCCTTGTCGTCGAAGGGATAGGCCAGATCCTTCCAGGCGCCGATGTAGACCGGGGACGCATCGTTGCCTTCGCGGTAGACGGCTTCGCGGTTGGCGTCCGCGGCCACGGTCAGGCGGTGGTTGGGGGTATGCACCAATTCATAGGCCATGCCCACCTTCCAGGTGAAGGGGATGGGATCCGCCTGGGCTTGATCCACGTAGAACACGGCCGGACCCATGTTCTGCATGACGAAGGCGAGGCTCAGCCCCTTGAGATAGGGCATTTTCCAGAGCAGGCCCGCGTCCACGGCGTAGCTGACCGCGATGCCGTCGGTCCTTTCGCCGCTGGAGGTGATGCCCTGCGCCAGGGCCGAGTAGATGAACTTGGCGTTGATGCCCAAGCCCAGGTCCTGGGTCAGGCGCGTGCCGTAGCTCAGGGCCCCCACCAGTTCGTAGGAGTCGAACTTGGCGATCTCCACGCCCTCGGAATTGGTCTGGTTGTTCTGGCCGAAGGAGACGTAGTTCACGAAGCCGCCCACGGTGCCCCATTCCTCCACGGGGAAGGTGGCGGCCATGAAGGCGTGATAGAGGTCGGGCAGGTTGAGCACCGGCAGCAGGCTTTCGTAGAAGAACCCCACCTGGGCCTTGGCGGTGTTGTAACGTTCGATGCCCGCGTCCGTCACGAACCAGATGTCCGGTCCCTGGGACTTGATCTCGCGCACGCTCTTGTCGGTCAGGCCGTTGCCGGTGTGGAAATGGACCCAGTCCGCGCGCAGGTCGGATTTGCCCGCCTCCTCGCCCTTCTTGGCCTCCAGGCGGCCCTTGGCGTTGGTGTACTTGGGGGTGTATTTCCAGGCGCCCTCGTTGGTCCCGATCCAGATGTGGCCGTCATCGTCCAGGGCCAGGGTGCGCAGTTCCTGCTTCTTGAAGTGGATCTTCTCCCAGACGCGCAGGGCCGTGTAATGGGACATGCCGCCCGCATGCGCGGCCCATACGTGGCCGTCCTTGTCGAGCAGGATCTTGGCGACCGCGGAATCGATGAGCCCGTCCGCGGTAGTGAAAACCTTCCACTTGGCGGCGCTTCCGGAGGACTTGGGCGGCGTGTAGCGGGCGATGCCGGCGTTCTTCAGGGACACGTAGATCTCGTCCAGGTTCTCGTGGGCGGCGATGCCGGTCACGTATTGGCTGGGGAGCAGGCTCTGCCCCCGGCGCGTGATCGAGGTCTTCTTGTACTCGTAGAGGCCGTCCTCGCTGCCGATCCAGACGCTGCTGCCCTTCACGATGAGGGCCGTGATGCCCAGCTTGCGGAAAGGGGAGCTTCCGTTTCCCGAGGCGGCGGCCTCGGCCTTGGCCTTGGAGGCCAGGGAGTCCGCCGCGTTGGCGGCTTCCTCCAGGATCCCGTTCTTGGCGACGGTGGAGATGGAATCGTAAAGCGTGCGGGCCAGGGCCATGCGGTTCAGGGAATCGGAAACGGAAAGCGGCGGTTTCGCCTTGGCCGAGTCCGCCTTCGCGATCTTGGCGGTGTCCGAGGGGATTAGGGGCGCCTGGGGTTTCACGCGGGCGGCGGCGAGGGAGTCCGCCAGCTTGCGGAAGGACGCCGTGTCCAGCGCGGCGAAGCGGGCCAGGACCTCGGGGGATTTGGCGTC
>DATENA010000195.1:0-36303 GCA_035275285.1 Fibrobacteria bacterium | reverse complement strand
CCAATCCCGGGTCACGGCGGCCGAATTCTCGGTGCCGGAATAGTAAAAGCCCTTTTCAACCATGCCGAATTCCTGCAGCGCACCGATATGCAAAGGTTGAGCCTCGATTCGGGGCTCCTCTTCAGCCAGGAGGGCAAACGGGCATAAAGCAAGGGTGAGAGCGCAAATGGATAGGGACGTTTTTTTCATCGCGTTTCCCCTTAAATGGCCCAAGCCAACTGCAAGGCCCAGTACCAATCCGAAATTTTATGCAGATCTTCGGTAGGCTCAAGGCGCGAACCGTAATACCAATCCGTGCCCACCGTGCGTAAATGATCGCGGGCCACTTGAGCGCTAAGGGTCACGCTCTTATAAAATGAGCGTTGGGCCAGCACCGACCAGGCCCAATCATCTTTTTTGGCCCCGTCATTGTACTCGTTCCCCGAAAAATTGAGATCCGTCCCATCCGGAAACCAAGGGGTGGCATGGTTTCTGGCCCCCAGGGAATAAGTATTGTTCTGGAAGGGCGAAGCCAAATGTTCTACCTGCACGCTCAACAAATCCAGAACCTTCCACGTAGGCAGGTTGATGCCTGCCATGATAGGTATGCGCTGCGCGCGCTTCTCAAAGAAGATGGGGTAATTGGTCCAGCCCAATAATGCGGCTTCCGCAAAGAGCATCAAATCCTTATGTCCGAGGGCCTCGGAATTGAACAGATGCTTCAAATCCAAGTTGGCACGCGCCATGAATACGGTGCCTGCCGGGGTAAAATATTTGAGCGGCGCAATGGAGTCCGGATATTGTTTGATATCCGAATTAGCGGGATCGGGTACCTGCCATCCAATTAGGGAATCGTACTTGGCCTTGTTTTCGTTGCGCTTGGCCACGAAAATCGAGGTATCGGCCCCGGGAGCCGCATGCATAATCTGGTAGTTGTAGAAATCGGCTTGTTTTTTGTAATAGGTTTCATCGCCCACATAGGTGATTCCGCCCCGGGTGAAGTAGGCGTTCCTGCCTTCTTTGCGCGAGGTACGGTCCTTATTGACGGGGATTAGGCGTTTGAAGTTCACGCCCGCTCCCAGGGTGAGCAAGCCATCCCCCAAGGTATAATCCGCCAGGATCGCGATGGACCAATCGTAAAGCGGGGGCATGCCCGTCTCGGTGATGGCCAGCAGATCAACGTTGAGACTCCCTAAATGAGCTGAACCCTGGAAGCCCTCCAGGTAAGCTCCGTTGTCGCCTATCGATAGCATGCCGCCATTCATCACATAGGTGGGATAGGGACCGGAGCGAAACAGATATTCCCCCAAATCCGCCGCCTGGGGGTTGTATTTGAAGGGGAACAAACCTCCACCCAAGGTGAAGGACGGTTTTTCGGGATCGCCCCACATCGCCGTAGCCTTGGCGATGGTAGGTCCAATGAAAAACATCTTGTACTGGCTGCCGCCGAATTTATCATCGATACGCTCAGGCTTACCGTTTTCGAAAACGCCGCCCAGGCCCAATTGCAGCAGCAGTCGATCATTGACCACGGCCTCCGCTCTCAAAGAGGATCCGAAATGGTCAATCCACTCTTTCTTCATCGGCTGGATAGGCTCGGAAATGAGCATGCCCGATTGGATCTGGGCGACCTCTTGCACCCCGGTCAGCATCAACGGCTTGTATCGGATGCGCGGTTTTTCCTCGTCGGCCCCGGCTTGGATGGCCCCTAGGCACAATGCTGCCGCCAGCACGGCGTATCGGTTGGATATCATGCGGACTCCCGTATGCTTTGCCATGGCCGCCTCAAATCCCGAAGCTGAATTGAAGCATCCAATACCAGTTTTTCTTGGAGTAGAAAATTTCATTGGGATCCACGGCCGGACCAGCCCATGCAGCTGAGCTCACCGAGCGGATGTGATCGCGTGCCACCTGAACCGTGCCGAAAAGGCCGGCCATCAATTGCTTGCGCACCAGTATAGACCAGTAGAGGTTATCGTCATCGGTGACGTCTTTGAAATCATTCCGGGAATAAGCAGGATCGGTACCGAAAGGAATATAAGGCGTGGACTGATTGGTCTGCTCCGATTCTTCGTATGAGTTCAGCCATGGCGATTTATACTGCTCCACCTGGACCGAGATGAGATCGAAGAATTTGAAACCGGGCAGGTTGAAGCCAAGCATAATGGGCATGCGTTCCGATTTTTTCTCATAAAAGATGGGGTAGTCCTTAAAGCCCAGCAAGGCGACTTCGGCGAAAAGGCGCATATCATTGGGGCCATACGGGCCGGCGGGCAGGATTTTCTTGAAATCGAGCGATGCGGCAAGCATCCCGATGATGCCCGATTGCGAGTAATAACCATAGGCCGGTGGATTAGGATTGGCGGGACCCGTCCACAACCTCACCGAGTCCACATCGTTTTTCCAGACCTGATACTTGGCCATCCAAGCTACGCTATCGGCTACGAAGGCGTCGAACGAGGCCCCGGCGGCACGGGCAGCGGCGGCCCGAACTCCTGCCGAATCGGCTTGAGCGCGGTAGAATTGGGCATGCTCGCTATAGTACGAGATCTTGCCCGTATAGGATTTATCATGCATGGTGAAATAGGCATTGTTCGGGACCTGACGTTTGGTTTTGGAAGGGTGGATGGGGACGAGGCGTTTGAAATTCACGCCGCCCGTGAGCTCAAGCAAACCTCCACCCGCAGTGTATTTGAGGATGGATGCCAGCGATAGATCGTACAAGGGCGGGATAGTGGTTTCGGTCAGCAATAAAACGTCCGCCGAAAAGTTGCCGGAAGTAAAACGCGATCTAAGACCCTGCAAATAAGCTTGATTGGCGCCTACATAGGCATAGCCACCGCTCCATATATAATTGGGATAGGGCCCGGATCGGAACAGGTATTCGCCCAGATTAGCCGCATCGGGGTTATACTTGAAAGGGAACATGCCCATGCCGATGGACCAGGCTCCCGGGCCCAGATCGCGCCGGTATTCGAAATCGGCGATGGTGGGCCCTACGAAAAAGTCGCGATACTGGTCGCCTCCCCAGCTCGGGGAGATATTCTCGGGTTTTTGAAACTCGAGAATCCCGCCCAAACCCACACGCAAGGTAAGATGCTCGCCAACTTGGACCTCTTGCGTGAGAAAAGCGCCGACATGATCCGTCCATTCATCCTTGAATACGGGAGCGCCCCCGAAACGCCCGCTCTTAAGAATGCCGAGTTCCTGCAAGGCAGCGATTTGGAGGGGCTTGTATTCGATATCCTGATCCCCGCCCGCGAATGCAGGGGCAAGGGTTGCCGTAAGGAGGGCCGCTATCCATGTCGATCGCATGAAATTGCCTCTCTGGGAAGAATGATCCGCCGATGGAACGCGGCGGTTGATGACGGACTGCAAGTTAGGAAAGAAAGCGGCAATTGCAAGAGCTAAAAACTCCGGTCGATGCCATGAAGAAGCCTTCGGGAAGCACGGGTGTTCCCGTAATATGCACTGCGATTCAACCGTAACACGCAAGTATCCATGGTGCTTTTCATCCATTTCTCAACGCTTTGTGAAAGTGCTGTTGCAAGCAATACCCTATGCGAAATGGGCAAGCCCATCGGCAAGATGCGACTTCGGGATTCCCTCGTTCCCTTCGACGGGAACGAGAAGCTTCAGATCAAAGGGAAGATCGAAAGATCAGGGGAGGACGATTTTGCCGGAAAGCACGGATCGTCCCTGAGCGACGGCTTGGATCACATATAAACCGGGTTTTTCCCAACCTGCCAGCGATGCGGCACCGGCGTTATCCACGGGAAGGCGCAGCAGGAGGTGTCCCTCAAGGGTCAGCACCCGCACCTCATCCGCCTTGATGTCGTTCAGCTTCAGGGTCGCAACGCGTCCCGAGCGGATCACGGAATAACTGCCGGCAGCCCGTCCGGGCGATTGGGCGCGTTGGGGTATGCCCGTGCTGCAATTGGTTTTGACAGGGCCGAAATTTACGGTGGCACTATTGCTGTTGATGCGGAAATTCTTAATGTACCATGCACCGCCATGAGTGCCTTGAAAGCCGATAAAGCCTTCGGGAATAGGCACGGAACTAGGGTCCCGACTGCCGGGCACCTTCATGCAGAAGGTATTGACCGTTCTCCACTTGCAAGCCGGGAGATCATAGGCGGCCCACCATGCTGGGCTCCCATAGCGGAAGCTGACTATTTTTACGCCATTCATCCAGTGTTCTACGCTGTCGCCTTTTACCACTATGCGTAAATCATTCCATAGGCCACTTGAGAACACGTTATACTTATTCGATGAGGGAGCAAACATGTCGTAGGCCGCCCCTGCCACTTTTTTCGGAGCCTCGGAGCCATCCTGAATAGCGACCTCCACCCCAGTTTCATAGGCATATTTTGCGGTCGTCAAAAAACGATAGAATATGCCCTGGTTGGCGCTGTTCCGGTAAGTCATGCGAAAATCCATGTCCCGATAGGTGATTTTGGAGCGGATATCGGGTTGACTTGCTTCTGAGATAATGGCATGGGTGGCCGCATCATATTTCCAACTTGAGCTTAGCGAGCCCGCTGCGGTCGGGTTGGCCTCCTGCTTATAGTCGACCCAATTGGACCGGAAAGATTCGCCGGTCGTACCATCAAAGAGAGGCTTGAAGCCTTCTTGTTTTTCGCATTCCGACAAGGTATTGTCGGGGGTTTGGCCCCAGGAAAGAGCCAAGGTGGCGCATAAGGTCACCGCAGATATCGATAGATATTTCATGATTCCCCCGAAAGCCATAACGGATTCGAACTTATTTAACCCAGCTATTTATAACTTGCTTTTCGCCATTTTCCAGCGAGAGGCTTTCACAATGTATTGCAACCTTTTGAATTGAGCAACACGATTTTGACGCAAAACCTTGGCTTTTGCCCGGCTTTTCCCTTGAAAAAATCCGTTATAACTCCAATTGCAGCCATAAGTTACAACAGGTTGTATTCACCTGGAGAACGGTTTTATGGATAAGCTTCACCTAAGAAGCCCCAATTGCAGGGATACGAATCTCTCCTCTCTGTCCGTAGTCCTCTATGCCAACAAATCCCGGCCCGGGGCCTCGGCACATATCGAAAGGGGGTGACAACTCTTCCTCAAATGGCAGACAGCGCTCCTCCGGTAAAAGGGGGGCCAGGACGGCCCCGGAAAAGACAACGGCATTCGGATAGCAGAACGGGCCCAGTGCGTTATCAAAAATGAAGCCTCAGAAAGGGTCGGGGCACGAGCCTACCACCAAGTCGCTTACCCCTGATAAACCACCGTCCCCGATGGTCACCGTGGACTCTCGCGAAAAGGAAGCCCCATTCGCCCCAAAGGCAACCACCTCGGCATCTGAGTTGTTGGTTATTCTCGATCCGCTTCCTAGGCAAAGAGTTCCTCGCCCATCATAGAATGTTATTCCTCCCCCATCACCCGTGGTATTGCTGGATACCGTCGTATTCCGAATACGAATCCTCGAATTTTCTCCGTTGATTTCGATCCCGCCTTCGCCGGTCTGATTCTGAAAAATAAAAGAGTCGGAGATATCGATTGTTGAATTCGAGATAAATACCCCGATCATGGGCGTACCATACTGGAGCGTGAAACCCTTAAGGATTCCTTTCCTCACGGAGCTGAAAGTGACCGGAAACTTTCCCGCATCTACTTTAAAGTTTGCAAGCGTGATATTTTGCGCATAAGCGCCTGGTTCGGAGCCTTTATCCGATAGATTGGAGATTACGTATGCGCCGTCGGGATGCTGATTCAGGATGGTGACATGGTGGGTTAAATCTCGCGCCGACAAAGAACGATCCGTGCCGTCGGATGCGAAACCGCCGTACATGGAGAAGTCGGAGTGCACTTTGAAGCCTTCTCGATCCGAGGGGATATAAGTCCCTTCCGTGACCCACGCCTGCTTGCCCGCGGGGTAATTCTTGTCCGCTCTCAAGACCAAGCTCAGCTCAGGGAATGCGTTCGCCCAAGAGGACCCATCCCCGAGCCCCGTAGCGCCCTTCCGGACAAAGATTACGGTCGGCTCATAGGTTACGGTGATCTGCGTAGTGGATTGATTTCCGGCTACATCTTCTGCGATGAACGTAAGGACCTGCGTCTCTGAAGGCAGGTTTGGGGTCACCGAGAAAGGATTCGAACCGGTCGCCAGGATTGTGTCCGCTCCTACCTTGACACGAACATACCGCATTTGCCGATCATCAGTGGCCTTGCCTTCGAAAGCGGAAATCGAGCTGAAAACCTGGGTCGGCGCGGTGAGGTGGCTGGTTAAGCTGATGACCGGCTTCTGCACATCAATGGTCACCCTCGTCGAGGAATAAGCACTCGTATTCCCCGCCGCATCCAGTTCACGCACGTTCAAGATGTGATCCCCATCTGTCGGGTTGGAAGGGCTATAGGGGGTGGTACAGGCGAAAACCGTTCCCCCATCCAACTGGCATTGATAGCTCCCGTTGCCCCCACCGCCCGAAGTCCACGTCCATTGAACGGTCCTGCGGGGCGTGGGCGGTTGCGATAAGTCCGGCGCATTCGGCGGGGTCCTATCCACCCGCACGCTCCCCGACCCCGTGAACGCCGAAGCATTCCCCGTTCCATCCATTTCCGACACCTCCAGTTGGTAGGTGCCGTCGGAAAGAAGGGTCATCGCATACGCCGTTCCCGTTTGCCGCGACACCTCCGTCCCGTTCAGCTTCACCACGAACGAATCGGTCGCCTCTCCCGTACGCGACCAGACCCAACGCAGGGTCGTTACCGTATCGCTCTTCTTCACGATGGCCGGCGGCTGCGCCGTGAACGCCGGCGCCCCCGGAGCCGTATTATCCATCCGGACATTCAAGGTCGCCTCGCCCTGGTTCCCGGCCCCATCGGTCGCCACCACCTTCACCGCCACCGTTTTGTTGTTGGTCAACGGCAGCGCCTTGATGCTCCACGACCCGTCCCCCGCCAGGTTGGTCGACAGGCTCCCCCGGGTCCCGTCCACGAAGTACTCCACGCTCTTCACCATCCCCGCCCCCTGCGGGCTGGTGGAGGTGCCCGCCAGGTCCACGCTTCCGTTCCGGGTCAGGAAGGTTCCCGAAACCTGCGGGGCCGTGAACGCCACCGTCGGCTTGCTCAAATCGTAGAAGATGGGGAGGTTCGACACCGGCGACCAATTCCCCGCCGCGTCCCGCTCCTGGAGGTACAGGATGTAGGTGGTCTTGGAAACCGCCGAGGCCAAGGTGTACTCCAACAGTCTGGTTTCCGGATCGGAGGCCGAGGGGTTCGCGTCCACTTTGAAGCGATAGTCGCCGGAACCGCCGCCGCCCGAAGACCAGGTCCATTTGGGACTGACGCTGGTGGGCGAGGCGCCGAGCACCTTGGGCGCGCCGGGAGCGGTCGTGTCGATGGTGATCGAGGCGCTGCCGGGAGCGGACCAGCCTCCCAGGGAATCGCTTTCGCGCACGTACAGAGTGTGCACGCCGTCGCCGAGATCGGCCGCGGGCGTGAATTCGGTCGCCCTGGCGGGAGTGGACGCGCCCGATGCGAAGTCGTTGCCGTCGAACTTGTATTGGAACAGGCCATTGCCCCCGCCCCCGCCGGACCAGGTCCACACCGGGCGCTTGACGTTGGACGGGGAAGCCGCGTTCACTTTCACGTCCGGTTTGCGGGGGCCGAGGACCGCGGAGATAGTCTTGAACGCGAGGGTCTCGTTGCCCTTCGAATCCCGCACGTAGAAGCGCAGCCGGTACTCCTGTTCCTGGTCGCATTTCACGGTCACGGACTTGATCGCGTCCGCGGAATCGTCCCAGCCGGAAACGCCATCGAGATCCCATTTGAACTTCGCGACGGATCCGTATCCCTGCGGACCTACCACGGGAAGGAGGGTCACGGAAGAGCCGACGGAAACCGTGGTATCGGCACGGCCCACGCTCATTACGAGAGCACTCGTCTTTACGGTGTCTACGGGAGCATCCGTCTTCACGGTGTCGATTCGCACCGGTGGCTTTACGGCATCCGGCGTTACCTCTATCCGGTATTCCATGGGTTTGCCCCCGCCGTATACGGTAATGAAAATGGCATAGGTTTCCGGCGCATTTCCGCCCATGTTCAAGACGGCTTGGAATTTATGGTTTTCAACGGGGCCATACGGTTTGCGCAAAAGACTATCTCGTTGCACCAGCCCATCGCCGTTCTTGACGGTAATGAGGATGCTATCGTACCGGGCAAGGGAATCCGATAGGTTGAGCGTGAGCAGGTTGTCGCCGGGTTTGTCGGAAATATCGCAGGTCCAAACGCACAAGGCGGCGAACAAAAGCAAGCAGAAAGCGCTTAGGCGCCTTTGCCCATTCATACGGTCTCCTTTAAACCCGGTTTCCAAAATGTCGTCCTTATCATTCATGGGCCGTTCACCACGGTGTTCGACTCCGAAGGCTCGTCCCCGGCCACCGTCAGGTAGTAAATGCCCGCCCCGGCTCCCACGGCGGCCACCGCGCCCAGGGTCCACCACACCCAGCCTGAGTTCCGGGATGCGGGTTTCATGGCCGGGGTTTCGGCCGCTTTGGCCGTTTTAGCTGCTGTGTCAGGTTTGGCCGCGGTGTCAGGGTTTGCCCCTGCAAGGGGATTGCCCAGGGCATCGTAACGCTTTCCATATTCCTTCATCCGCAGATAATCCCGTTTGACCCGGTCGAAGAGGTTCTGGATTTTCGGGGGTGCGAACATGTCCACGAGCTCGATGTTGGGAGCGATGCCGAAAAGGGTGTTGAATTGGTTTTCGGCTTTGGCCTCCGAAGTCGAATCGGCGGCATAGATGACGCCCAGGTACATATGGGCGAAGACTTTCTCATCGCGGGTGGCATCGTCCTTGTGTTGCTTTAGGAAGGCTTCCAAAGCTTGGCGCACCGGCGTGAAATCGCTTTCCATATAAGCGCTCCGCAACGTCTTCATATTCAAGTGGCCATCCAGCAACATTCCGTAGGCGGCCAGGGACGGCAGCTTGAAGAGGAGAAGGAAGAACGGAAAACAGGAGAGTCTACGATTCATGTTCGGGATACCGGGAGAAGTGATGGTGGGGTGACTCCCAGGGTTTTTGAGATCGAGAAAAAATAGTTGCGCATTTTCCAATCCTGGATTCGCGACCCCCTATCGGGGAAGTCAACGAGCGGGTTTTTCGGCCTTGACGCTTATTCGGATTCGAAACCGAAGAATCCGAATGAGTGTAAAAATAATCGTTTCTATCGCTTCCAGGCTTGACGGACATCACAAAACCCGGATCGCGCCTCTCCAATTGCCAAATCTCCTCGAATTCTTCGGTTTTTGCCCCCATTCTTGCACCTCAATGGAACCAGGGTCGTTCGGATCGGCATAAGCAAGTCCTTATCGCGGATCCAAGTATGATGGCCATCATGCATGTCACGGATACCATGCGCCAAAATATCCCCTGGAGGGGATATTGACATTTTATCCCTTGTAGGGTATAATATCAAAGTAAACCCCGCGGGGGATAAAACTATGGAATATCCGATTCTAACCACCCGGCAATTGGCGCAAACGCTCAAGGGGTGGCGCAAAAGCCGAAAGCTGACCCAGGCCGGGGCCGCCCTGCGCGTAGGCATGCGGCCCAAGACCATCTCGGTGCTGGAATCGGAACCCGATTCCAGCACCTTGGGCAGCTTGTTCAAACTGCTCTCCGCCCTGGAAGTGGAATTGGTGATCCGGCCGAAATCCAAGGTAACCGGCGGTGCGGCGGCTACGGGGGAATGGTGAATGGGCAGGCCAAGCAAGATCCGGCGACTCGACGTTTGGATGAACGGCGAACTGACGGGCAATTGGACCCTGACCTCTTCCGGAGAGCATATCTTTACTTATGACCCGGCCTGGCTCGACTCGAAATTCGCGCGGCCGATTTCCATCTCCATGCCGCTCCGCCCGCCCGATGCGCCATATCGGGGCCCCGGCGTCGAGGCATTCTTCGATAACCTGATTCCGGACAGCCCGGAAATCCGCCGGCGCTTCCAATCCCGCTTTGGAACTCCCACCCCCAAGGCGTTCGATCTCCTGGCGGAATTGGGACGGGACTGCGTGGGCGCCTTGCAACTTGCGCCGGCCGGCAAGCATCCCGGAAAGACCGAGGTCATCCATGCCGATCCCCTCAAGGACGCGGACGTGGCGGCCGCCCTGCGGGCCACCCTGTCCGCTCCGCTCCCGGGACAAACCAGTCCCGACGATTTCCGCATCTCTTTGGCAGGATCCCAGGAGAAAACGGCCTTCCTGAAACTGAAAGGGAAATGGCACCGGCCCAAAGGCGCGACCGCCACCAGCCACATCTTCAAACTTCCCATGTCCGCCCGTGTGGGGAAGGAGCAGTTGGATCTTTCAACCTCGGTGGAAAACGAATGGCTGTGCAGCCGGATCGTGGGCGCGTTCGGAATTCCCGTCGCCGCATGCGAAGCGGCGGTTTTCGAGGACCAGCGCGTGCTCATCGTGGAACGCTTCGATCGCCGATGGTCCCCCGATAAATCCTGGCTCATGCGCCTTCCCCAGGAGGATATCTGCCAGGCGATGGGGGTGCCTTTGGGCCGCAAATACGAAGCGGGCGGCGCTCCCGGCATCCCTGAAATCCTCCGGTTCCTGCTCGGCTCGCGGCGGTCCCTGGCGGACCGGCGCCTCTTTCTCAAATCGCAGGTGCTGTTCTGGATGCTCTGCGCCGTGGACGGCCATGCGCGGAACTTCAGCATCTTCATCGGCCGCGGCGGCGCATACGGCCTGACGCCTCTCTACGATGTATTGTCGGCCTATCCCATCCTAGGCCACGGAAAAAACCGGCTGGCCCCGGAGAAAGCCAAGATGGCGATGGCGGTCAAGGGCCGCGGCAAGCATTACCTTTGGGAGCGCATGACCCGCGAACATTGGAAGGAGACGGCCCGCATCGGGGGCTTGGAAACGGAGATGGAAGGAATCTTGTCCGAACTGATCGAAGGCGCGGTTCAAGCCGAAGCGGCGGCTACCTCGGCATTGCCTCCGGATTTTCCCGCCTCGGTCGCGGACCCCATCCTCTCCGGTTTGAAAAAAGCGGCGCTCCGCCTGGGCCGGAAAGGCTGAGTTACAAAGCCCCGGCCAACACCCCATGCTTGCGCAGGAACGCCGAGGACGCCTCGATGGCGCGGCCGTACGCGTCCTTGAAGGGATACAGGTCCGGCGTATAATCGCCCCGGTACCCGATCTCGCGGAGCGCCGCGAAAACCGCGTCGAAATCCACGTCGCCGTCCCCGTACAGCTTATGGGCATGCACCCGGCCCAGGATGTCCTCCAGATGCACGTTGCGCAGCATGGGCCCCAGCAGGCGGATGGCCGCGCCGATGTCCTCGCCCAGCACGTGGCTGTGGCCCACGTCGAAGTTGGCGAACACGTCTCCGGGAAACTCCCGGCCCAGCGCCGCCAGCAGTTCCGCGCTGTGGACCACGTGCTCCGGCTCCTGCTCGATCATGATTTTCACGGACCCGGGCGCTTGCCGCACCAGGCGGGCCAGGGCGCCGCGGAAGGCGTCCGCTTGCGGGCCGCGGGAGGATTCGGAATCGGCGAGTCCCGTGGTGAGGGTGAGGTGCGGCGCACCCAAAGCCTCCGCGATGGCCAGGCAGCGCTCCGCGGCCGCGGTTTTCCGCTCCCGGGCCGCCGGGTCCAGGGAGGAGAGGCCGGGCCGGTGGGGCTCGGGCCCCATGAGATGCGGCGCGCCCAGGTGCACGTTGCGGAAGGCGAGGCCCAGGGATTGGAATTCCTCGCGCGCGTTCCGCCAATACGCCGCGTCCCCGGCGCGTGCCAGCATTCCGGCCGTGATCACCAGTTCCACTCCCGTGAAAGGGGTGGGGGTGAGGATGTCGGCGATTCCGGAGAGGGGGAGCCCGTCCGGCAGGGAGCCGGTGCTATAGCAGAGCATCCCAATACTCGAGCAGGACGCGGTTGAGCTGGAATTCGCAAACGGGCGTGAGCACGGATTCGCCCTTGCCGGCGCCGTCCGGGTTTTCCGGTTTGTTGACCTCGCCCACCGCCTTCATCAGGATGAAGGCCATGCCCTTGCCCACTTTCTTATTGTCCCGCTGGACGCTCGTCAGGATCTGCCCCACGGAAATGTCGTTGGGGATGGGCGGGATACCGCTCAGGCGGCTCAGGAGCAAGGACTGCTTCTTGAGCTCTTCCACGGGCATGATGCCCATGTGCAGGGCCAATTGGCCGGCCACGTTCATGCCGTGGTACACGGCTTCCCCGTGCATGAGGCGGCCTTGGGAGAGCCATTCCAGGGCATGCCCCACGGTGTGCCCGTACTCGAGCATCAGGCCGAGGCCCTTCTCCCGGGGATCCAGGCGGGCGATCTCGAATTTCTGGGCCAGGCTGTTCACCAGGAGGCGTTCCAGTTGGGCCTCGGAGAAGGTGTCCTTGACGGAGAAAAAACGCAAGGCTTCTTCGTAATGCTCCCCGCCCAAGAGGATGGCGTTCTTGCAATACTCCACCGCCGCCGCGCGCAATTGGCGCAAGGGCTCCGTGCGGTAATAGCGGGAATCGGCCACGGCGGCCACGGGCGTGCTGAACGCGCCCAGCCGGTTCTTGCCGCCGGCGAAATTGATGCCCTGCTTGTTGGAGACGATTACGTCGCTTTGCGCCATCAGGGTGGTGGGCACTTGCAGAAAGCGGATGCCGCGATAGACCAGGGAGGCGGCCAGGCCGCCGATGTTGAGCGTGACCCCTCCGCCGAAATTGACGATCACGGAGGACTTGGTGACGCCGCGTTCGAAAAGCTGCTGGCAGAGGAATTCCAGGTTGGACATCTTCTTCTCGCCCTCGCCTTCCCCGATCAGGATGATCTCGGGAGCGAAACGGGGGGAGAGGAGCTGCAGCAAGGCGGCGCCGTGCAGATGGAAGACGTGCTGGTCGGAGAGGATGAAGACCCGATCGGGCTTGCACTCCAGGAGCAGGTCCGGGAGGCGATCGACGGCCCCGGCACCGAAGAGTATGGGCATTCCGCCGGTGAGCGGAGAGTTCCAGGTTCTTAGCCGGGCGGCCGGAGCGGCCGTCACCTTGGCTGGGTCTTGCTTTTCCACTAAATTAATTTAATCTAGTGCCCTATATTTGGGAACCGGAACTTTGGCCGGGTCACCTCTGACGGGGCCGCTCCTGCCGATCGGAAGGCTATAAAACTTGAAAAACCTCGGCCTGACCTATTGCACCAATGTGCATCCGCTCGGGGATTGGGCCGCCTGGAGCGATATTATCGGCCGCTTCGGCCCGGCCATCCGCTCGCACTTGGGATGGAAAACCCAGCCGATGGGCCTGTGGTTCCCCGCCGCCCTCATCGAAGAGATGAACCGGGACCCGGAAAACTCCCGGGAGCGCCTCAAAACCTTGCTGTCGGAGAACGATCTCTCCGCGTTCACGTGCAATGCCTTCCCCTACGGCAACTTCCATGAAAAGGTGGTCAAGACCAAGGTCTATCATCCCGATTGGACCAAGCCGGAGCGCCTGGCCTATACGGTGGCCTGCGCGCGGCTGCTTGCGGGCCTGCTGCCCGTGGGCGGCGAGGGATCGGTGTCCACCCTGCCCCTGGGCTGGCGCATCGGCTGGAGCGAGGAGCATTCCCGCAGAAGCGCCGAGAACCTGTGCGCGTTCGTGGCCGAGGCCCGCGCCCTCCGGGACGTGGAGGGCCGCACCGTGCGCCTGGGCCTGGAACCGGAACCGGGCTGCGCGCTGGAGACCATCGACCAGGTGCTCGGCTTCTGGGGCCTGCACCTGCGTCCCGCCGCGCAGCGAGCGGGCCTGGACCCGGAAGACCTGGCGGATTTCTGCGGCCTCTGTTACGACACCTGCCACCAGGCCGTGCAATACGAGGATGCGGCGGACGTGCTCGATCGCCTGCGGGTGAACGGCATCCGCGTGGTGAAGATGCAGCTTTCCAGCGCGCTGGAACTCAAGCCCGATCCGGACCGGACCACGTTGGCGCTGCGCCGGCAGTTCGTGGAAGAACGCTTCCTGCACCAGACGCGCGTCAAGACTCCGGCCGGCATCGTCTCCTTCGACGATCTGCCCGAACTCCTGGACGGTTCCGGCCTGGTGCCCGGGGGCCGGACTCCCGCGGGGGAAACGGTTCCGGACCTCGATCTCTGGGAGCATCCCTGGCGCGTGCACTTCCACCTCCCCATCGATTCCCATAGCCTGCTCGACTCCGGCCACGTCGGCACCACCCGGGACGACATGCTCAAGGCCTACCGCCATGCCGTGGGCAAGGGCCTGTGCCGCCATTACGAAGTGGAGACCTACACCTGGAACGTGCTGCCCGCGGCCCATCGTCCCAAGGACGACGCGGATCTGGCGCGCTCCATCGCGCGCGAACTCGCCTTCATCGAAACCCACACTCCCGCGGGGACGGTACCCAATGCATAAGACCGCAGTCCTCAACGTGGTGGGCCTGACGCGCTCTCTCATCGGGCCCGGAACCCCGCGCATCCGCAAGTTCATGCAGGAGGGCTGGAGCGCCCGCCTGGAGGAAGTCTTCCCCGCCGTGACCTGCTCCAGCCAGGCCGCCATGCTCACGGGCACGGCCCCGGAGAGCAACGGCATCGTGGCCAACGGCTGGTATTTCCGCGATCAGGCCGAAGTGGCCTTCTGGAAGCAGAACAACGGGCTCATCCAGGGCGAGAAGATCTACGAGAAGCTGAAGCGCGAGCGGCCCGGCTTCACCTGCGCCAAGCTTTTCTGGTGGTACAACATGTATTCCGGCGCGGACTGGAGCGTGACCCCGCGGCCGCACTATCCCGCCGACGGCCGCAAGGTGTTCGACGTGTACACGGAGCCCGCCGAGATCCACGACTACCTGCTGAAGGACCTGGGGCCGTTCCCGTTCTTCGAGTTCTGGGGTCCCGGATCCGGCATCGGCTCTTCGCAATGGATCGCCGCCTGCGCCAAATGGATCTTCGACAAGAAGCGCCCCACCCTGAGCCTGGTCTACCTGCCCCACCTGGACTATGGCTTGCAGCGCTTCGGGCCGGGGGCGCCGGAGATCCGCAAGGAGCTGGAGGCCATCGACACCGTGGTGGGCGACCTGATCGAGTATTACCGCGAGCGCAAGGTCCGGGTCATGATCGTGTCCGAGTACGGCATCTCCAAGGTTGCGCGGCACACCCATCCCAACCGCATCCTGCGCAAGGCCGGGTTGCTGGAAGTGCGCCCCAGCGTGACCTGGGAGCTCCTGGACGCCGGGGCCAGCGCCGCCTTCGCGGTCTCGGACCACCAGATCTGCCACATCTACGTGAAGGACAAGTCCCGCATCGGGGAGGTGGCCGCCCTGTTCGAGAAGGAACCCGGCCAGAAGGCCGTGCTCACCGGGGAAGCCATCGCCGAGGCCGGCCTCAAGCACGACCGCAGCGGGGACGTGATCCTGATGGCGGAGCCGGACAACTGGTACACCTATTATTACTGGTTCGACGACCGCAAGGCGCCGGACTTCGCGCGCTGCGTGGATATCCACCGCAAGCCCGGCTTCGATCCGGTGGAACTGTTCCTCGACCCGGCCATCCGCAATGTCAAGCTCAAGATGGGGCTGGCCCTGCTCAAGAAGACGCTCGGCTTCCGCTACTACATGGACGTGATCCCGCTGACGCCGGAACTCGTGCGGGGAAGCCATGGCACGCCGGCCGCGAATCCGGACGAGGCGCCCCTGGTGATCTCGGACCTGATGGCCCTGGACACGCGCAAGGAATCGCTGCCCATGACCGCCGTGCGGGACCTGATCGAAGCGCACGTGACGCTGGGGCCCGAAGCTTGAAACCCAAGGCATTCCTCGCGCTGGTGCGCATCCCGACCGTCTTCAGCTCCATGTCCAACGCCTACGCCGGATACTTCATCGGCGGCGGCCGGGCCCTCACGCCCGCCCTGGCCGGGGGCGCCGCGGCCGCAGCGCTGTTCATCATGGCCGGCATGGCCCTGAACGACGTGGCCGACAAGGACGTGGACGCGCGCGAACGGCCCACCCGGCCCATCCCTTCCGGGGCCGTTCCCCCGGGCCAGGCCTGGGGCCTGAGCCTGGCGATGATGGCGCTGGGGCTGGCGCTGCTGTTCCTGGCGAATCCCGTTTCCTCCGCGGTGGGGGCCGCCCTGTGCCTGTGCATCTTCGCCTACAACTTCCTGCTCAAAGGGACGGCGCTCGGCCCGGCCGCCATGGGCCTGTGCCGGGCGCTGAACCTGCTGACGGGCATGTCCCTGGCCTGGTCCGGCCTTCCCCTTACCGCCTCCTTCCCGAAGGCCGTTTGGCTGGCGCTCTTCTCCCTGTGGGCCTATATCGCTTTGGTGACCTTCCTGGCGCGGGACGAAGTGGGCGGCAACTCGCGCCGGCGCGCGGTCCTGTTCCTGGGCGGCCTGGCGCTCTGGTTCATCGCCTGGTCCGCGGCGGCCTTCAAATGGTTCCGGGCGGAAAACTTCCTGGCCCTGGCCTGGCTGGCGCTGGCCATGTTCCTGCGCGGACCCTTGCGCAACCTGGCCACCGATCCCTCTCCCAAGCATACGGGCCGGATGGTGGGCGCCATGCTGCGCCTGGTCCCCTTGGTGGACGTGCTCGCCATGCTGGCCAACCAGGTGCCGCCGGCCTACGCGCTGGCGGGCGCCTTGTGGATTTTGCCCGCGTACGCGGTGGGCAAATGGTTCTACAGCACCTGATCTACGGCGCTTGACCTAGACGATTCTCGCGTAGAGGAATTCGTCCGCGATCACGCCGTCCTTGAGCGCGCTGCGCCTTTGCCGGCCTTCCAGCGCGTACCCGGCTTTTTCCAGCACCCGCATGGAGGCGGGGTTCCATTCCAGCACTTGCGCGTACAGGCGCCGCAGGCCGTAAGTCTCGAAGGCATGGGCGGAGAAGGCCTGCAATGCCGCGGTCATCAGGCCCCGGCCCCAAAAGGGCTCCCCCAGCCAATACCCGATCTCGGCGGTGCCCGTATGCACGTCCTCCTGGAGCAGGATGCCGATGCCGCCCGCGAGCGCGCCGTCCCGGGCGATGGCGAAATGGCAGACCGGGGACCGGCCGTTGACCCCGCGCACCCAGCCCCTGGCATCGCTCCGGGCATAGGGGCTGGGGAAGCGATCGCGCAGGTTGCGCCATACGTTGCGATTGTCCGCCAAGAGGACCAGGTCCGGGATATCGGCCAAGGTCCAGGAGCGGATCTCGCCGCCGGGAAAGGGCAGGTGCATGCGAACCCAAACTACAAAAACGGCCGCGCCGCCTTCCCCTCCATGCCCCCCCTGAACTCCAGGGTTGACGATTCTCGGGGCGGCCGCAAACTTCTCCCGGGCCCGGGTCCATGGGGCCCATAACCCCGGTCCAGGGGCCTATATAAGAGGCCCTCCGGGCTTCCACGTGACCCCGCTCACGCCGGAAGCCGTCCGCCTTCGCGGCGGGAAATTTTTAGCATTCAACGTTCAAGTTTTCCGAAAGCCCCTCCGAAACATGAGTATGGAACGGGGAGGCAATCACATGAAAACGTCCAAATCGAACACCGTCAAAATCCTCATCGGGCTGCTCGCGCCCGCTTTCTTCGCGAACTGCGGCCAGTCGCCCACTTCGGCGGCCGGCAGGGAACCGGAACAGGAAAGGAACGCCACGGTGCAGTCCACCGTCGTTCTCGGCAAGGTGGGCGCGCTCGGCAAGTCCTCCGCCATCAATCTGTGCAAGCTGGTGCTGACCGCCGTCTCCACCGCCAACCCCCCGGACACCGTCCGCGACACGTCCAGCGTGGGCGGAAACGCCCAGGTCACCGTGCTGCGGAACCTCACCCTGGCGCCCCTGCGCACCTGGGTCGTGACCGCCAAATCCCTGGACGTCAAGGACTCGGTCATCCACTCCGGATCCAGCGCCGCCTTCTTCGTGAAGCCCGCCGACACCGCGGCCGTGACGCTCAACCTCACGTCCCGCTTCGCCATGTACGAAGCCCGCTTCAACGCCCTCCCCGACAGCATCGGCTCCTCCACTTCCGGCACGGGCAAGGACAAGCTGAACCTGAACCGCGTGGTCCTGCTGGTGGACGGCGTGGTCAAGGCCGACTCCGTGCTCGCCTCCGGCTTCTTTTCCGCCAACCAGAGCGTGAACGTGTTCTGGGACTACATCACCCCCGGCTCCCACACCGTGACCCTGGAAGCCTACGGCGTGCTGCACACCTACTCCGGCAAGCTGTACAGCGGCTCCTCCACCTTCAGCGTGAGCGCCGGCACCGACGATACCCAAGCCGTGACCCTGGCCTGGGCGGGCCCCGCCACCGGCACCGGCAAGCTGACCGTGACCCTGGGCAAGGTGGGCAAGGTCGTCATCAACGGCGGCCTCCCCGGCACCGTCCTCAACTGAACCGTTCCGCTTCCCCGCTTCTCCCATGCCGCCGCGGATCCCCGCGGCGGTTTTTTTCCTTCGCTTTTCCCGCGGGCACGACCCGGATGGGACCGCCCGCCTGCTTGCCGGTAAGCGCAAGGCCCTCAAAACGGCATCCAACACCTGCAAATCCTCATGAAAATCGCTGAAATCGCTGGCCTGGACGCCTTCCTGCAACTTGAACGATCCCCCGTGCCACCTCGATAATGGAGGAACGCGCAATCCGTGCGTTTCGGAGAAATGTCCCGATGGTTCCGACGCCGAAACAGAATGAATTCAACCTGGGACCGCGCATGCCCAGGGAGCGTCCGACCCTGGAGCAGATGCGCCGGCGGCTGGCATCGGCCCCGGCGGAACCGCCGCCGAAGCCCGAGAGCCCCCGGAAGCTGCGGGCGCGCCGCAACAAGCGCAGGACGCTGGCCCTGATGGTGGCGCTGGCCGCGCTCCTGGTGGGCTTGAACTTCCTGGCGCGCTCCCAAAAGGATGCCATCCTGGAAGCGGTGGGGGTCCGTACCTTGTCGGCGCCCCTGGCCTCGCCTCCGGGGCTTTCCCTGGACGATCGCGCGCGCTTCTGGGCCTATGCCGCTTTCGATCAGGGCAAGCTGCGGGAGCGTTTCAAGGTCCCCGCCTCGGCCTTCATCGATCGCGTGGACGCGCGGCACCATCTGGAAGACCTCCTGACCCGGGAACTGGGGGCGCAAGCGCGCGCCGAAGTGCTGGCCTTGCGGAACCCGTCCCCCGAAGGGGCGGCCCGGTGAAGCAACGCGGGTTCACCCTGGTGGAAATGCTGGTGGTGCTGCTCGTCTTCAGCCTGGCCACCGCCGTTTTCGCCCATTCCCTGCTGGGCCGCGCCAAGAAGTCCGCCGACGTGAACGCGGTGAAGACCCTGCTCAGCCTGGCCGCGCGCCGCTCGATAGTGGAGGCCAAGCATTTCGGCGTGCATTTCGACTCCACCCTGCATACCGCGTCCCTGTTCGTGGACCGGAACGGGGACGATCTGTACAGCGGCACGGACACCCTTTCCTCCATCGCCAGGCTGAGCCCGCTGGGCAGGGTGGACGTGGCGACCACGGCCGCCGCCCCCATGGGGGACGTGTGCTTCAAGAAGAACGGAGCCGTGTCCTCCGGCAACAGTTTCGAAATCGTCCTGGTGGGCGTGAACGGCGATTCTTCGAAGATGCAGGTGATCGCGGCTTCCGGAAGGGTGCTGGGGCCTTGAGCGGCGAAGGCGGCATGCGCGGGCGGCGGGAAAGAGGGATGACCCTCATCGAAGTGATGATCGCCATGATGGTGACCGGCGTCGCCCTCGTGGCCTTCACGCAATCGGTGAAGCCCACCATCGCCGGCAACAAATCGAACAGGAAGTACATCGACATCACCGCCGGCCTTGCGGAGATCCTCGATTCGGCCATGACCCAGCCCGTGAGCGTGCTGGACAACATGAACGGGGGCGTCTATAAATCGCGCCAGGGAGTGGACGCGAAGCTGGCCGTATCCGCCTACACCCAGGCGCAGGCGGACGCCATCATGCCCGGCCTGGACGTGTCCAGGATGCGCAAGATAGTCGTCAAGGCGGTGGCGGACACCCTGCGCACCCTGAACGGGACGGTTTCCAACTACCGGGAATCCGCGTCCGGGAAGTGCTACCAATGAGATCCCAGCGCGGCTTCACGGTGGTGGAACTCGCCCTGGCCGGCACCGTCGGCATGCTGGTGGTGGGCTCCGGATTCATGCTCTACCGCTCCCAGACGGGCATGCACCTGCGGCAGAACGACGTGAACGAGGCCCAGCTTACCGTGGACTACGTGGCCAACCTCATGCGCACGACCATCGTTTCCGCGGGCGGCGGCCTGCCCCAGGGAGCCAGCGGACTGCGCAAATGCGCGGCCGGAAGGGGCGTGGCCACTTACGTGAACCGCGACGACCTCTCTTCGGTGGTGGTGGACGAGTTGAACCTCGATCCCGCGGACGGGGTCCTGCCCGTGGCGGACGTCACCCCGTTCGACGGGACCGGTTTCGTCATGCTCTCCCACAACGAGGATTGCCTGCTGGGGGAGATGCAAGGCGTGAACCCCGGGGCCAAGACCATCACCCTCAAGGATCCGACCGTCGAAGCCAAGCTGGCCGGAGCGGATTTCGTGTACCCGGTGGAATACTGCTCGCTGTTCGTGGATACCGGAGGCGCCCTGCGCAGGACCATCCTCGCGGAAGGCTCGGCCATGAAGGACATCCCCCTGGCCGTCAACATCGATTCCCTGGACGTGAGCTTCGACGTGAGCCCGGAAGGGAACGGCGGCTTCACGCGCAACATCACCGACAGCAGCAGGGTTTCGCGCGTCAAGGTCTACGTGCGCGTCAAGGGATCGCATGCCCTGGCCGGCGCCACCAAGCGCAGTTTCGAGACCATCGTAGGCGTGCGGCGCGGACGCCTTTACAACAGGGCGATGTGAAGATGGGCGAAGGCACCGTTCCAGGGCGGGGGGCCCCGGGGGCGCCGGTCGCCGCCCCGCGGGGACAGCGCGGCTACGTGCTGCTCCTGACCCTGGTGGTATTGGGCGCGGTCATGGCCCTGGGCCTTTCCATGATGACCAACGTGTCCTCCGGGCGGAAGATCGCGGCGGAATCCCGCAAGGGTTCGCAGTCCCGCTACGCGGCCGAGTCCGCCATCGCCATGGTGATCAACCGCACCGCCAATTCGGTGGACAGCAACGGATACCTGGTGGAGTTCCCCTCCACCAACGTGAACCTCTACGGCCACAACGTGGTGGTCACCAGCGACATGGAGACCAACGCTTCCGGGGCGGAGCGCATGGACAGCATCCGCACCAAATTCGATCTGCTGACCTTCCGCTCCTATTCCAACATCGAGGCCGTCTCCACGGACACGGCCAACGGCTCGCGCGCCCGCATCCGCCAGCGCATCGCCTTCGACCAATACCCCATTTTCCAGTTCGCCACCTATTGGGAAGGGGTGATGCTGCTGGACCCGGGCTCCAACATGACCATCAGCGGCCGCGTGCATTGCAACGCGCGCGTGAAGCTCTTCCCCTGGAGCCTGCTGTCCCTGGAGGACTGGGTCACCTCCCCCTGCGACATCTGGAACATGCGCAGCGCCTCCGGAGGGAGCATCCGCTTCAAGCGCGTGGACGGCGTGCTGGGCACCTACATGACGGCGCCTTCTTCCTTCGCGCCGGTGGATACCCCTTACTACGGAGGCACCAAGCGCATGCGCGTGGCCTACGGCAGCCAGGTCCCCATCTTCAAGATGCCCATAGGCACGCGCAACGCCATCCTCATCATCCAGCCCAAGGGCGTGGACGACAAGGGCGCCTCCGGATTCTCCGAGACCGCCACGTCCAGGAAGCAGAAGTTCGTCTATAAGGCCGATCTGATCTACCGCAAGCGCAACGCGGCCGGGGCCCTGCTCAAGACCTGGTACCGCAACCTTTCCGACGGCTCGGACGTGTCCGAGTCCGCCGCGTCCAACACCGGCCTGAACACGTCCATCGTCAACCCCGCGGGCAATCCCAATCCGGACCTGCTGTACGATTACGGCGATCAGGCCTGGATGAACGCCTCTTTCGTGGACGTCTCGAAATTCTTCCTGGCCTCCACCGCGGCCGCGGATCAGGTCGTCTACCTGGAAGGACGCTTCAACACGGCCGCCGCACCCGTCACCCGGGACGTGTTCGTGCTCTACAACGGCGGCACCCTGGGCCGCAACATCACCTTCGCCTCCAATTGCCCGATCTACGTCTGGGGCAACTTCAACAACACGGCCACCAAATCCGCCGCCATCGTGGGCGACATCATCAACGTGCTGTCTCCCGGCTGGAACCCGGGCTTCGGCGCCGGCACCGCTCTCGGCAGCCGCGTCGCCCAGAACAACTCGGTCTACGCCTGCATGCTGGGAGGCGTCCGCCGGGCCCGCGTGCATCCCGCCTGGAACGATCCCGCCGACGCCAATTACTACAACTGGAACCAGGACGACAATTCCAGCTATTCCGATCGCATCGGCCAGCCGCACAACCATATGTCCCTGATGGAGGATTGGACCGGCAAGACCCTCACCTTCTCCGGGTCCCAGGTGGCCATGTGGCGCTGCCTTTACAGCACCGGCCAGTTCCGCTGGAACCCGGACAACAACGTGTACGTGCAGCCCACCCGCAATTTCAGCTTCGACGCGCGTTACAACCTGCTGAAGAACATGCCCCCGGGCACCCCCACCGTCATTTCGCCGTTCAACCTGGATTATTACGAGATCCACGAAGAGTAGGCCGCAAGGCCCGCCCGGAGGCGGGCCGGGCCGCAACCCATGCATCAACTTTCGCAAACTCCGGCAGGGGATTTACCCTTGAATGACTGGCCTCCCCCGCCGGCCTCCCCCCATAATGAAAGCAAACCCAAAGCGATACTTGAACCTCTGATCCCCCCGGAGCACCCACGGCATGGTTGACGAGAACGAAAACAATCTGGTCCAAAGGCGCGAAGACCGGCGCACCCTGGAAAAAATGCGCCGCAAGCTCGCGACCTCAGGGCACATGGGCAAAAACGACGTCGCGAAGCTGAAGTCGAACCCGAAACGCGGCGTCCGCGTCTGGCCTTTCGCCATCGCGGCCGCGGTGGTGCTCTTGGGCCTCAACTTCGCATTGCGCACCCAGCAGGAACGGATTGCCGGCGCCCTGGGCGCGGAGAACGTCGGGAAGGCCCCCCTGACCCCGCCGGCCAACGCGTCCCCGGACGAGCAGGCCTTGTTCTGGGCCTACGCCGTCTACGACGTCCCCAAGCTGAAAGCGCGTTTCCGCATTCCCAAGGGCGCGGTCATCGATCAGGCGGCGGCCCGCAAGAACCTGGATATCCTGTTGGCCGAGAACCTGGGCGCCACCGTGCGCAACGAGATCTTCGTCATGCAGCAGAAAGCGCCCAAAGAGACCGAAGGCAAGAAAATCGGGGCCGTCCGGAAACCGGCCCCGTAACCGCCGACGCCGGCTCCGGCGTCGCGAGGTCCCGAGCCGGGACCCGTACCGGGCCGGGTCGGGGTCCGGTTTGACAACTCTCTGACGAGAGTTTACACTGTTAACCATGTCGGACCTCCGTGAGCGCATCCTGGATTGCGCCTTGGACCTGTACCTGGAGCATGGCCTCAAGGGGCTGTCCATGCGCCACGTGGGGGAGCGGTTGGGGGTGAGCGCCACCGCCATCTACCGCCACTATCGCAACAAGGAAGACCTGGTCCACAACGTCATCGGGGAAGCGGTCAAGATCTTCGGGAGTTATCTGTTCGCCGCCTTGTCGGCCAGGACCGCCGAGGAGCGCTACCTCAAGGGATGCGAGGCCTACCTCAACTTCGCCCTGGAGAAGAGCAAGTATTACGAGGTCATCTTCATGGCCCCGTCCCAATTGGGCGAGGAGGACCTTCCCGAGGAACTCCACCAACGGAGCATGGCCACCTTCCAATTCCTGGTGGACCGGGTGCAGGAGTGCATGGAATCCGGTTACTTCCGTAAAGACGACGCGTTCTCCGTGGCCATGACCATCTGGGCCCATGGGCACGGCCTGGTGTCCATCTACCTGGCCAAGAAATCCCCCCTCGACGAAGCCGGGTTCCGGAAACTGTTCTGGGAATCCCACGGCCGGCTCCTGCACGGGCTGCACAACCTTCCCTGAAAAATCCGCGCCCGGGGCCGTCTTGACGTTTCGCAACCTACATGTTTACATTGTTAACTTGCGGCGCGGGGAGGTTTTTCCCCGGGCATACGGGCGAGGACGCATGCGTTTCGGGACCGGATCGGGTAGGGGAGTCGCCATGGCCTGCGCGCTGGGGCTGGCCTGGGCGGCCCATGCCGGTCCCGCCGTCCCGCCCGGGGAAGGCGGCCCGCCGGCGGCTTCGGGAACCGTCCGCCTGCAGGGTACCCTGCGCGATACCGCCTTCCCTCCGCCCATGCGCGTGCGCCTGGAAGTCCTGGAAACGGGCGACACCCTGAGCGTCGTTTCCGGCTCCCCGTTCCGGGTGGACCTCCCGCGGGATACCCTATGGAACCTGTGCTTCAGCGCCGCGGGCGCCCCGGGTCCCGACTCCGCCGCCGCCCGCGCGGAAAAGTGCTATGAGGTCCGCTACCTGGGCGGGGACTCCGCGTTCCGCGCGGACATCGGGAAGGGCCCGGCCGTGGTGGTCGAGAATCCCGGAACGACGGCGCTCGCCGCGGCCGCCGCCGCCCCGGAAGATTCCGCCGCCGCCGGGGACAGCTCCGGGACCTTCAAATCCGAGGAAGCGGTCCAGCTCAAGAAGGTGCTGGTCCGGGCCCAGCGCGCGCCCAAGCGCTCCCTGGGCAAGTCCACCGTTTCCGCCAAGCTCATCAAGCGCATGCCGGGCCTGGCGGAGGCCGACGTGATCCGTTCCATCCAAGGGCTGCCGGGGGTGGTGGCCAGTTCGGACTTCTCCACCAAGATCTACGTGCGCGGGGGCGGGTCCGATCAGAACCTGATCCTGCTGGACAAGGCCGTGGTCTACTCCCCCGTGCATTTCTTCGGCCTGTTCTCCACCTTCCTGGTGGAAGGCATCGACGAGGTCAACTTCTACAAGGGGGGCTTCCCCCCCGAATACGGCAACCGCCTTTCCTCCGTGCTGGACATCAAGTCCCGGGAAGGCGGCAAGGACACGGCGGACACCTGGATGAAAGGCTCCTCCGTCAAGATCAGCACGTTCGCCTCCCAGGTGCATACGGAGGGCAAGCAAGGGCCGGTGCGCTGGCTGGTGGCGGGACGGCGCACCTATATCGACGAGGTGCTCGGCGCGCTCCGCAACGCGGGCTTGACGGACCTGGATCTGGACTATTACTTCTACGATTTGCAGGGCAACGTCCACTACGACATCGCCAAGGACAAGGGGCTGATGCTTTCCTGGTACAACGGCCGCGATTTGCTGGACTTCACGCCCTTCACGGTGGAATGGGGCAACACGGCCATCCCCCTGAACTATTCCCAGGTCCTCGACAAGCGATGGTCCACCCAGATCACCGCCTCGTACAGCCTGTTCAGCCAGAAGTTCGGCCTGCAGGACATTTTCGAATTCTACAACCGCATCGGGACCGCCGCCTACAAGCAGTCGCTGGAATACTCCGGCCTGGACGCCCACCGCCTGACCATGGGCGTGGACCTGAACAGGATGGAGACCATTTTCACCAACGATCAGATCATCGCCAAGGTCAAGATGAGGGACTATACCGAGTTCTGGCTGAACAGCCTCTTCATGCAGGATAAATGGTCCGTCGGGGACGCCGAACTCACCACCGGCCTGCGCTTCACCCATTCCACCACCCTGGACGAGCCCGGGATAGAACCGCGCCTCTCGCTCAAATACAAGCTGCCCCACGGCCAGTCCCTGGACTTCCATACCGGCTATTATCTGCAATACGTCAACTCCATCCAGTTCTCGGACCAGGAGAACCTGAACGAGTTCTACTACCCCGCCAAGAAAGTGGCCACCCGCACCGTGAGCCCCACCTCGTCCCTGCTGTTCTCGGCCGGATACGCCGTGGACAAGGTACTCGACACGTGGGACATGTCCCTCGAAAGCTATTACAAGACCTTGAACCACCTGACGGTCTTCGCCCCCAACGAGGCCCCGGACTCGGTCCAATTAGACGTGGACGTTTCCCTGGGCGACCTCTTCAAGGAGGCGCAAGGCTACAGCTACGGATTCGAAGCGTCCGTGCGCAAGCCGGAAGGCCGCGTCTTCGGAGGGCTTTCCTATTCCAACGGGACCTCCGTCATCCGCGAGGACAACAACCCCACCTCCTTTTTCCCCTCCTGGCACCAGCCGCACAGCTTCAAGGCCGATCTGGCCGTCAACTTCACCGGCAAGGACGGGTTCTGGATGCGGCAAAGCCGGGTGTACATGCGCTTATCCTCCCAGGCGAAATACGCCACCGGCCTCCCGTATACGGAGTTCATGGGCTATTCGAACGGGCACCTGCTGGATCAGAACCAGGGCAAGAACGCGGGCGGGCCGAATCCGGAGTTCGAGGACAACATCGACCTGCAAAGGGGCAACCGCAACTACAGCTTCGTGCCCGCGTATTTCCGCTGGGACCTGAAGGTGGCGGACGTGGGCAGGGAGGGCAAATGGAATTTCTCGGCGACCATCCTGAACATCACGGACCACAAGAACATCTTCTTCTACACCTACGATCGCCAGAAGAACCCGCCGGAGCGGATCGAAATCACCCAATTCCCCTCCTTCCCCTTCCTGATCAACTATGAATACTACTTCTAACCCCCGCCGCCTGTTCGCCGGCATGGCGGCCGCGGCCGCCCTGGCCGCGTGCATCCAGGGGCCTTGGGATTACTACCCCGAGAACCCGCCGCTGTTCAAGGGACTGTACCTCACCGGTTACGCCCTGGCGGGGAAGCCCTTCCGGCACGTCTGCTTCGAACGCCTGCTGAAGCTGGACGAGGAAGCCACCCAGGCCTTCCCCTTCTACGACAGCGCCGACGTCCGCATCGCGGGGCGGTTCCAGGGCGCCCCCGACACCCTGGCCCTGACGCCCATCGACACCATGCCCAATTGCTTCCAGGGCGATCCGCTCTCCCTGCCGGAAAGAGGGGAAAGCTACGCGTTGACGGCGCGCATCTCCTGGGACAGCGCCGGCCGGAAAGTCACTTCCGTCCTCACCGCCACGGCGAACGTCCCGAAGGATTTCAAACTGCACGACAGCGCCTCCGCGCCCGGTTTCGCCGAGACCGGCGGGATACCGGACACCATCCTCACCCGGAAATTCCTGGGCTCGCTTTCCCCCGCCACCTTGCAAGCCTTGCTGGAGGCGTTCCCGGAAGCCGGCCCGTTGCTGACGACCGATGGCTTCGACACCACCGCCGCGTTCCGCGCCTATATCGCGGCCAACGGCAAGCGGATCCAGGACAAGCTGATGGAGCTGCTCGATAGCAAGCGTTACGTTTACGGCAAGGGCGACACCGCATACTACCTGAACGGCGTCTTCAACACCCAGTCCCATTATTTTTCCGCCGATCGGTCCGGGGACGTCAAAGGCGTGCTCATCACCCAGCGCTTCGAGGACTCGAGCGCGCGCCCGGAGTCCAATTTCGACTCTCCGCTCGGCGTCAAGCCGGACTCGTCCGAATACTATTTCCCCGGCTCCATCCGCAGCCTGCTCATCTATCCGGACGCCAAGGGCCGCCAGGGCTACAACCTGCTCGATAGCATGGGGGTGGTCAACGTCTGGTTCCACACCCTGTGGAACCGCCTGTATTTCTACGGGTTCGAACAAGCCTACTATTCCTACACGAGCACGGTCCTCGAAAACGGCGGGGATCCGCGCATCAAGCCCAAATACAACGTGACGGGCGGACGGGGCATTTTCGCGGGGGCCATCCCCGACTCCTTCGACGTGTACATCAAGGCGGACTCCCTGACCAAAACCTATCCCCTGCGCGTCACGCACGGATTGTTCTGCCAGGACGAAGGCTGGATGGACAGCAAGGATTGCCGGCAGTATTACCGGAGCTACTGCTCGGAACGGGATTGGAAGCCGGCGGATTGCGGCGAGGACGCGATCGCCGCCTGCCTGGAAGCCGACCTGGACGCGGACTCGGCCCTCAAGGCGCGTTGCGCCCCGGCCGCCGATTCGGCCCGGCGGAACGCGGCCCTGGCCGAGCGCGCCAAGGACCGGTTCTGCGTGGAGCGCGGCTTCCCCGAGGACGGCGGGGTCTGCGCCGGCGCCGCGCAACGGTGCCTGGAGACCGCGGGCGCCAACGCCTGCAAACGGACGCTTTGGGACTACTGCCTGGACCATGCCTGGAGCGCGAGCCTCGCGCAATGCGCTCCGGGGCTCGCCAGCTATTGCCATGACAGGCCGAGATTGTCGGAAACCCTGTGCAAGCATGCGGACGGATACTGCGGCGCGCACCAGGGATCGGTTCTTTGCAAGTGAAGAGAGGAAGGATGCCATGATGAACTCGAACGGAAGGAAGGCGGCCCGGAGCGTCCGGGCGCAGGTGGCGGCGCTGATGGCGGCCCTGATCGCGGCCGCTACGCTGCCCTCGGCCGGATGGGGCCAGGAAGGGGAAGCCGGCGCCCGCCTGGACGCCGATATCCAGAAGGCCAGGAGCGAAATCGCCCAGGCCAAGAAGGACGCGCAGAAGGCGGAAGCCGAAGCGCGCAAGACCGATTCCCTGCTCCGGGAGGAGACCGCCCGCGCCGCGCAGGCCGAGGACCGCCAGGCCAGGGACCGCGAGCGCCGGGAGAAGGAGAACGCCGCCCTGCAGGCCCGCCTGCATGAGACGCAGGCCAGGATCAATGCCGAGCGCTCGGGAATGGGCCGCTGGCAGAACGCCCAGGACGAGATCAAGGCCCGCCAGAAGCGGCTGGCCCTGGTGCTGGCCGGGTACTGCGATTCCGTGGCGGCGCGCATCGAAGCCGGGCCGCCCTGGGAACGCGAGCCGCGCGTGGACCGGGTCAAGTCCTTGAAGAAGGATCTGGAATCCGGTTCGGCCGCGGTGGAGGAAGGCTTCGCCCGCCTCAACGCCGTCCTCAAGGAGGAGATCAAGGGCGGCGATGAAATCGCCTTGCTGAACAAGCCCGTCACGCGCAAGAACGGCGACGTCGTGAACGCGCAGGTGCTCAAGATAGGCAACCAATGGCTGGTGTACATGGACGAGGAAGGCAAGCGCTTCGGCGTCCTGGAGAAGAAGGCCGCCGCCGCCGGCGCTCCGGCCTGGGAATGGCGCGAGGATCCGGGCTTCGCCGAGAAGAACCGCATCAAGGCCGCCCTGGAAGTGAAATCGGCCAAACGGCCGCCGCAACTGGTGGTGCTGGACCTGGGCCTGGCCGCGCAAGGAGGCAAGTGATGAACCGTCTAGCCATCGCCGCATTGTCGTTCGCGCTCGGAGCCGGGTCGATCCCGGCCAAGGAGGATCCGGAAGCCGCCAAGCGGAAGGCCCTGGAAGAGCTGCAGCGGGAGCTGACCTCCCTGGAAAACCTGAAGGCCGAGAAACTGGAAGCCCTGGAAAGGAAAGAAGCGGAACGCTGGGACGCCCGCTACCGCAGCGCCGCCCATGCCAAGGAGAACGAGGAGAAATCCCGCTCCCTGGAGGAGAAATACGGCCGCCTGGCATCGGACCTGACGCGCCTGGAAGAAGAGCTGGTCAAGGCCCGCAACGAAGCCAAGGACAAGGCCGATGAGGCCGCGGCCGTGCAGTCGGGCTGGGACGCCTTCAACGCCACGGTGAAACGCGCCGTGGACGGCGCCGCCGAGAACCTATCCCTGGACGTGCCCGTGGCCCTGGAAGACCGCACCCTGCGGCTCTCCCGCGCCGGGGAGATGCTGGCCTCCAAGTCCGGATCGCAGCCCGCCACCCAGGACGCCTTGGCCGCGTTCCTGGACGCGTCCCTGCTCCGCTTGGACCAGACCTTGCGCCAAAGCGTGGAGTCCCGGCAGGCCGTGTTCGGAGGAGGCCGCCCGGCGGAAGCCTGGCGCCTGCAGCTCGGCACCGTGTTCGTGGGCGAATTGGAGAAGGGCGGCAAGGGGGAATCCCAGATCCTCCTGCGCACCGGGAACCTGCAAGGCAAGACCTTCGTCTGGCGCGAGGACCTGGCCCAGGACTACAACAGGCTGCTGGCCGCCTCCATCTCGGAAGCGTCCCAGGGCAAAGCCCTGGTCACCCTGCCCATGGACGTGCTGCAATACAAGAGCCTCGGTTCCGGGTTCGTGAAAGGGGAGGAGGAATCGTTCGCCAAGAGCTTCGCGGCCTGGTTCAAGGCCGGCGGCGTGACCCTGTATCCCCTGTTCGCCGTGGGCATCGTCGCGTTCCTGATGATCCTGGAACGGCTGATCTATTTCGCCCGCAAGAACACCAATGCGCGCGCCTTCACGGCCCGCTTCCTGCAGATGGCGGAGAACCGCCGCTGGCAGGAGGCCCGCGAATTCTGCGCCAAATCCGGCAGCGCCTTGGCGCGCACCCTGGGCGCCCTGGCGGCGCACGCGGAGCAATCGCGCGAGACGGCGGAGAAGGCCGTGCGCGAGGCGATGCTGCGCGAAGTGCCCGCCCTCGAAAAACGCCTGCCCCTCATCGCCGCCATGGGCGCGGCCGCCCCCTTGCTGGGTCTATTGGGCACGGTGAGCGGCCTGGTCACCCTGTTCAAGGTGCTGAACCAGCTGGGAGCCAACGATCCCAAGGTGTTGGCGGGCGGCATCTCCGAAGCCTTGATCAACACGGAAACGGGCCTGGCCATCGCCATCCCGGTGCTGCTCTTCCACGGGTTCCTGAACGAAAAGCTGGACACCATGAACGCGGCGTTGAGCAGCGCGGCGCTGGAGGCGTTGAATAAGGTTTGGCCGAAAGACTAAGACCGAATCATTTTGCAAATTGAAAATTGAAAAATGCAAATTGAAAATTTGAAGGAAAAAGCCGGGAACAAGGATTGGACGGATGAGATAGCCGACCGGTTATTGGACTTGGCTGCGATCGTGATAAGGATGGTCTCCAAATTCCCCAGATATAATCCGGGGCTCCATATCGGAAACCAGCTCATGAGGTCCATTACTTCTTCCGGGGCGAACTATGAAGAAGCGCGCGGGGCCGAAAGCCGGGCTGATTTTATCCACAAAATGCAAATTGTACTCAAAGAACTCAGAGAGTCCCTTTATTGGCTGAAACTGTTGACCAGGATCGATGCTTTGAAAATTGAAAATCTTGCTCCTGCAATTTCTGAAGCGAACCATATGGCCAATATCATCGCGAAATCGATCGTCACCGCGAAAAAAGGAAGCGGTCGATGATCCTTCGATTTTCAATTTTCAATTTTCAATTTGCATATTGCAAAATTCCCTAGGATCCAATGTTCTCCGTCATCTACGAAACATGGCAACAAGGAGGCATCGTCCTCATCCCCATCCTCCTGGTGGGATTCTGGGGCTTCTGCCTGGTGCTGGGGACCTACGTGGAGTTGGGGGCCGGCTTGTGGCGCACCAACCTCAATCCCCTTTTCGAACGCGTCCGCGGGCATCTCGCCCAGGGCGAGGTGGAGGCCGCCAAGGACCTGGCCGGCGGGGCCCCGCAGCTCGTGGGGTACGGCCTTTCCCTGGCCCTGGACAACCGCGGCCTTCCGGAGGACGCCTTGCGCCGCCTGCTTTCGGAAAAGCTGGCCCTTTCCCTGTTCAGCCTGGAGCGGCATCTGCCCCTGGTCCGCGTGATGGCCGCGTCGGCGCCGCTGCTGGGCCTGCTGGGCACGGTCAGCGGGCTCATCCACACCTTCCAGGTCATGACCGAATACGGCAACGGCAACGCCGTGCTCCTGGCCCACGGCATCTCCGAGGCCTTGATAGCCACCCAGAGCGGCCTCCTGCTCGCCATCGTCCTGATCCTGCTGGGCCAGCGCCTGGAAGGCCGGGTGCATTGGCTGCAGAACCAGGTCGAATACGGCGTCACCATGATGCTCAACCAGATCTACCATCCCAAGGAAGGAGGGTCCTGACATGGAACCATTCCTGATCCAGACCAAGAAGCGCGGGGGGTTCGAGCTCAACGTCGTGCCCCTGATCGACGTGGTGTTCGTGCTGCTCATTTTCACCATCCTCACCTCCTCCCTGACCAAGGAGACGGGCGTGACGGTGGACAAGCCGCAGGCCCAGTCCGCCGGCGAGTTGAACCGCCAGAGCATCCTGGTGGCCATCACCCGCGAGGGCACCGTGCACGTGAACGAGCGGCAGGTGGATTTGGAGAGCCTGCAGGACGTGCTGCGCCGGATGCTGACCGAGAACGCCTTGGGCGAGGTGGTGTTGATCTCGGACCGGGAATCGAACACGGGGTTGCTGGTCGCGGTGATGGACGCGTGCAACCTGGCCGGGGCGAAGAAGATTTCCATTGCGGCCATGAGCAAATAGGTATGGCTATGGGGTTGGGGTCTCTTTATGGATGGGGTTTGGGCGCGCCTTTTTCCGCGCTTCGCAACTCGCGCGGAACGGGGCGGGATCGGAAGGTTCCGCGCGCATCCGGATATTCGCGGCGGGCGAGGAATGGGGGCGGGTTCGTGTACCGGATCAATGGGCGACGGGTCGGGCTTGGCGACTTGTTGCGGTGGTTCGCGAGATGGGAGCGGCGGCGGGAACGCGCGGGACGCGCGGCGCGGCCGGGAAAGATTTACGTGAGGTATCGGCCGTGAAGAAGCTGATCCGGAACGGCGCCATCGGGCTGGCGGCCCTGGTGTTGAGCGCGGGGGTGACGGTGTTGATCCCGTTGATGAACCATTTGCTGAACGATAAAGGGGCGGGCAAGGGCGGTCCGCGCATCGTGGCGCAGGTGGCGTTGAAGCAGTTGGAATCCGCGCGGCAGGCCGAGCAGCCCCGGCGGAAGCTGAAGCAACCGTCCCGGGCCAAGCCCGTGCAGGCTTCCGTGAAGGCGGGCCCGCGCTTCGCCATGGACCTGGCCGTGGGGGGGTTGGAAGGAGCCGCGGTGCCGGTGGACATCGTCAACAAGCCGAGCGGAGGCGGGGGCGATGCCGGTGGGGAATCCGGGGACGTGGACGAGAAGCCGGTGCCCACCATGCCGCCGCCGTTCCGCCTGCCCGCGGAGGCCAAGGCCGCGGAGAAGGATGCCTACCTGGTCCTGTCTTTCTGCGTGGATCCGGGCGGCAGGCCATACGACGTGCGGGTGGCGGAGGAGAAGCCGCAGGGGCTGGGACTGGCCCAGGCGGGACGGGATGCTTTGCGGCAGACCCTGTTCACGCCGGCCAAGAAGGGCGGATTGCCCGTGTCCTTCTGCGGCCTGGAGCAGCCCTTCGAAGTGAAGTTCGGGAACTGAGGCAAGACTACGCGGTCTTCAGGGTGGAATTCAAAATGCAAAGTGCAACATGCAAAAGTCAAAATTGAAGAATAAGACGGACTGCGCACCTGGCGCTATGCTGGATACCATGCTGCCTGATAGCGCAGGTTCCATCTTGCACTTTGCACTTTGCACTTTGACTTTTGCCTTTTGCCTTCTCTCTTCGCCCTCTGCCGCGGCCAACCCCACCCCGGCGCCCGTCCCCGCCGTCACCCCGCGCCAGAGCACGATCGACCTGGTCAACCGCGCCAACGCGCTGTACAGCCGCGGCGAGTTCGCCAAGGCGCTCATCCTGTACCGCAAGGCCGAGGCTCGCGGGGCGGATCTGGGCACCATCTCCTTCAACATCGGCAACTGCCTGTACCGCCTGAACGAGCTTCCCGAGGCCGCCGCCGCCTTCAAGAAGACCGAGCGGCTCACCGACGGCAAATACCTGCCCGCCCTGTTCAACCTCGCCGCCGTGCTGTTCCGCCTGGAGCAGTACGGGGAATCCATCGCCGCCTACCGGCGCGCCCTCAGGGGCGATCCGGAAAACGCCAGCGCCTGGCTTTACCTCGCCGATGCCTACGGCCGGACCAAGGATTACGTGGGCGCGCTCCAGGCCCTGGAGAAGGCCCGCGCCCTGGACCCGGAGGACCTTTCCGTCGTCTACCAGATGGCGGAGACCCACGCCGCCATGAAGGAGTATCCCGCCGCCATCGCCCTGGTCCGGGAGGCCTACGCCCGCAAGCCCGCCGAGGTGGACTTCGTCTTCTACATCGGGGACCTGTACCGGTCCCAGGGGGATTTGGAAGGCGCCGCCGGAGCGTACCGGGAAGGGCTGGCCTTGCGCGAGAAGGATCCGGAGACGTTGTACAAGCTGGCGGACGTGCTGGCCCAGGACAAGAAGCCCTTCCTGGCCATGGAGTACCTGCAAAAGGCGCTGGCCTACAAGCCGGAGTTCACCGATGCGGCGGTGTTCCTGGGCAACCTGGCCTTCGACGCCAAATGGTGGGACCGCGCCGAGGCCTCGTACCTGCAGGCCCTGAGGGCGGGCAACCGGGAAGGCTTGGAGGGCTTGCGCAACCTGGCCTATGAATACCACAGCCAGGGCCGCAACGATCGCGCCTCCCAGGTCCTGGAAGGCGCCTTGCCGATCCGGCCCAACGACAAGGGCCTGGCGGAAGAGGTGGTCCAGTACCGGGCCCTGGAAAAGGACAAGCGGCCGGCCGCCCCTCAGTAGGCTTCCAGTTCCGTGTGCTCTTCCTTGTAGGATTCGATGTCTTCGGCGATGCCGGCCGCTTCCTCGTCCTCCAGCACCCTTTGCGCCAGCGGAAAAAGCTCCCGCTCTTCCATCTCCACGTGCTGCTCCACGTTTTCGCGCAGGGTCCGGCATTTGGCGGTCCATTCCGGAGCGCCTTTGTCCATGGCATCCAGCTCGTCCAGCAGGCGCTTGGCCAGCTTATGCTCGTCCAAGGACTCCAGCGTCAGTTCCCGCGTCTCCTCCTCGCCCTTGAGCTGGCTGTAGAAGAATTTCTCTTCCGCCTGGGAATGCACGTCCAGTTCGAGGTACAGCGACGAGAAAAGCTGCTCGCGGCGGCGTTCCTGCCCTTCTTCGGTGGCTTCCAGTTGATCGAAGAGGCTTTTCACCTTTTCATGATCCTGGTGCAGCATCTCATATAGGTTCATGGTCGTATCCCTTTCCGTTGATGATGCGGAAGGAACGAACGCAAAGGGATGCCCCGGGCCGCGCGGACGCGCGCGTCCTGGGCGCCGGGAAACCGCTTCGCGCCCTCTCCCTCTTGGGTCAAAATGGCATGCCGCCGCAACGGCGGACCGCCCCTAATTTTAAAGAAAAAAATTCCGGAGACCCCCGGAACCGTTTCCTGAAAACGGGGGAATCGGCGGATGGACCGGTCAGCGGATGGACTGATATTGGGCGTGGCGCCGCTTGGAGAGCACGATCTGCCACAATTGGATTTTCCGCGCGCGGAAGGAACCGGCGCTTTGCAACAGGTAATAGCGCCATTTGCGGCGGAAGGCCTCGCCGTAGTCCTTTTGGAGGAGGGGCCAGTGGCGGTCGAAATTGGCGTGCCAGGAGCAGAGCGTGCGATCGTAGTCCGTGCTCAGGTTGTGCCAATCCTCCATCACGAACACGTCCTCGATGGCCGAGCCTATCTGGGCGATGGACGGGATCATCGAATTGGGGAAGATGTGCTTGTCGATGAAGGGATCCGTCTCTTTCATCGACTTGTTGCCGCCGATGGTGTGCAAGAGGAACAGGCCGCCTTCCTTGAGGCAGCGATGCGCCACTTCCATGTATTCCCGGTAATTCTTGTATCCCACGTGCTCGAACATGCCCAGGGAAACGATATGGTCGAACGTCCCGTCCACGTCCCGGTAATCCTGCAGGCGGATCTCCACCGGCAGGCCGCGGCACGATTCCCGCCCCAGTTCCACCTGCCGCTCCGCCACGGTCACGCCCACCACCTCCACGCCGTACCGCTCCGCCGCGAACTTGGCGAAGCTGCCCCAGCCGCAGCCGATGTCCAGGACGCGCATGCCCTTCTCCAGGCCCAGCTTCCTGCAGGTGAGATCCAGCTTGGCCTCCTGGGCGTCGTCCAGGTTGTGTGCGTGCTTCCAATAAGCACAGGTGTAGACCATGCGCTTGTCCAGCATGGCCTTGTACAGGTCGTTCCCGATCTCGTAGTGCCGTTTGCCCTTGCCCATGGCTTCCGATTTCGTCTGCAGGTTGCGCAGGCGGGCCTCGATGGAGGCCAGCAGCAGGCCGAAGTTGTTCTCGATCCGGCTCTCCAGCCCCAGCTTGAGGCAGCGGGCGAAGAATTCGTCCAAAGCGTCGCAGTCCCACCATTCCTCCACGTAGGACTCCCCCAGGCCCAGGGAACCTTGCGCGAGCACGCGATCATAGAAGCGATCGTTGTGGACCCGGATGTCCCATGGCCGCGTGCCGCCGATGCGGATGTTCGCCTTGGAGAGGACTTCTTCTACTTCGGCCTGGGACCTGCCGGGGGATTTGACCTTGATCACGAGCAACCCTTTCCGGATACGATACAGCGGATATGCCTACTGATGGAATCTTCCGGTAAATTAAATAACTCTACGTTTGGATGGAATCGGAAAATCCCGCG
>DATENA010000194.1:0-22794 GCA_035275285.1 Fibrobacteria bacterium | reverse complement strand
GGGCTGCGTTGCGCCTCCTTGGAATAGCGCTGCTATTCCTGCGTCGGCGACGCCTTGCCCTGAACCCCCATCCCTCGCCGCCTTCGTCCCGCAATTGGGGTGTCACAGCACTAGTCGGGTTTTTTCCTGAACAGAGCCCTCTCTTTCTTCACCTTGATGTACCTATTGGTACGCGAACGCTCCTTGTCGGGAAGATTGGCCCCAGAAACGCGTCGAATCGCCCAGGTTTACGGGGTTTGTATTTCTTGTCGCGCGAATATTTTTCTGTCGAACCGTAGCGCCGGCGTTTACCGGCTTCCGGTATCAATTAAAACTTTCGGGGGCTGTCCATGTTCAAAATCATCCGTTCCGTTTCCCTTTCCGCGCTTTTCTTGCAGGTGATGATCGTGCACGCCGCCAAGGTAAGCGGCGTGGTCACCAACAAAACTTCCGGCGATTCGCTTGCCGGCGTCCACCTCATTCTCCAGAGTTTCAATAATGCGCTTATTTCGGATACTGCCGTCACGGACGCCAAGGGTGCATACGCATTTGATGGCGTATCGGTAAGCCGGTATGTTTTGGCTACTTCTTCAACCGGATATCAGGCGGACATCCGTAACGTAACGGTTAACCAGCCCGGCGGCAGTTATGCCGTGAACGTCGCCCTCGCGCCCAGCAACGGCGGATCCCGGAACGGCGCCATATCCGGAACGGTAAAGGATGATTCCACCAAGGAAGCCATCAAGAACGCCACGGTCATCCTGTCGCATCCCGCCGGCCGCGGCGGTCCGACGCCGATCGACACCGTCCTGACCGATGGGGAAGGCCGCTTCTTCTTCCCCGTGCCAGCGGCGAGCAATTACATTGTGACGGCGAGCGCATCGGGATACTCCGAGGCGTCGGAAAACGGCATCGACGCCGCCAGCCGCGATACCGTCAGGGTGCCTCTGACCCTCAAGAAGCTACCCAAGCCCAGCTCGGCCGTCGTCGGCAAAGTGACGGATGCCGGCACCAAGGAAGCGATCAACGGGGCCGATGTGATCCTGCGCCGCCGCACCGCCTCGCCCACCGGCGTCCAAACATGGACGAATATCGATACCGTGCAATCAGGCGGGGATGGCGCTTTCAAGTTCGAGAACCTGGCCGCATCCACGGCGATCAATCCTTATTCCTTGCTGGTCTCCAAGGCCGATTACAACAACGCGACTTCGGGCAATATCGTGGTGGGCAACAACCAGACCGACACCGCCAACGTGGCCTTGACCAAAGTGGCCAAGGGATCGATGAGCATTTTCGTGGGCCTGGATTCGGCCACCAACCCGGCCCTGGCCGGAGCCGCGGTGGCCGCGACCCTGACCGCCCCCAGCGGCGAGGTCTATACCGGAACCACGGACGCCAAAGGCTGGGTGACCTTCCCGAGCGTGATTGCGGGCGCCTATTCGGTATCCGCCAATCTCGACGGCTATGTCAGCAAGGTGGCGGCCAGAACGGTGACCGCCAACGAGAAGGACACGGGTTACGTCTACCTGGCCCGCGCCACCGCCCAGAACTCCAAATCCCTGTCGGGCCTGGTGCGCGATGCGGACGGTAAAGCCGTCCAGGGGGCCAAGGTGATTTTCGAAGGCAACGGCGCGAACGGGATCGTGCTGGCGGCCACCTCCTCCGCCACGGGCGACTATGCCTTCAGAGGCATCCCCACCAACGTCAACGGGGGAACCGTCACGGTGCAGATGAACGGTTTCGCCGAGTTCACGGCTGCCGTGACCTTGACGGGCGCGGCGAGCTTCCTCAACGTGACCCTCAAGAAGCCGGTTTCCCTGTCCCGGCAGGCGCGGGAGGCCGGACTGCTGCGCTTCGCCCGCAGCGGATCGGTCCTGACCCTGGAGTTCCCCGCCGTCGCCGAAGCCGGCAGCCTCTCTTTGTACGATGCGCGCGGCGTCCTGGTGGACGCCGTCCGGATTCCCGCCGGGGCGGTGCACGCCGGCCTGTCGGCGCCCTCCCGTTCCGGCGCCGGCTTCATGATCCTGAAGCAAGGAGCGTCCCTCCGGCGCTTGTCCCTGCCCGCGGCGCCCTGAGCGTTTCCGCAAGGCGGATGTCCCATGGCCGGCCCCGTCCGGGGCCGGCCTTTGCGTTCGTACCTTGGCGTTCGCGAAAAAGCCGATGCTTGCCGCTTCCTGCTCTTGCATTTTTTCCCGGAACCGCCGGTTGAAGCAGGCCGAAACGCGGAACAAACGAGGGCACCCCTGTCCTCACGGACGGGAAAAGCTATATTCCGGGCTGGTTTTATGCATCAATCCGTCCTTTCCCGGTTCTTCCGCATTCCCGTGACGGGTTTTGGTCCGGCCGCCCGGGCGATACTCGCCGCGGCTTTCTCCGCCGCCTTGCTGGCCGCTCCCGCGGGGGCGGCCGCTCCTCCCGAGATCCAGAAGAAGGAAATCAAGTTCCCGGACGGGAAGATCAAAGAGAAGTATTCGTACTACCTGGACGATAAGAAGAACGAGGTGCGGGACGGGCTGGACGAAGAGTTCTTCGGCAACGGCGCCAAGAAGGGCGAGATCCCCTGGCAGGACGGGAAGGAGAACGGACTGGTCATCTATTATTATGCGGACGGCCGGAAATCCTACGAAGCCAATTACAAAGAAGGCAAGAAGAACGGCTATGCCACCGTATGGTACCAGACCGGCCAGAAACAATGGCAGACCGTGTTCCGGGACGGGCTGACCCATGGGGTCTGGCGCGAGTGGTACGCGGACGGGAAGAAGAAATTCGAGGCCAATTACAACGACGGCAAGCTGGAAGGCCTGGCCACCTGGTGGCACGATACCGGCCGCCTCTGGCAGGAGCGGTCCTTCCAGGCCGGGGTATTGGTGAAAGGCACCGTGCGCGAATGGGACCGGGCCGGCCGGCAGACCTTTCCGCCGCCGGACACCCAGGGCATGGATTCCAACCTGCCGACCGAACCCAAGAAACAAGACTCCGTGGCGGGCGGGACCGGCCCGCGGTCCGGCAATTGAAAGCAGGCGGGACGATGGCGAAAGCCTCCAGGAAATCCACCCCGGGAAAAGCCAAGCCGGCTTCCCGGCCGCCCATGGTGGGCATCATCATGGGCAGCATTTCGGATTGGGAGACCATGAAGGAGGCCGCGACCGTCCTGGCGGATTTTTCCATTCCCTTCGAAAGCAAGGTCGTTTCCGCCCACCGGACGCCCGAGCTGATGGTGGAATACGCCAAGTCCGCCCGCGGCCGCGGCGTGGAAGTGATCATCGCCGGGGCCGGCGGGGCCGCCCACCTGCCGGGCATGACGGCCTCCCTGACCTCCCTGCCCGTCATCGGCGTGCCGGTGGCCTCCAAGCACCTCAACGGCATGGATTCCCTGTTGTCCATCGCCCAGATGCCCGCGGGCATTCCCGTGGCCACCATGGCCATAGGCAACGCCAAGAACGCCGGCCTGATGGCCGCGCGCATCCTGGCCGTGAAGTACCCGGCCATCGCCTCGGCGGTGGACAGGCACCGCGCTTCCCTGGACGAGGACGTGCGCGCCATGGAAATCCCGGGGGCCTGAGGCATGCGCACGGTCCTTCCGGGCGCGACCCTGGGCATCCTCGGAGGCGGGCAGCTGGGGCGCATGTTCGTCCTGGAGGCGAAACGCATGGGTTACCGGGTGATCACCCTGGAACCCTCCCCGGATTCCCCTTGCGGCCAGGTGGCCGACGAGCAGATCGAAGCGGATTACGCGGATGAATCCGCCTTGCGCCGGCTGGCGGAGCGTTGCGACGCGATCACCTATGAATTCGAGAATATCGACGCGCGCGCGGTGGAGTTCCTCGAAGGGCTGGGCAAGGCCGTCCATCCCGGCAGCCGCGTGCTCCGCATCAGCCAGGACCGCCTGCTGGAGAAGAATTTCCTGCGCGATGCCGGCCTGGCCGTCGCCGCGTTCATGGCGGTCGATTCGCCGGAGGATATGCGGGAAGCGGCCGCGAAGGTGGGGCTGCCGGCGGTGATCAAGACCGTGCGAGGAGGCTATGACGGCAAAGGCCAGGCGGTGGTGGCGGATGCTTCCGGCGCCGAGGCGGCCTTCCGGAAGCTCCATCGCGGCCACCCCCTGATCTGGGAGCGCAAGATCCCCTTCCTCAAGGAATTGAGCGTGGTGGCCTGCCGCGGCATCGACGGTGCGGCCTCCGCCTACCCGGTTTCCGAAAACGTGCACGTGGAGAACATCCTGGACACGGGCGTGGTACCGGCGCGGATTTCCGCCGCCGCCGCGGCCAAGGCCCGTTCCGCGGCCGAGACCGTGGGCAATGCCCTGGGCATCGTGGGCGCCTATTGCGTGGAGCTGTTCCTGGTGGAAGGCGACGGCGTCCTGGTCAACGAGATCGCGCCGCGGCCCCATAACTCCGGGCATTACACCCTGGACGCTTGCGTCTGCTCCCAGTTCGAACAGCAGGTGCGCGCCATCTGCGGCCTGCCGTTGGGATCGACCGAGGCGCTCAAGCCGTCCGCGATGGTCAACGTCCTGGGCGACGGCAACGGCAACACCCTGTACGGGGTGGACGAAGCCATGCGCGAAGGGAACCTGGTCTTCCACCTGTACGGCAAATCCCAGGCCGCGGCCAAGCGGAAGATGGGGCATTACACCGTCCTGGCCGAGACGGCCGAAGCCGCCCTGGCCAAGGCCCGCGCCGCCCGCGCCCTCTTGCGCTGGGGCTGAGGCACGGGAAAGGCGCGGCCCAGGTGACCCTCGGACTCCTCGCCTTCCTGCTCTCGGTCATAGGCGCCTGGACGGCCATGCACTGGTACGTCTTCCGCACCCTGTCCGCCCTGGGCTTCGACCGGGGCATCCTCATCGCCGTCCTCTGGTGCCTGGCCCTTGTCTTCCCTCTCACGCGGCTGGTCACCTTGCGCTGGAGCAATCCCCTGCTGCGGCTGTCGTATTGGATCGGATCCGTCTGGATGGGCTCCGTCTTCATGCTCAGTTTCTGGTTGCTGATCGCTTCCGGACTGCGCCGCCTCTCCGGCCTGGCCGGCATGGGGGCCGCGGCGGACCCTGCGCCCTGGATCCTCTGCGCGGCCCTGGCCGTATCCGCCATGATCGCCTGGGGCCTGTTCAACGCCTTGCGCGGGCCCAGGGAAGTCCGGTTCGCGGTGGATCGCTCGGGACGCTACGGGATGGGGAAGCGCGTCCGCATCGTGCAGATTTCCGACGTGCACCTGGGCCTCACCCTGGGAACGGATTTCCTGGGGAAGCTGGTGGGACGTATCAACGGCCTGGAGCCGGACCTGGTCTTCATCACCGGGGACCTGTTCGATCCCGAATTCCCCTCGGACCGGGAGGCGTCGGCGATCCTGGCCGGGCTGAAGCCGAAGCAAGGCGCCTTCGCCGTGAGCGGCAACCATGAATTCTATTCCGGCCTCGGCCGGTTCCAGGACATGATGGCGGCCGCGGGGATCCCCGTGCTCGCCAACGAGGTGCGCGTCACCCAAGGCGGCCTCCAGGTCTGCGGGATCCACGATCAGACCGCCAACCGGTTCGCCTCCCTGGGCGCCTCGTGCGACCTGGGGAAAGCGCTTCGTGATATCAATCACGATATGCCTTCATTCCTGCTGGCCCACCAGCCCAAGGAGCTGGAGCCCGCGCGGGCCGGGCGCGTGGACGTGATCTTCAGCGGCCATACGCACGCGGGGCAGGTTTTCCCCTTCCGCGCCGTGGTGCGCATGGCCTACCGCTACCTGGGCGGAAGGTACGCCCTGGGCTCCGAGACGGATCTCATCGTGAATACGGGCACGGGCTTCTGGGGCCCGCCCCTGCGGGTCGGGACGGATTCCCAGATCGTGGTCGTCGACTTCGCGTATTGACGCGGACGCTTCATGATTTTGGGGTCGCCTCCGCCGCGCAAGATCCAAGATTCGCAAAAGGTTTAAATTCTTCCTTTCCGTCCTTTCCGCTTTTGACGGTATTCGCGGCCTCCGAGCGCCCTCCCGTCCCTGCCATCGCTTGATTTTTATCCTAACTTCATTGAAGGCTGATAAGTATTTTTCTCCGTATCGGTTTTTATTCCTCCGACTGAGGTACAAGATGGACGTGCAGACCTATGATCATACGCATGAATTGGCCGACGTGCTTTTCACCGAGCTGCAGCGGCTCTACCGGGAGCAGCGCCTGTCCCTGGTCGAGGCCAAGCTGAAGGAGATTTCGGCCGCCCTGCCCAAAGGGTACTCCATCACCGTGAACTTCTCCGTGGAGGTCTTCGACGAGAACCGCGACAAGTCCCTGAAGACCACGGACGGCGGCATCACCTGCATGGACGGCGATCGGCCCTACCTCTCCACCTCGGAATCCTCCCCCGCCAAGTACATCGTGGACGGCGAATTGATGAAGGTCCCCCACGACCATTGCCCCAATTGCTGGTCACGCTGGAGCTTCAAGTCCCGCATCAAGGAATGCCGCGAATGCGGATACCGCATGGGCAAGGAAATCAAGCTCCTGCTGGACACGAACGTCTGCCCTCATTGCGAAAACAGCCCCATTTCCCTGCATAATCCCCAATGCGAAAAATGCGGGTACGTCGCGGATCAGAACATCGTCAGCTGGGGCTGACGGGGGCGCCGCTTCCGGCGCCTGCCATCCCCGCTCCTTTTCGCCTTTCCGACATGGTGCAATGGCCGCAACGCTTGCGGCCGCGCGTTGCTCCGCCCGCTTCCACCCCCTAAAATGGAGGGGTATGACCGAACAACCCGCCCCGCAGGAAATCGACGAATTGGTCCGCCGCTTGGAAAGCGGCAAGTATCCCCTCGACCATATCCGCGAAGCGGGGGAAATCCTCGCCTCGGTGCAATCCCCGGCCGTTACCTACAAGATGGCCCTGGGGTTCTGGGAATCCTCCAACCCGCAAGTCCGCACCCTGGGGATGAGCATGATGGAGGCGCTGGCGCCCCATCACGACGCCGCGCGCGGTTTCGTGGCCGGGGCCAAGGACGCGGCCAGGTTACTGGCCGACCAGGCCAAGCCCGACGTCCCCGATTACAGCGCCATCGGCGAGGTCATCAAGATTTGGATGCGCGAGCACCGGCAGCAGCGGAAAAAGCGCTGAAGCCCGGCGGCGGCGTTCGGCTCCCCGTTTTTTCCGGATTTTCTACCTTCAAGGCGAGTCAGCGGCACTTTCGACACCCATGGCAGAGGTACCTCATGAGTAACCGGATTCACACCGTCTTCGCCTGCGGCTTGGCCGCGCTCCTGCTGGCCCTTGGGGGATGCACCCGGAAGACAACCCGTACCGCGGGCACTCCGGACAACGTCCTGCCCTATGGCGTCTATACCGCCACCGTCCTCGACTCCGGGCTTTCCGTCAAGCTCAGCCTCAACCAGACCAACACCTATTCCAAGAAGAAATTCCAAGGGAGCTGCTTCATCATCGAGTACAAGGGAGATTGGACCTGCGACAATGACGCCATCGATTTCCACTTGGAAGAAATCCGCCACCGTCCCGATTGCAATACCGAGGATTGGCAGGTGGAGAAAACCGACAAGCACACCCGCCGCCTCATCCGCAGCGTCACCATGACCTCCTTCGAATTGCTCGACCAGGACAACCAGTCTTCGGACGAGTGGGTCAAATTCGTAAAACGCTGAGAGCGGGATCCGCCCGCGCGGAGGCCCGGATCCGGGGAATCCCGCGGATTTCCGGGGCCTGCCGGCGGGCCGGGCGGCAAGGCTGGACGGCTTTGCCTTGTTCCCTCCCGAACCTATCTTACTCCCAGGCCCTTCGCTTCCGCTTCCGGTATTGGCCGTGACGGGAACGGGCCGGGAGGACCGGTTGGAATCGACCGAATCCGGCGGACAAGCCGGAAAACCCCTGCGCGGGCGCATCCCTGCCCATGGTCCGGACGGCCGGGGCCAAAGGGCCGCGCCGGAAAGGCCCGGCGGCAAGATGGCCCGGATTCTCTCCGTGGGGGGAACCTTCCTGGGCATCGCGCTATTGGTGGCGGCCGTGTGGATCTTCGCCAGGACCCTGCACAAATACGACATGGCGGAGGTGGTGCAACGCTTCGGCCAGATTCCCGGGAGCCGGATCGCCTTGGCCGTGCTCTGCGTGGCGCTGAGCTATGCCACCCAGACCGTCTATGATTACTTGGCCGCCCTTTCGGTGGGATTGGGAATCCCGCCGGCCCGGGCGGCCCTGGCCGCATTCATCGGAAACGCCTTCACCAACAACATCGGATTTTCCCTGGTGACCGGGACATCCCTGCGTTACCGGTTCTACCTGGCCTGGGGCTATTCCCCCCTGGAAATAACCCAGGTGGTGGCCCTCGCCAAACTGGCATTCTGCAACGGATTGTTCCTCTTCGCCGGCATTGCGCAAATCCTCGATCCGGTGCGCTTGCCGGATTCCCTTTCCCTGCCTTTTTCGGCGCGGGCCCTGGGCTGGCTGCTGATCCTGCCCTCGGCATCGCTGCTGATCTGGAACGGCCTGTCGCGGGGCAGCACGCTCTCGCTGGGGAAATTCCGCCTGGTCCGGCCCGCGCAATCCTTGCTGGCGCTGCAAATCGCCGCCGCTTGCGTGCATTTCGCCTTCGCCGCCGGCACCCTCTATTACCTGCTGCCCGCCGAAGCCTTGGAGGCGGCCGGTTACCGCGGCCCCTTGACGTTCCTGGGGGCTTATATGGCCGTGAAATTCGCGGTCATGTTCCTGCCCGTGCCGGGAAGCCTGGGGGTGTTCGAAGGGACGGCCGTGGCGGTCCTCACGCCGGCATTGCCGGCGTATCCGGTGCTGGGCGCCCTGCTGGCCTACCGGCTCCTTTACTATGTGCTCCCGTTCGCCGTGGCCCTGCCGACGCTGATGATCTACGAGCTCTCCGCGCGCAAGGGTTTCCTCGCCTCCTTCCTGCGCCGGCGGCGCGCGGGCGGCGTGGCCTGACGGTTGCCTCCCGCGGGGACGACCCGTAAAAAATCCTGCCACCCCCCGAGGCAAACTTTTAATTTAAGGCTGGCCCCAGGCATTGGGAGATCCCGGCGAGGGGCTCCCCGGGGCGGAAAGGCCGGCGCCCATGGACAGCTCCGCCCATACCCTCCTGGTGGTGGACGATGAAGCGCAGATCCGGGACTTCGCGCGGCACGTCCTGGAAAACCAGGGCTATCAGGTGCTCACCGCCAAGAACGGCGTGGATGCGCTGCTCCTGGGGGAGCGTCATCCCGGCCCCATCCGCGCCTTGATCACCGACCTCAACATGCCCCCCTACATGGGCGGATGCGAACTGGCCCAGGCCCTGCGCCGCATGCGGCCCGGCCTGGCCATCCTGTACATCTCCGGATATCCCGCCGATGCGATGGTGCAAAGCGAAGTGCTGGAGGAGAAGGCGGATTTCCTGGCGAAGCCGTTCAAACCGGAATCCCTGGTGCGCAAGCTGCGCGACTTGATCCGCCGGCCGCAACCGGCGTCCATGGAGGCCCCGGGGAAGGGTGAGCGCGCCATCCTCCTGCTGGTGCCGGACGCGATCTTGCGGACGGGAATCGCCTCCCTGTTGCGCGTGGAAGGCCTGCAGGTCCTGGAGGCGGGCACCTTCGCGGACGCGTTGATCATCTGCCAATGGCACGTAGGTTGCATCGGCCTGTTCCTGGCGGACCGCGGAACCCTGTCGCGGCTGCCTTCGGAACTGACCGAGCGGTTGGGCCAGATGCAGCCGGAGATGCGCATCCTGTGCGCGGCGGCGGCCCCCGGGGCGGGGGAGCCCGTGGAAGAGCGCGTGCGGCGGGTGATGGAGGAATGGGGCCTGGAGCCGACCGGCGGGGAATGATCGGACTCGCCTTTCAGCGCACGTGGAATCCCCGGAAACCCTTGGCCTCGCCGGTGGACGCCTTGACCCCTTCCACGCGGGCATGGGGAGGCCCCTTCCGGCACCATTGCAGGAACTCGTCCAGGTTCTCCCTTTCGCCTTCCGCCTCGGCATAGACCGAGCCGTCCTCCTCGTTGCGGACGAACCCTCGCAGCCCCAGCCGGTCGGCCTCCGCCCGGGCGGAGGCGCGGAAGAATACGCCCTGGACCTTCCCGGAGACGCGGATATCGTAGTGGAGTAACATGGCCGGTACCAAAATAGATAGCCGATGCTTAACTTCCTAGATTTCCCGGCATGAAGGAAGCGTCGGAAAGGGAACTCTCGGAAACGGAAAAGACGGACGCGAACGGCAAGCCCTGGGGTGCGTTCATCGACAACGGCCCCGCGGATTGGCAAATCCTGCAGCAGGACGCGGAGGGCCGGGCGCGGATCAGGGCATCGGGCCGTTGGGCCCCCAAGGAATCCATGGGACTGCTGGGCGCCGCGGGCGGGACCGTGGAACTGCGCCTGGTGCGGGAGGATTCCGGGACGCCCGTGAGCGGGGAGCTGAACTGGCGCGCGGCCGAGACCGGCGCGAAAGGGGCGTGGAGCGGGGAGTTGTATCCCGTGCCCGCGGGCGGACCGTACCGCCTGGAGACGCGCTTCAATCCCAAGGGGAACAAGCTGGGGGAGTGGTCGCTGCGCGGGGACATGCGGCATTTCCTGGGCGTGGGGGATCTGTGGATCCTGGCCGGCCAGAGCAATGCCAGCGGCTACGGGCGCAGCGCCTACGACGACGGGCCCGAACTCGGCCTGCACATGCTGCGCCACAATGGAGCTTGGGCGCTGGCTTCGCATCCCCTCAACGACGCCACCGCTTCCGTCTTCCCGCGCTCGCGGGAAACCTATAACACCGGCCATTCGCCCTTCCTGCATTTCGCCCGCATCCTGAAACGCGAGACGGGCCATCCCATCGGCCTGCTGCCCGCCGCCCTGGGCGGATCGCCGTTGGCGGCCTGGCATCCCGAAACCGGTCCCCTGTTCGCCAACCTCAAGGCCATGGTGGACCGGGCCGGGGGGAGGGTCAAGGGCATGCTCTGGTACCAGGGGGAAACCGACGCGGAACCGGGAAAGGCGGAGGACTACCTGGAGCGGTTCCTCGCCGGCGCGGCGGGCTGGCGCAAAGCCCTGGGCCGGGAGGATCTCCCCATCCTGACTGTGCAACTCGCGCGTTACCGTTCGGAAAAGCCCGGCGAAGAGGATCGGGAATGGTCCCTGGTGCGGGAAGCCCAGCGCCAGGCGGCCTTGCGGGCATCCGGCATCACCGTGACTCCGGCCCTGGACCTGCCCTTGGACGATACCATCCATATCGGCACCGCCGGGAACCTGACCCTGGGCGCCAGGCTGGCGGGTTGCGCCTTGGGCTTGGATCGGAATCCCGGCGCCGGTTCCGCGTGGAAGGCCCCGGACCTGATCGAATGCGCCCTGGAAGACGGGCAGGTGGTGCGGCTCCGCTTCGCTCCCGTGCTGAGCCGCCTTGAATCCCACGATCCCAAGGCCATGCCGTTCCGGGTGGAGGACGAGGACGGTCCCGTGCCCATCGGCAAGGTGCTGTACTTCCACCGCGATTCCGCCAAGCTCTTCCTGGCCAAGGCGCCGCGCGGCAAGGTGGCGGTGAGCTGCGGCTATGGCGAGAATCCCGACATGCTCCCCATGGACGTGGAGCGGCAGATGCCCGTGCTGGCTTTCCACGCGGTGCCCGCCGCCGCCCACGGGGAATCGGCTTGCTAGTTTATTCCCGATGAAGAAATTCCCGCGATGGAAAGGCGGTACGCGATGAAATCCTTCCCGACGTCCTCCCCGATCCCCTTCCTTCCCCTGATCGCCGCGGCCGCGCTGGGCCTGCAAGGCCCGCGCGCGTGGGCGGCCGACAAGGGGGAGGTTCCCGCTTCCAAGGAAGCGCTCCCGGCCCTGCCGGCGCTCCCGGCCCTGCCGGCGCTCCCGGCCCGGCCGGCCAGCGAAAGGAAAACCGTCGACCTCACGGTATACAACGCCGGCATGGCGCTGGTGCGCGAGGAGCGGACCCTCGGCCTGGGCAAAGGGGCCAACCGCGTGCAGGTGCCGGACGTTCCCGCCACCATCGATCCCTCCTCGCTGCACTTCTCCAGCCTCACCGATCCGGCGGGCGTGCGCGTGCTGGAGCAGAATTACCAATACGATCTGGTGAACCAGGCCAAGCTGCTCGAGAAGTACGTGGGCAGGCAGGTGGAGTTCCTCCGCTTCGACGCGGACAGGAAAAAGGAATACGCCGTGACCGGCCGGATCCTGGCGGCCGGCGGAAACCCCGAGCGTTATGGCGGGGGCGGCGGCGACGGCGGCGGTGCGGCCAATCCCGGGCTGGTGGCCGAGATCGGCGGGAAGATAGAGCTGAACCCCGCGGGCCGATTGGTCCTGCCGAGCCTGCCGGAAGGCCTGATCCTGAAGCCGCAACTGGAATGGCTGCTCACCTCGGCGAAGGAAGGGGAGCAGCGCGCCGAAATCAGCTACCTGGCCAACGCCGTTTCCTGGAGCTGCGACTACGTGGCCCTGCTCGACGGGAAGGATGAGCGCCTGGACCTGACGGGCTGGGTCACCCTGGTGAACAATTCCGGCACGGCGTTCAGGAACGCCGGCCTCAAACTGGTGGCCGGGGACGTAAACATCGTGCGCCAGGAATTCGATCAGGGGATCCGCACGCGGGCCCTGGCGAAAATGAGCGAGGCGCCGGCGCCGCAATTCCAGCAGAAGGACCTGTTCGAGTACAAGATCTACGGCCTGCAGCGGCGCACGGACGTGGCCGACAACGAGAGCAAGCAGATCGAACTGGTTTCCGCCGTGAACGCGGCCGCGCGCAAACTGCTCATCTACGACGGCATGGATCAAGGCTGGCGTTACTGGATCAACAACGCCGGCTACCGCGGCCAGCAGAGCATGGGGGAGCAGTCCAATGCCAAGGTGGGCGTGTACGTGGCCTTCCGCAACGACGAGAAGTCCGGCCTGGGGCTGCCCCTGCCCAAGGGCAAGGTGCGCGTGTACAAGAAGGACGGGGACGGCAGGGAGCAATTCGTGGGCGAGGATCAACTGGACCATACCCCCAAGGACGAAGAGGTGCGCCTGTACCTGGGCAACGCCTTCGACGTGGTGGGGCAGCGGGCGCAGACGGACTTCCGCACCCTCTCCTCCGGCCACGTGGTGGAGGAGACGTTCGAGATCAAGGTGCGCAACCATAAGAAGGACGCGGCCGAGGTGATGGTCCACGAGCATCCCTGGCGCTGGAGCCAATGGGAGATCGTCAAAACGTCCGTCCCTTTCGAGAAGGTCGATCAGACCACCCTCCGCTTTCCCCTGAAAATCGCGCCGGACAAGGAGAAATCGGTCGTCTACACCATCCGCTATGCCTGGTGAATGCCCCATGACCAATCCGCGGGGACCGGTCCGGCAGCTCCCCCGCAAGGGACGTCACCGCCGGGCTACCGGGCGCCCGGATCGGGTTTCCGGGGCTGGATGGCCGCGAAACCCGTAACCACGGGGCCTCCAGGCTATCGTCGAATTTCCGGGTATTTGCGGGGACGGCCCCCGCGTCCCCCCGCCCGGATCCGCGAGTTCCGCTCCTTCCGCAAAATTCCGCTTCACAATCCTTGCGGACTTTCCGGGAAATGCGCTATTCTAAGAGAGCGCCCTCATCAGAGCCGCATCGGGAGGGGACATGAAACCGTCCGCCTTTTTCGTTTGCCTCATCGGAGTGGCTCCGGCCGCCTGGCCTTACGGAGACCGCTCGCACGACCCCATCTTCGGTAAATCCTGGGGCCTGCAAATCTACAGTCCCGCTTTTCTGGAAAACGGATACATCCCCGGCAAGTACACCTGCGACGGGGAGAACGTGAGTCCGCCCCTGCATATCAAAGGCGTCACCGCCAAGGCGCGCAGCCTGGTCCTGATCATGGAAGACCCGGACGCCCTGGTGGGCGATTGGGTGCATTGGACGGTATGGAACATGGACGCCGGTACGCGCGTGATCGCCGAGAACAGCATTCCCGACGGGTCGGTGGAAGGCGATACGGACTACGAACTGCCGGCCTGGGCCGGCCCCTGCCCGCGCTGGGGCGTGCACCGCTACCTCTTCCGGCTCTATGCCCTGGACATCAAGCTGGAGCTGGCTTCCCGGGCCACCAAGGCGCAATTGGACCAGGCCATCAAAGGCCATATCCTCGACCGCAGCGAACTGGTGGGCCTGTACGGCCGCGATCCGGAGCGGGCCGCCAACGAGAACTGGATCGAGCGCAAAGTCTCCAACTGAAGCGGAGGCGGTGGCGCGTCACGGAACGCGCGGCAGGAGCAGCCGCGCCGACCGGGCGATTGGAGTGCCCGAGGAGGGCAAGGCTACCCTTTTTTGGCATTTGAAATCGCCGTCTTCGCCAATTCCATCATCTGGTCGGCGGGGCCGTTCAGCTTATCGAACTCGAACTTCTCGGAAGAAAGGACGGACACCAGTTTTTCGAACGCGGATTCGTCGCCGTCTTCCATAAGTTCAAGCGCATCGGCCCTGGACTCGTAGTAATGGGACAGGCGGATGTTGTACCTGAACAGCGAAACCAGGATCTGGATCATGAAAGCCAAAAGCAGCCCGGACGATACCCTCAATAGATTGACGGCGATGAGCCGATTGGATTCGCTGAAGGCAACGCGGGAAATGCGCTCTTCGAGCCTTAAGACGAAAGGCGGGCCGAACAAAAAAAGAATGAACCCCAAAAACAACCCGATCCAGATCGACCATAGGGAGACGTTGGCCCATTTCCTCAATTCCCGGGAACGGTCCCGCAATTGGACCGCGAGGCTCCTTTTCAGATCCTGGCTTATTTTCATCGTATGCCTCCGGTCTTTCGGGCGGGCGCTCCGGCCTAAGAGGGCGGTGTGCCGGCCCGGTACGCGAATTCGACGTCTTCCATCTGCGGAACGTTCATCAATTGCTTCAGCACGGTGGGAAGGTCTATGCCTTCGAAGAGCAGGGCGTGCAGGCCTTCCAGGATGTGCATGCGGATGCCCAGCCGGGCGGCCTTTTCCTTGACGATGCGCACGGTGTTGACGCCTTCGGCCACCTCGCCGATCTCGGCTACGGCCTCTTCCAGGGTGGCGCCCCGCCCGATCATGAGCCCCACGCGGTAATTGCGGGACAGGGGAGAGGTGCAGGTGGTGACCAGGTCGCCCACGCCCGCCAGCCCCAGGAAGGTAAGCGGGTTGGAGCCCATTTTGTCCGCGAAGCGGCTCATCTCCGCCAGGCCGCGCGTGATGAGCATGCCGATGGTGTTGTCGCCCATTTGGAGGGACGACACCAGCCCCGTGGCGATGGCGTACACGTTCTTGAGGACGCCCCCCAGCTCCACGCCGTACACGTCGGAATTGCTGTAGACGCGGAAGTAGGGGCCGGACAGGACCTCCTGCACCTTCTGGATCACTTCTTCGTACCGGCTGGCGATTACGGTGCCGCTGGGCTTCTTGGCCGCGATTTCCTTGGCCAGGTTGGGTCCGCTCAAGGCGCCGATCTTGAGGCAGCAGGTCTCTTCCCGCAGGATCTCCGTCATCAGCTTGAAGGAATGCGCCTCGATGCCTTTGGTGGTGGACACCAGGATCTGGCTCCCGTCCACCCAATTCCCCAGCTTGCCGGCCACTTCGCGGAAATGCTGGCTGGGCACGGAAACCACCAGCAGCTTGGAGGAGCGGGCCACCTTCTCCAGATCGCCCGTGGCGGCGATGTTGGGGCTGAGCCGGAACCCCGGCAGGTATTTCGCGTTCTCGCGGGTCGCATTGAAGCGTTCGGCCCCTTCCGGCGTCCGGAACCATTGCAGCACGGGGTGCCCTTTGGTCCCGATCATGTCCGCCAAGGCGCTGCCGAAGCTGCCGCCGCCGATGATGCCGATGCTTTCCATGCCCTCCGCCTTCATGCCTTCCCGTCCGCCGCGGACGGGACCGGATCCGCGTCCGGCCGCTCGTCCAGCCCGTAATGATCCAGGCGGTTGCGGTAATAATAGAGCAATTTCATGTTTTCCGTGTAGATCCCGTCGGCGCCCCGCAGCAGCACTTCGCCGTCGTGGAACGACCCGAAGTGCACCATGGCCTTGGCGAAGACCTCCGTTGCGCTCCCCGTCCTCACGTCGTCCGCCAGAAGGATCTCGCCGCGGGCTTCCATGTCCCGGAGGCGGGCCAGCAGGGACGCCAATTCCGCGTGGACGTGCGCGGCGGGGACCGCGTGATCGGGGCCCGAAGTGCGCAGCGCGCGGTAGAGATCGTATTGGGGATTGCGGCGGCGCATCGCGTTGAAGGTCGCGAACGCGGCGGCATGGGTGCTCATGGCCACGTTGTCGCGCCGGAACGCGGCCAGGATGCTGCGGCCCAATTCCCGGGTGTATTCCTGGTCCCGCTGGGGATTATGCGCGGGCCGCCCGTCCCGTTCCACGTACTTGCCGCGGTCCACCGGGCGGCCGTGGGAGTCCCGGCTGATGCCGTCCTTGTCGACCCGGTTCCCGAACAGATCCAACGGCTCGCCGAAATGCATGTGGATGCGGGAGTTCATGCTCTGCAGGTTGCGCCAGAATTTGAGCACGCGCATGGGCCGGCTGAAATCGCTGCGCACGCGGATGTACCGGCTCTTGCCCGTTTCCTGGAGATAGTCCTCGATCAGGGAGCGGGCCTCCAGCACCAGGCCGCAGGAGAGGGTGCAGGGGATGATGAACAGGTCCGGATTGGGCTTGCCCGCCCGCAGGTTGGACACGTACACGTTCACGCCGCAGCCCAATAGGCCCAGCTTGAGCTTCTGTTCCACCTCGCCGCTGCGGCTGCGCGTACCGCCCGGAAAGAAGAGGTTGTGCTGGCCCATCTCCATGGAGAGAGTGGCATAATGCTTGAGGGCCGTCTTGTAGATGCCGTTCTTCTTGCGGCGGTCCACCTTGTAGGCGCCCAGGTTGTTCATGAAAAAGGAAATGATCGGATTGCTGAACAGGTTCAGTCCCGCGCCGTAGGTGAAGGGCGGGAGCCGTTTCTGGTACAGGCCCAGCCCGATCACCACGCTGTCCAGGTTGCTCACGTGGGTGGGCGTCATGATGAGGGTGGCGCGCCCGGCCAGTTCCCGGATGCGGTCCAGGGGGCCGCTGATGACCAGGTTCTCCTCCAGGTTGAGGCGCGTGCCCAGGTACTTGAGCCATCCGGCGGGCGAGAAGCGGCTGAGCATGGCCTTGAGGCCCCAGGGCAGGATCTTCGCCGCCGCCTTGTGGATGACGGGATTGAAGTACCCCATGATCTCGTCCACGTACATCCCGGCGATGCGCTCCAGGATCCTTTCCCGCTCGGCCTCGGAAACCCGGTGGAATTCATGCTCCACCTGGTTCCAGAAGCGCCTCTGCTCGCGGTCCTCTTTCCCCGGCTTGGCGCTGCGCAGGCGCTCCTGCTCCTGGTAGACCGCGTCGTTGATGATCACTTCCAGGTTCAGATCCTTCGACTTGCGGACCATTTCCTTGTGGTCCTCCACCGTGCGGCGGATGACCTCGCTGCGGACGTGGTCGCGCTGCTCGCGGGTCAGGCGCAGCCCGACATTGGAACCATGCGGCGCGGCCTCGGCCTCAGCCTCAGCCAAAGAGCGCCTCCAGATCGGCGACGGCGAGTTCGTCCAGGCGGCGCACCACCTTGTGCGCCCCGGCCAGCACGGAGGATCCGTGGGTGCCGGAAACGCCGACGGCCTTCATGCCGCCCGCCAGGGCCGCGGCGATCCCCATGGGCGCGTCCTCGAAGACGACGGACAGGGCGGGAGCGCGGTCCAGCTCGGCCGCGGCCAGGAGGAACACCTGCGGATCGGGCTTGCCGGCGGTCACGTCCTCCGCGGAGACGATGGCGGAGAAGAAGCCCGCCAGGCCGAGGATTTCCAGGGACGTGGAGATGTTGAGCCGATGGGTGCTGGAACCGATCGCGCGCGGGATCCCCGCCGTCCGCAGGCGTTCCAGGAAGACGCGCACGCCGGGCAGGGGGTCGATGCCCCATTCGCGGATGATATCCCGGTAGAGCACCTCCTTGCGCAGGGAAAGCCGGCGGATTTCCCTTTCTTCACCCGTCCAATGCAGGATGGCGGGGATGATGGCTTCGTTCTTCATGCCGAAGCCTTTGAGGAAATGCCCTTCCGGCAGGATGCGGTTCTCCTCCCGCGCCAGGCGGTTCCAGCTCTCTTCATGGTGCCGGGAGGAATCGATGACCACCCCGTCCCAATCGAAAATGGCTCCCAGCCGGGAAGCCGGTCGCGAATCGTCTTTGCCCAAGTCTCAATCCTGGTTGGGGATGCGTAAACTTTATTAAAAAACGCGGTTTCCAACAATTATCCCGCCCCGGGCCGGGGATTGGACGCGCCCGGGGCGCACTCGGTAACGGACGGTCCCGCGGAAGCGGGCTTGCTATTTTTGCGCGGGGAGGGGACGCTTGAAGTATCCGGGTCCTTTGCGGCAGGGGATCCTGATCCGCCGCTACAAACGCTTCCTGGCGGACGTGCGCCTGGATTCCGGCGAGGAACTCACGGCGCATTGCGCGAATCCCGGCAGCATGCTGGGCTGCGCCGTGCCCGGCTGGCCGGTCCTGGTGAGCGAAAGCCCCAATCCCGCGCGCAAGCTGAAGCACACCTTGGAGTCCGTGCACAACGGCGCGTGCTGGATAGGCGTCAATCCCGCGCTGGCGAACGCCGTGGCCGAAGAGGGCATCCGCGCCGGAGCCGTGCCGGAACTGGCGGGCTACCGGGGCCTGGTCCGGGAAGCCCGCCACGGGGAATCCACCCGTTTCGATTTCCTGCTCACCCGCGGAAGCGAGAGATGCTTCGTCGAGGTCAAGAGCGTCACCATGGTCGGCGCGGACGGCCTGAGCGCGTTCCCGGACGCGGTGACCGCCCGGGGAGTCAAGCATATCCGGGAACTGCTGGCGGCCAAGGCGGCCGGGGATCGGGCGGTGTTGCTGTTCGTGGTGCAGCGCTCGGACGGTCTCATGGGCTTCCGCGCGGCGGCGGAAATCGATCCCCTGTACGCGGCGACCCTGGCCTCGGCCCGCGCCGGAGGGCTGGAGGCCTATGCCCATTGGGCGGAGGTGGACGCGCAAGGCATCGCGCTCACGGGCACGCGGCTCCCGTGGCCGCCGGCGTCCTGAGCGGAGTTCCCGAAAGCCCCAAAAGGCTAAATCCGGATGCTTTCGCGGACGCGGCTCCGGCGCCGGGACGGAGCGGTGTGCCCGGGCGGGTTCACGGACAACTTAAAGTAAACTCCGCCCGCATGCGGAATGCCGCGCCGCCGGCCGAGGTAGCGGAAATTGTGCATAACACCCTCTAGGCAAAGCCGGAAACCGCGTGGTAGAATGGGATCGCGATTCGTCCAATAACGCGACCATTACCCGGAGTTCGTTATGTTTGCGATGACGGAAGGACCTTTCGATAGGCGGGCGCTGGACGACCTGGAACGCACGGGCGGCGTGGCCTTGATGGCCAAGGTCATCGATCAATTCCTGGAAAAAGTGCCTTTGCGGATGGACGACGCCTGCGACCGCGGGCGCGCCGGGGACCTCAACGGCCTGGGCCGCGCGGTGCGGTGCATCGGGACCGCGGCCGGTAACGTGGGCGCTACTGAGATCAGCGACATGGCCGGCCGCATCGACAGGCTCGCGGAAGCGGGCGCCAAGGACATCGTGCTGCCGCTGCTCTGCCAACTGGACGACATGCTGGGGCATGCGAAGTCCTGGCTGCAGAAGGAAAAAAGCGCCTACGGGTACCGCGCCGGATGATGCGGATTTGAAGCGCAGGCACCCCTTCCGGCGGCCCGCGGACGCGGGGAGGCCGGGACTCCGCCGGGATTGATACGTGGAAGATCTCAAGAAGTGGTATAGGGCGGGCCTCGCCACCCGCATCGAGGCGCTCAAGGCGGCCCGGCGCGAGCTGGACGGCAGCCGTGAGCCCATCGAGTCCGTGCGCCGCATCGCCCATACGTTGCGCGGATCGGGAGCGACCTACGGTTTCCCGGAGATCACCGAGAAGGCCGCCGCCCTGGAAGACTCCACCCCGGAAGCCTTCCCCTTGGCCCTGGAAAAGCTGCTGGAGGCCATCCAGGAAATCTGCGCCGTCTCCGAGATGGAGGACAAGGCCGGAATCCTCCTCATCGACGACGATCCCTACATCACCGATCTGCTCCGCACCGTTCTGGAATCTTCCAACCGGGAGATCCTCATCGCCGCCACCGCCGAGGACGCGGAAGCGGTGCTGGAGGAGAAGAAAGTCTCCCTCATCCTGCTGGACCTGATCCTGCCGGATACGGACGGCCGCAATTTCCTGGTGCGCCTCAAGGAGAGGACGGCCACGGCGAACGTCCCCGTCATCGTGCTTTCCGCCAAGCTGGGGGCGCAACCCAAGACCGAATGCTTCGCCCTGGGCGCGGACGCCTATTACGAGAAACCGTTCGAGATCGAGACCATCTGCGCGGCCGTGTCCGCCTGGCTGTACCGCACCGAAGGCAATCTGCGCGAATCGCGCCGCGACCACCTGACGGGCCTGCCCAACCGCGCCGCCTTCCGGGAGGCCTACGCGCGCAACATTTCCCTGGCCGGCCGCCGGGGCGAGCCGGTCTCGGCCTGCATCCTGGACCTGGATCGCTTCAAGTACGTCAACGATACCTTCGGGCACGCGGCCGGGGACGAAGTGCTGCGGCGCGCCTCGGCCATCCTCACGGGGGCCCTGCGCAAATCGGACCTGCTGGCGCGCTGGGGCGGCGAGGAATTCGTCGCCCTGTTCCCCAATACGGGCCTGGACGGTGCGGGCATGGCGGTGCGCAAGGCCCTGGAGGCCCTGTCGGCCCAGAAATTCACGGCCTCGGGAGGACGTACCTTCCATGTCACCTTCTCGGCGGGGGTCACGGAAATCCTCCCCGGTTGGACGGTGGAGGAAGCCATCGCGGAAGCCGATCGCTTCCTCTATCTGGCCAAGGCCCAGGGCCGCAATTGCGTGCTCACTTCCACGGACAAGCCGGCGCACCAGCCCCGGTCCATCCTCCTGGCCGAAGGGGACGAGACCGTCGCCGCCATCATCAAGAGCCGCCTGGGCCGCGAGGGTTTCGGCATCAATCACCTCTCCGACGGCGCCGCCGCCGTGGAAGCCGCGGCCACGGGCGCCTATTCGATGTGCATCCTGGACGCCAAGCTGGCCGGCCTGGACGGGATGCAATTGCTGCCCAAGTTGCGGTCCACCCGGGCCGCCGCCAACCTGCCCATCCTGCTCCTGACCTCCCTGGGCAAGGAAAAGGACATCGCCCGGGGGTTCCAACAGGGCGCCGACGATTACCTGGTGAAGCCGTTCTCTCCGCTGGAACTGGTGGCCCGGGTGCGGAATATCCTCCGGAAAACCTGATTTTCCGCCCGGCTGCGGGAGGTTCACCGTTGCCCCGCGGGGTCCCGGTGGGATACAATGGAGGGGAAGCCGGGAACGGCCCCATAGGGAGAATTCCATGCCCGCGAAATGCCTCGATGCCGGAGTCCTGTCCAAGATCAAGCAAGAGCGGTCGGAAGCCTTCCTGATCAAGCTCATCGATCTGTTCCTGAAGGACGGGCCCATGCGGATCCAGGAGGCCTGGGACGGGGGCCGGACCAAGGACCTGAAAAAGGTCGCCCTGGCCGCGCACATCCTCCGCTGCCTGGCGGAGAACATCGGAGCCGTGTCCATCCGGGACCTGGCCGCCACCGCGGAGTCGGCGGCTTCGGGAGGCAAGGAGGCGGCGGTTTTCCTCTCCCACATCCTTTTCGATCTGGAAATCGCCTTCGCCGATACCCGGGCCTGCCTGCTGATCGCCCGGCAGGGGATCGCGGAGAACCCGTGACGGCATTCCTCCGCGAGCAGGGGCCGTGGATCCTCTCGATCCTGGCCGTCGCCCAATTCTGGATCTGGTTCCTGTTGCGCAAATCCGGCGGGCGCAGGCGGTTGGAACTCTATGAAAGCGGTTCCATCGAAGTGGGGTTCGACGCCAACGGCCCCCTGATCGCCCTGGCCGGGGTGCTGCGGCCGGTGGACAAGGAAGTGTTCGTGCAATCCGTGGAAGTGAGCCTGGTGGCCGACAAGGACAAGGCCAGGCGCGAATTCCGCTGGATAGCTTTCAAGCCCAATTTCCTGCTCCCCCTGGCGGGCGCCAAGGCCTGGGAGATGCCGCATCCCTTCCTGGTCTCGCCGGGCGATACCCGCAGGTACAACGTCGTGTTCCACGACGTGGAAGGATTCCGGCAAGTGAAAGGGATCCTGCAATCCTATTACCATCATTGGCGCGAAACGGAACGCCGCATCCTCGAATGGCGCCAGCGCCGGGGCGGGCCTTCCCTGGCGGGCGGGGCGGGATTCCCTCCCCCGGAAGGCAAAGGGGACCACGAGGAACTCATAAGCGAGTTCAAGAAGCGGGACGCTTGCGTTTCCGCGTACACGGACCTGGACCAGAAATGTTACTGGGAACAGGGAAGTTACGGTATCACGGTGAACGTGGTCACGGAGGGCGGGACCGCGGACTATACCAAGAGCTTCCGGTTCACCCTGGGCAAGCTGGACGCCAAGCTCCTCAAGGGCAATTGCGTGACCATGCTCGACGAGCCCATCGCCGCGACCATGAACAGGATCCAGGCGCCTTGCCAGGTTGTCCAAGCGGAATACGACGCCCGCGAAACACGGGCCTGATCCTTTCCGCCGGCTTCTCCGGCGATTCCGCCATTTATCGGGACATTCCGTCCCGGGCGGCGCGATCGCGCCATGATCGCGCCGCCCGTGCCGCATCGCGGTGATGCCATAAAGTCGGGGCCGCCGGAGGTCCGGAGGCGATCGCAAATCTTCGCTTGGCGGCATTTGAGACCATGGAGTATATTGGTACTGCCGGGAAACAATGCCCCGGTATTCTCCATAACCGGGTCGCACGCAATCGGGACCGGGACGGATAATCG
>DATENA010000193.1:0-35287 GCA_035275285.1 Fibrobacteria bacterium | reverse complement strand
GGCGGCGGTCCTCCACGCGCGTGTTGTAGCGGGAGAGAAATGGATCGAAGGCTACCTTGCGGCCCGTGAGGAACGCCAGGCACCGCACCCACGGGACCAGACGGTGGCCGCCTTCCGTGACCCAGATCCACTCCGCCCGCTTGCGGAGGCGCAGGCAGCGCCACGCCAGGATCAGGTGGCGCCAGGGGAACGGCGCCCGTGAATGCGCCGATACGGTGCGGAAGCCCGCGGCCTCCAGGGCGTCCCGGATGCTACGGTTGCGGGGATAATCGGTTTCGTGGCTGCCCAGGAGGCAGACCGCGGACGGGTCAGGGCGCGCGGCCATTGAACTTCTTCCAATGATGGCGCGCATGCCAGGCGAACAGGGCACTGGCGGCGGCGAACAGGGCGATATCCGTGGGCAGGGGGAGCGGCCGGAGGAAGTGGATCGTCGCCGCGCCCGCGTAGATAGCGGATCCCGCGGCCAGCGGCATCAGGTAGGCGGCCTGCAAGATGGGCGATCCGGCATAATACCAGATGCCCGCGAAACAGGCCAGGCCGCCGATGAAGATGGACAGGCCCGTAGCGAAGGCCGCGCCTTCGGCGCCGTAGCGCGGGACCATGAGGAAATTGAGCAGGGTGCTGACGACGAAGAAGATCACCTGGGAGACCGGGATCATAAAGGTCTTGCCCATCCCCACCAGCAATTGGCCGGAAAAGGCGCCCACCGTGGTGAGCAGGCCGAAAAAAGTGGCGATGGCGAGCACGCGGTACCCGTCGCCGTAAACGGGGGCGATGAGCGAGAGCAATTGCCTTCCGAAGAACAGGGCCAGGAAGAAAAAGGGGATCTGCACCGAGGTCACTAGCCAGGACGCATAGTTGAAATTGCGCGCCTGCGGCTCGCCGATCTCCCGGGTGGCCCCCCCTGCGGAGAACACTGAGAGCATGATGCCGTCGAAGGACTGGCGCAGGGAGCGCAGCGTGTTGGAGACCATGACGATGACCGAATAGATCTCCACTTCGTGGATGCCGGAAAAACGGCCCAGGAGCAGCATGTCGAAGCGGTAGGCGAAGCTCATGAAGAAGTCCGTGCTGGCCAGGGGCAGGGAGAAGCGCAGCAATTCCCGGGAGGGGAAGGCGGAAAAAGCCCAGTCCTTCCAGGAGACCCGGTAGTATCTGAGGAAGCCGTGAACCGAGAGCAGCAGGCCCAGCAGGTTGCCGAACAGGTAAGGCAAGGCCAGCCCCACGGTCTTCCAGGGGGTGAAGGCCAGGAGCAGGGCGGGCGCGTAGATGGCGGCGGGGACCAGCAGGTTCTTGATCAGGAGGCCGAAGTAAAGCACCCGCTTGTTGATCAGGGACTGCAGGAAGATCAGCGCGCAAGCTTGCACCGGCACGCTGGCCAGGAAGAGCACCAGTTGGACGGGCGGGGCCTTGGGGAGCTTGTCCGTCCACGATCCGATGGCGGGCAGGTACCCCAGGTGCTGCATCAGGACGAAGAAGAACACCGCCAGGGAAAGCAGGAAGACCAGGTTCACGGCCCGGGAGAAGCGGCGCACGAATGCGGAATCGTCCGCGCAACGCGCGTAGATCCAGACGATGCCGCGGTCCAGCCCCAGGGCCCCCAGGCGGGTAAGCAGCAGGATTAGGGATTCGTAGTACTTGAAAATGCCCCAGTCCCCGCCCGCGTACGCCTTGGCGCAGAACAGCACCAGCAGCGGTTCGGCCACCTTGGAGACGTTGTCCAGGAACATGAACCGGGAGCCCTTGTTGATGAAATCACGATGGTGTTCCGCCGACTTGGCCGTCGCGGCCGCATCCGGTTTATGATTCTGGGGTGCCGGCATGGTGCAAGCTGGAAATGTACATCGGGTCCGTCAAAAGGGCTCGTCCACCGACATGTTCACCTGGATGCCCTTGGTGCCGTGGAAGGCCAGCTGCAGGCGGAACAGGAAGATGTCCGGGCGGCGGACCCGGATGCCGAAGCCCCACGAGTTCCTGAGGCTGTCGAAGAAATCGATCTCCTCCCAACTCGGGCCGAAGATGCCGTATTCGTTGAACACCATGCCGTCCACCAGGCGCAGCACGGGAAAGCGGTATTCGCCGCTCACCGAAGCCACGGTATAATCGCGGAAACGGCTGCCTCCGTACCCGCGCAAGGGGGTGTCGTTGCCGAGGGTCTGCAACCCGTACACGGGCATGGTGTTCCCCTCGATCTCGTAGGACTGGGCCGCATACGCGTGCAGGGCCAGCACCTTGCGGTTGAAAAGCTCCTTTTTAAGGCGCTGCATCTCGATCTTCTTGAGGAGTTTCTTCACGTTCAAGCCTCCGGCCCGCTTCTCCTCCTCGCCGGAGATTTCGTACTTCTCCCTGCCCAGCTTGTAATAGTTGGACACGTTGACTTCCCAGGCATGGAAGTCGTGGTGGGCGTTGGTCAGGTGATAGTGGTAGTTGAAATAGAACTGGCTCCCCGCCAGGGGAATGTTCTGGTTGATGCGGGTGTCGCGGTAGATCTGCGCCACCAGGATGCGGTCCTGCCAATTGCTCAGGAGGCCGCGGGAACTGGAGTCGAGCACGCCGGCCTCGTTCCGGAAGAAATCGCTTTCCAGGCTATCGTCCTGGGGCGGGGCCTTGCCGAAGTGGTTGTCCCGAAAGGTGAAGGTCCCCTTGAGGCCCACCTTCTCGAAGACGAGATGGCCGAGGGACAGGGAATAGGCGTTGGACGAGTCCCCGTAGAACCAGAAGGCGTTGGTGCCCGGCTGGTTGACGCTGGTGTTCTTGACCCGCGTCAGGCTCACCGAGGCCTTGGTGTCGAACCCCGTGCCCCCCAGGTTGGACGCGGTCACGTAGGTGCGGAATTTGGAGTCCCCGTTGACGAAGAGGTTGCCTTGCGAGACCAGGCGTTCCGTGGGGCGGCCGAACACCGAGTTGTAGCGCAAGGTCAATCCAACCGAAGACCCCGTGCCCGGGGCCAGGTTCATGGTGGGATAGAGCATGACCTTGTCGCCCTTGCCGAAGCTGATCAGATCGATGGTGCGATCGATGACGTTTTCGTTGAGGAAGTAGCGCAATGGCGGTTTGACCGGGTAGATGAGCCCCCTGACCACCGGGGCCACCACCACCTCCAGGGGCCAGGTGACGACCTGGAGCAGGGGATAGGAAATGTACTCGTAGAGCTTCTTGGGCCCCGTCGAGTCCGCGGCGGTATCGGCTTTCAGAAGGGAATCGGCGGCGGCCCGCGCCTCGGCCGAATCCGACCGGGCCTTTTCCGGTTTCTGCGTCAGGCTCGGGGGGGCGGTGGGAGCCGCGGGATCGATGGCGAACGCGGCCGTGACGGCGAGAAGACCCGCGATGGGCAGCAAGGCCGAATGGCGCAAACTCAACACCTTCTCGATACCTTCTGCGGTTGTTTTCCGGACATGCGCGGGAATCGCGGACCCAGGGAAAGATACCACTTTGTCCCCGCTAATTCCATGCATGCGCCGGGCGCCGCCGGAGGATATTCTAGCATCCCGATAAGGGCCCGGAAAAGCGGTAAACGGGACGGAAACAGGTTTTACGGACCGAAAGAGGGGAAAACGGTCTTGGCGATGAAAAACGCGGCCGCGCCGAGCAGCGTCCCGCCCACGATATCGCTCAAGTAATGCACTCCGAACAGGATGCGGAGCAGGCCCATCGTTACGGGAAAGAGCATGGCCGGGACGATCACCCCGGGCAGGTGGTAGGCCAGGGTGAGCGCCACGGCGAGGTTGTTCATGGTATGGCCGGAAGGGAAGCTGTACTTGTCCAGGGGAGGGACCAGAGGCGTCACGTCCATCCCGTTATCGTAAGGGCGCAACCGCTTCATGCCGAACTTGATGGGGAAATAGATGCACAGGCTGACGGCGATGGCGAGCAGGCAATGCGCGACGATGGACTTCACCTCGGAGAGGGGCAGCACCCACCACAGGCAGAACGCGATCCCGGCCCACATGTATCCGTCCCCTATGCGCACCAGGAGCACCAGGGGCAGGGAAACCCATTTGGGCACGGAAAGGGAGGCCAACAGGCGGAAGCACGCCACGTCCACGGCCATCACCCTGGAGGTGAAGGCCCCCCGGAGGGTGCGCGGGCTTTCGCCCGATCTGGGATCCAATTCGGTGGCGTCCATGGGATTCAAAGTACCCTAAAGATAGTCACCCCATCAACCCCAGCACCCGGTCGGCCGCGGCCGTCCAGGTAAGGCTTTTTTCGATGCGTTCCCGGGCCCTCCGTCCCATGGCGCGCGCTTTCGCCCGATCCCGCAACAGGTCGATCAGGGCCGCTTGGATCTCTTGGGTATTTTCAGGGTCCACCAGCAGGCCGGTCTCCCCATCGGCCACGGCATCGGGCACGCCCCCGGCCCGGCCCCCCACCGCGGGGACCTCGCAGGCGCCCGCTTCCAGGTACACGATGCCGAAGCCTTCCACGTCCTTGTCCGAGGAAAGGCTGGGCAGGGCGAATACATCGCCCAGGCTGTAATGCGCGGCCATTTCCCCGTCCGGGATGCGGCCGGGGAAGCGCACCGATTCGCTCAAGTCCAGGTCCGCGGCCGAACGCATCAGGGCCTCGCGCTCCGGACCGGTTCCGCCCAGGACGAGCACGGCCCCCGGCACGGCGGCCCGCACCCCGGGCAACGCTTCGATGAGGCGGCGCAGGTTCTTGCGCGCGACCATGCGCGTGATGCTGACGATGACGGGCGCATCCCCCAGTCCGTAGCGCGCGCGCAGGAAGCCGGCGTCGGTGGGGCGGAACAGGCCGGGATCCACACCGGGATGGACCAGGTGCAGGGGGCATCGCGCCGAGGTTTTTTCATGGGTGAGGCGCAGGACCTCGTTGCTGTTGGGAAAGGCGGCGTCCAGGCGGCGGAAGGTGCGCCGCATCAAGGCGGGCGCCAAGGGCCCGAACACGGAGGTGAGCAGCTCGCGGCCGTGCACCAGGCAGAAGGACTTCGGGGCTTTTCCGGATTTCCGGCGGCCGGCCCGGAACGTCCCGGCCGCCGCCGCCTGCCATTGGGCGTAGAGCACGTGGGTCACGCCCGGGTTGCGCCTCAGGTAACCGGGAAGGTACGTCAGGAGCGGCAGGAACAGGAAGGAGCCGGGAACGCTCAGGCGGACCAGGTCCTTGAGGCCGGGCAAGGGATTCGCATCGGACGCCGACCCCGGGCAGAGGACCCGCACCGCGTGGCCCCGCGCCATGAAACCGCGGGCCAGCTCCAGGACATAGGTCTGGATGCCGCCCCGTTCGGGGGGGAAGTCCTGGGTGACGAGTAGGATGTCCATCAGAAGGGCGGGAACCGGGGATTCTTGCGAATTGAAAATTGCACATTGAAAATTGAAAACCGGGGAACGGAAGCCGGATCCGGACGGTTTTCCCGTTCAATTTGCGTTTTGCAATTTTCAATTTCCAATTTGCAATCTCTTCTCTTGCGTACGGCCCACTTAAGGTAAAAAACAAAGCGGCTCGGGCCCTTCCCCCGGGTCCTCCGCGGAAAGGCGCTCCGGCAGGTCCAGGTCCCTGTCCTTGAGACGTCTCAGGGCGGCTATCCGTACCATCCGAAAAAAGGACTCGTATGTTCAGGAAAGGTAAGCGCGCCCGGGAACGGGCGTCCCCGGCCTTGCAGGCCCCCGATTCTGAACTAGATTTTGGGGGCGCGCCTCCCGACGGAACGTATCCGTGCCGGATGCCGGCCGCCGGGATCCTCAATGACGCTCAAAGAAGCCCAAGACCGGGTCGACACCTGGATCAAGACCGTGGGAGTGAGGTATTTCACCGAACTCACCAACACCGCCATCCTGATGGAAGAAGTGGGCGAGGTGGCCCGCATCATGGCCCGCACCTACGGCGATCAGAGCTTCAAGAAAGCCGACCTGGCCAAGGACCTGGGCGACGAGATGGCGGACGTGCTGTTCGTGCTCATCTGCCTGGCCAACCAAACCGGCATCGACCTGACCGAGGCGCTGGAAAAGAACCTGGAGAAGAAAACCGCGCGCGACGCGGACCGGCACAAGAACAACCCCAAGCTGCGGCCGAACTGATGTCCAGCATTTACGGCTCCCTGTTCCGCATCTCCACCTTCGGCGAAAGCCACGGCAAGGGCGTGGGCGTGGTGGTGGACGGCTGCCCCGCCGGACTGAAGCTCGCCGAGGCCGACGTGCAGGCCGAACTCGATCGCCGCCGCCCCGGCCAAAGCAAGCTGACCACGCCCCGCAAAGAGGCGGACCAGGTGGACATCCTTTCCGGCCTGTTCGAGGGCAGGACCACCGGCACCCCCATCGGCATGCTGGTGCCCAACACCGACCAGCGCTCCCATGATTACGGGGACATGGTGGAACTGTACCGCCCCTCCCACGCCGACTTCACCTACGATCTCAAGTACGGTTTCCGCGACTACCGCGGCGGCGGCCGGGCCTCGGCCCGGGAGACCATCGGCCGCGTGGCCGCCGGAGCCATCGCCCGCAAGGTCCTGAAGGAAGCCTGCGGCACGGAGATCCTGGCCTATGTGTCCCAGGTGGGAGAGGTGGACGCCGCCCTCGATCCGCTCAAGGCCGGCTTCGAGACCATCGAGTCCAACCTGGTGCGCTGCGCCGATCCCGTGGCCGCGGAGCGGATGGCCCGGGCCATCGACGCGGCCCGCAAGGCCCAGGATTCCCTGGGAGGCGTCATCCAACTGGTGATCAGGAACGCCCCCAAAGGCATCGGCGAACCGGTCTTCCACCGCACGGAGGCGGAACTGGCGCGGGCCTTCCTCTCCCTGCCCGCCACCAAGGGCTTCGAGGTGGGCAGCGGCTTCGCGGGCACGCGCCTCAAGGGCAGCCGGCATAACGACGCCTTCGTGAACAAGGGCAAAGGCAAAAGCAAGGGCTTCGCGGGCATCGGCACCGAGACCAACCGTTCCGGCGGCATCCAAGGGGGCATCACCAACGGCGAGCCCATCCTGTGCCGCATCGCCTTCAAGCCCACGGCCACCATCTCCCTGCCCCAGAAAACCGTGGACAGGCGGGGCAAGGAGCGCATGCTCGCGGCCAAGGGCCGCCATGATCCCTGCGTGCTGCCGCGGGCGGTGGTGATCGTGGAGGCGATGGCGGCGCTGACCCTGGTGGACCTGTTTTTGGAGCAAAGGGCCCGCATGGGATTATTCACATAAGACCTAGCGGGCCCTCGGGCTCGTATGGGATTATTCAAATAGGACTTGGCGGCATCGGCCGGGTCATTCAAGCGGGATGTACGTCAGTCATCCAAAGGATGGCGCCATTTCAGCCCTTTGAAGCGGGCGAAATCCCTGTCACAGGTAATCCAAGTGCTTCCCGACTCCATGGCGAGAGCCGCCAGATAGGCATCGGGAACCAGATTTCCCTTTGCTTCGGCTTCCACGCAAAGACGCCGGAATATATTCCAATGGTTTTCCTGAGGGGCGATCCGGATTGCGTTCGTTTGCTTCTTTATTTCGTCCGTGAACGCGAAAGCTTCTTTGGCCGTGCTGGGTTTCGCGAAGATTTTCGGATGCGTCACGATCCTAACGAAAGAGGACAGTACGATTTCAGCGTATCCGATGGGGGACGTCCCGGAAATGCCGTTCTCCAGCCAATCGGAAAATTCCGAATGCCGCTCCGCATCGCGCCGGAACGCGTAGACCAGCACGTTGGCATCCATCAGGATCAAACCAAACCATCCATTTTATCCAAGAGCGATTTATTGCTGTCCAAATCCACTCCCGGTAAGAGGCCGCCTTTTCCGCTTTTCGGCAATTTGATCCGGCGGATTTTCCCGGATTCGATCGGACCGCCTTGGACCCAGGCGGCCAATGCATCCTCGACGACGGCCGTGAAGGTCTTGCTTTGCTCGAGCGCTTTGCGCTTGACTTGCCTGAGGAGCGCATCATTCAATCGGATTGTCGTTCTCATACATCAAAATATACCAGGAGAGGCATCAATATGTCAACCTTCAAAGGTCATCGGATCCGGTTTCCCCGATGCATAATGGCCTTGCAGGCCGCCTCGACGCAGGGACCGGCGGATTTCCGGTCATTTCCGTTGCGCCCCCGTCCTTTTGCGCGTATTATGTGCATACCGATCATGCGTGATGACCTCAATCCGGGCCGGAAAATCCGCGGCATCCGCATCCAGGTCCCTTCCACTCCCTGATGCCCCCCTTCGCGCCCCTCCCCGCCCCCGTCCTCTCCGCCCTGCGCGAACTCTCCGCCCTGCCCTACGAGAACCTGAGCAAGATCGCGGCCTTCAGCCGGGGGGGTAACATGGAAAGTACCCTGGGGCTGGCCTCGGACTGGCTGGAGAAGTCCCGGGAGACCGGCGCGGGGGGCACCTGCTTTTCCCTCACCTGGTGGCTGCGGGAGCGCATCCGGGCCGCGGGGCTGGACTGCGCCCTGCTCATGGGCGACAAGGGCAGGACCCGGAACATCCATTGCGCCTTGCGCTTCGAGTGGGAGGGCAGGGGGTTCCTGCTCGATCCCGGGTACATGATTTTCGACCCCCTGCCGCTGCCGGAGGCGGGCCTTGCGGCGGAAGCCTGGATCTCCCCCAACCAGGTGCGCGTGGAGGACCTGCCGGCCGAGGGCGTCTGGCGCCTGTGGAGCGGGCCCAGGGGCGCGCTCAAGCAGCGTTTCGATTTCCGCCGCCGGGCCGTCTCCGAAGCGGAGTTCCTGGCCCATTGGGAGGCTTCCTATGCCCTGCCCATGATGGGCTATCCGGTGCTGAACCGGGTGAAGGACGGCGGCCAGTTCTATTTGCAGAAGCGGAGCCTGCTGGTGCGCACCCCGGAGGGCGGGGAAATGCGCAAACTGGACCGGGAGGAGATGCGGAAAGCGCTGCGGGTAACCTTCGGGATACCCGAGGACCTGGTGCGGGAGGCCCTGGCGGTGGTGCTCGCGCGCGATCCGGACTTCTTCCGGAAATGAACCGCTCCGGCCGCGAAAGAATCCTTCCATCCCATGCCGGGCGACCCGTCCCCCGGGCCGCCCAAAGCCTTCAGCCGCTGAAGGCGCGGTTCACGGCGGTCCAGGAGCCGTTGTCCACCATCGAGTGGTCCGGACCTTTGCCCGGGCGGTTCTCCGAGGCCAGCCAGAGCTTGGTGGCGGCTTCCGCCGCGCGCTCCCGCTGGCTCAGGTCCAGGCCCGGATGGATGATGTAACGGAGCAGGCTTTTCAGGACGAGCTTGTGCAATTGCACCAGGAAATCCCGGTTGTCCGGCGCTGCGCCCGGGCTCTGGCCGCCGATGAAATGGCCGAATTCGCGGTCCTGGTAATCGAGGATGCCCGCTTCGCCCAGGGTGAGCATGAGTCCGTTTCTGTAGGTGAGGCACCAGGTGCCGGGTTCGTCCGCGCTGGCCGCGATGCCGGAGAGGACCGGGCTTCCCGAGAAGATCGCGCTCCTGATGCGCCGCGCCCGGAGAAGCCCGTTCAGTTTCGCCCCGCAGGCGGTGAGTAGATGCCGCAATCCCATGGCCTCTTTATTAAACTACTTTTTCAGGGTCCAGGAGGAAGAAAAATGGCTTCGGCGAACAAGTTGGCTCCCAGCATCCTGAACGCGGATCTGGCATCCCTCAAGGAGCAACTGGCCGCCCTGGAACAAGGGGGAGCGGACTGGGTCCACCTGGACGTCATGGATGGACACTTTGTGCCAAATCTCAGTTTCGGGCCGATTTTGGTGGAAGCGGCGCGCAAACACACGAAGTTGGCGCTGGATTGTCACCTGATGATTTCCAATCCGGAAAAGTACGTGGCCGAGTTCGCCCGGGCCGGCACCGATTCCATTACCGTGCACCAGGAGGCCACTCTGCACCTGGATTCCCTGATCCGGGTGGTCAAAGCCCTGAAAACCGCGGATGGCCGGGGCGTTCGGGTGGGCGTGAGTCTCAATCCCGCCACCCCCGTCGAGACCCTGGAGCACGTGCTGCCCGAACTCGATCTGGTGCTCATCATGTCCGTGAACCCCGGCTTCGGGGGCCAGAAGTTCATCCCCTACGCCTTGGACAAGGCCCGCAAGCTGCGCGCCCGGGCCGATGCCCTCGGCTTGGCCCTGGACATCCAGATGGACGGCGGCATCGGGCCCAGGAACGTGCGGGAAGTCATCGCTTCCGGCGTGAACGTGATCGTGGCCGGCACCGCCATCTTCGCATCGGGTGACATTCCCGCTACCTGCCGGAAGATGAAGGCCCTGATGGGCTGAGGTTGGGTTTTTGGGGAGGCTTGGGCTTCCTGCGGTCTCCTCCGGGCGGGTCACTCTTCCCGGAGCGATCCCGCCTTCAGCAATTGCGCCGCCAGGCCCCAGGCCGCGATCATGGACTCCGGCTCGGCCAGGCCGCTGCCGGCGATTTCGAACGCGGTGCCGTGATCCGGCGAGGTCCGCACGAAAGGCAGCCCCAGGGTGCAATTGACCCCGTTGGCCATGTCCACCGTCTTCATCGGACCGAAGCCCTGATCATGGTACATGGCGAGCACGGCGTCGAAGCGGCCCTTGAGGGCCTGCAGGAACACCGTGTCCCCGGGCAAGGGGCCGAAAGTGGGGAAGCCTTCCGCGCGCAGCTCTTCCATGGCCGGCCGGAGGATTTCGATCTCCTCCCGGCCGAACAGGCCGTTCTCGCCCGCATGCGGATTCACGCCGGCCAGGGCGATGCGGGGCGCGTGGGTGCGGGTGGCCACCAGGGTGCGCCAGGTCAGTTTCACCACTTCCTTGATGCGAGGGATGGTGATGAATTCCAGGGCGAGCCGCAACGGCACGTGATCCGTCACGTGGCTCACGATGATCTTGGGGTGCACCAACGCCATGATGACGGTCTCGGCCCCGGTCATCTTCTCCAGGATGTCCGTGTGGCCCACGTAACGGTGGCCCGCCAGGTTCATGGCTTCCTTGTGGATGGGCGCGGTGACGATGGCCTGGGCCTCGCCCGCCAGGCAGGATTCCACCGCATGGGCGAAATAATGGTAGGCGGCGTTGCCGCACATGGCGGAAACCTTGCCTAGCTCGAAGTCCCCGGGGCGCACCAGATCCATGCTGCGCACCTTGACGCGGCCATGGCGGGGGGAATCGTCCGGGCAGAATTGGATCTTGAGGCCCAGGGCCTTGGCGGTCTCTTCGAGGATTTCGCGCTCGCCGACCACGACCGGTTCCGGATCCTCCTGGTGCCCCATGGCGGCCAGGCATTTGACGACCACTTCCGGGCCGATGCCGGCGGGATCGCCCATGGTGAGGAGGATTTTGTGCATGCTGACGTACCTGTCCTTAAGATACGTACGAATCGGGCCGGGTCAAAGAGGAGGCCCAGGCTTTTACGGACCCAGACAGCGCGGAAAGACTCCGCCTCGGTGTGCACTCCATCACAGACAGAGGGGGATGGCATTTTTTACCTTTGGACGCCATGCACTCCCCTATTAAAGACGCCATCGTAGCGTTCCGAGCCTTGAACCCGGTCAGCGCGCATAGGACTTGGATTCATATGACTTGGATTGTATGGCTGCTCGTATTCCTGGCGGGCACGGTGTGCCATGCCAAAGGGGTCTTTGGCCGCAAGGGGAATGGGAGGCTGGATACGGAGGCTATCTGGAATGGCTATAAGAGTGGGGATTTCTCCTTGGTGAGTGTCGCGTTAGAAGAGTACTTGAAGACTCAGAAAGACGCGTCCTTTCAAGATACAGTGGTGTGTTTGAAGTTCTTGAGCGTGATTTACGCTTCGGACGTAGACACCGAAGCCAAGGCGAAGCGTTATATGGCGCGGCTGGTGCGACTCAGTCCCACGGTGGAATTGCATGACCTTTTCCCCTCGGATAAAATTCTGGCCATGTTCAAGGAAACCAAGACTCAGTATCGGGAAGAACAGGACTATTTGAAGAATCGGGATTTCTTCGGCAAACTCATCCGTACCGATACCACAGCCCATGCGAAGGAAACTCTTGCGGTCCAGGATTCCTTAAAAAGGGCCGCCGCCTCTAAAAAAAAGTCCCGGAAATGGGTGTGGTGGACCGTGGGCAGCGTGACCATGGCCGCGGCCGTGGCGGTCACTTATTACACGCTCCAGGACGAGCCCAAACCGCAAGATCAAGTCCAAGGCACGAACCCCTAAAGGCATGCCATGAAAAAATGCACCGTCTTTCTCTTGGCCTTCCTGGCCTGCGCCGCCCTGTTTCTACTCGCGTGTACCGAATCCGAAGAGGGCCGCAAAATACTTCGTATCACCATCGACAAGGAAAACGATAGCCTATTGACGTTCGACTCCTTGATCGTCACCGTGCATAGCAAGGACGGTTCCTTTTCGCACGATGCCTTTCATGGGATTCTGCGTAGTCCGGAACAGGTGGCCTACCTGGTGCTTGATCCGCGCGTGGGCGACGACTACTCCGTGACTATAGTCGGCTATAAAAACGGAAAGGTAGGTGTTCACAAAGAAATCACCTTTATCAACAAGATCTCGCAGTCTAGGGATGTGCCGATCAAACCCGATACGGTGGTTGCCCCCGATACTGTGGTAACACCCGGTTCGCCGGAAATCCTGGCCCCGTCCGACACCTCCATCGCGGAGGGCGATTCCTTGCGCTTCCGCGTCAGCGTCCGCAATCCATGGAGCAACCCGACCACTCTGACCCTCAAGGACGCCATTCCCGGCGCGGCGCTCGACACCGTGGGCCGGGATCCGGGCGACGGCTATTTCACCTGGCGGCCGAACTTCGACCAAGGCCGAAGCGAACCCTATGCCGTGACCTTCGTCTACTCCGCCGCGGCGGACAAGAAGGTCGCGAAGATTATCCGCGTGAAGGTGCTGAACGTGAACCGGCCGCCCAAGTTGGCTCCCATTTTGGATCAGGCGGTCAAGGAAAACGAAACCCTCACGTTCAAAGTGGAAGCGATGGATCCCGACCTGGATTCCCTCAGCTTCACGAGTTCGGCCCTTCCCCAGGGCGCGGCCTTTTCCTCCGACGCCTTTACCTGGAAACCCACGACTGGCCAGGCCGGAAACTACGCGGTGAAGTTCAAGGTTTGGGACGGCAAGGATTCGGATCTGGTGGCGGTGCATATCACCGTGGGAAACGTGGAGGTGGCTCCGGCGGTCGCACTGGTAATCACCTCGCCGACGCAGGATACCACCGTCAACGTCACCTCAATTACCATTCTGTACACCGTGAACGGCGTGTCCCGCCAAAAGAATCTCCCGCTTAAAGAAGGCAAGAATAAAATCTTCATCGATACCACCATAGCCGGCCGCACGGGGTTGGATACCGTTACGGTCACGCTGGACACGGTGCCGCCCGGCAAACCTACCGTGAATGGCGCCACCCTCGTCAACACGCGTACGCCCACCTGGACCTGGAAAAGCGGCGGAGGCGGTATCGCCGCGTATCGCTATCGGCTGGATATCGAGGACATGAGCGCGTCCACCTTGTCCACGGATACGTCCTATACAGCGTCCAAGGATTTGGATCCGGGAACCCATACCCTCTATGTCCAGGAACGGGACGCCGTGGGTAATTGGTCCCAGAGCGGCAGGCGGGTTATTCGCATTGATACTGTCCGCCCCGCGCCACCCAAGGTGACAATCAGTCCGGCCTCTCCTACTCGCAACGTCCAACCCACCTGGAACTGGACGGGAAGTGGAGACGATGCCGTGGGATTATTCCGCTACAAATTGGATAATGGGGATTTGCGCAGCGGCGCAACCGAGACTCGGGCCTTGAATTATACCCCGGACCCGGCTCATGTCCTTAACGAGGGCCCGCATTGGCTGTACGTGCAGCAGCAAGATTCTGCGGGGAATTGGTCCAACGCCGACAGCGTATTCATTCGAATTGATGTGACGCCTCCCCGCGCTCCGGTTTTTCTCCCGTTGCCTTTGTCTCCTTTGAACAGCCTGAAACCCACTTGGACCTGGATGAGTGGGGGCGAAGGAGGAAATGGGACCTACCGGTGTAAATTGGATGACGCCGGCTTGGAAAGCGGGGCCATTTCGGTGGGCAACGGTCAATATACTCCCGCGGGAAATCTGAGCGAGGGACCTCATACGCTGTACGTGGAAGAGGGGGATTCGGCGGGAAATTGGTCCAAAGCGACATCGAAAACCTTGGTGCTTGCCTTGAGTGGGGTGGTAGGAAAATCGGGTTTCTCGACAGGAGAAGCATGGGCTGTTTCCCTGGCGCTCGACACCCAGGGAGTACCCTATGTAGCCTTCACGGATAATGCCTATGGGGAAAAAGCCACGGTGATGCGCTGGAACGGATTGGCTTGGGAGAACGTAGGCAATCCCGGATTTACGCCCGGGACCGTAGGCTATTTTATTTCATTGGCGTTCGGTGCGGAGGGTGCGCCCTATATCGCTTTTACGGACGGCGCCAATGGCAAGAAAGCCTCCGTAATGCGATGGAATGGGACAATATGGGAAAATGTGGGCAAAGCCGGCTTCTCGCCCGACGTTGCCGATTTTACATCCTTGGCGTTTAGCCGCACGGGAGTGCCCTATGTTGCTTTCAGAGATTCTTCCCAGGGAGGAAAGGCCACGGTAATGCGATTCAATGGGATGGCCTGGGAAACCGAAGGCGCAGCTGGTTTTTCGGAAGGCTTCGCCAATTTCCTTTCTCTTAAGCTCAACAGCATAGGAACGCCCTATGTTGCTTTCAAGGATTACGCCCACGGTGGGAAGGCCACGGTGATGCGATTCAATGGAACCTGGGAAAACGTAGGGAATGCCGGTTTCTCGTCGGGGGAAGCCGACTATTCTTCCTTGACGCTCGATAGTCGTGGTTTGCCTTATATCGCATTCACGGACGTCCCTATCGGTGGTAAGGCTACCGTGATGCGGTTCAACGGGACGAAATGGGAAAATATAGGCAATGCCGGTTTCTCGGAGGGGCGTGCGCATTTTCCTTCATTGAAGATCGATGGCATGGGAATGCCCTATGTTGCCTTCGCGGATGGTGCATATGACGGCAAGGCGACAATAAAGAGGTGGAGTGGAAGCTCTTGGGAAAATGTAGGCGACCCCGGGTTCTCCGTGGGAAGCATAGGCTCCCCTTCTCTCGTTCTTAACGACCTGGGAGTACCTTATCTTGCTTTCCTGGATGCCGCTACTGGATATAAAGTCATCGTGATGAAGGTTTCTTTCAAACCGTAAGGCCGGCGCCCAATTCAAACTCGGCCCGGTTTCCGCCCATGGCCGTGACCGCGATCGCGGATACGCTCCGCGCTTCAACGCCGTGGGGGCAGACGCCCCGACAGGTCGCGCGCCCTTCCCCGCCATAGGATCCGGGGCGAAGCCGCGGGGTCGGGGGCGTCGTTCCCCCGGATCACCTTCCGGCGGTCGCGCAAGCCCAACGCCGACTCGGCCGTCACGGTATCGACGGCCAGGTTCCGCAAGCCCGCTGTGCATAGGGGGCTGTCTGAGTAAGGACAATCCTGGGGCACCAGAAAGACGGGATAGGTCCCCAAGGCCAGGTCCGGCAGGGAAAAGGCTTCCCAGTGGACGAATGTCGTGTCGACGCACAACTTGCGGTTGCGGATCATCGAATAGCGCAAGCGGATCGCGCCGTCTTTTACCTCGGTCTGCTTGCCCGTGAGCACGTCATTACAGGTGAAGCCGGTGCTGTGCACCTCGACGTCCACAGTCATGCCTGCCGGTACCCTCCCCGGTTCGATCCAGATGACCTTGCCGGGCGTCCCGCCCACCGTGAGCGCGCCGGCCGATTGCGGTAGGATCGCAAGCAGGGGGCAAGGCGGCTTGGTGCAGGGTACAAAGGGGGTGGCGAAGACCTGGTACACCCCCGAGTCCAGAGCGGAGAGATCGAAGACGGGGCCGTACTCGGTGATCGCCAACGTGCACGGGATCTCGGGATGTGCCTCATGGGTGAAGCGCAGATCGATGCGATGTCCCTCGATCCGGGCGGAAAGGTTGCTGAACTTCGATCCACATTGGAATTCCGGGGCGATGAGCCGCAACTTGAAGGCCGCGCCCGCTCGTACCTCCTTCGGCTTGATACGGTAATGCAGGGAATCGGAAACCTGCAAGCGCCCCGTGTCGACCACGGCGGCAAAGGGGCAGGGTCGGGCCGAATAGGCGCATTCCGGTTGCACGCGCTGCAGCACGGTGTACTCTCCGGCTTTCAAGGCGGGCAAATCGAAATCCACCTTGTACGGCAGGGGCCGGCCGCCGATGCAATCGGCCGCGGGGTTGTCGGAATAGCCGGCCGTGAGCGTGATCGTGCTCCCGGACACGGCCACTTGCCTATGGGACACGATGGGAAGACAGTACCGACTGTACCCTGAAACCGTAACGGTAGAGGGCTTCCCGGACTCGACGGCATAAGGGCTCGTGGATACGGCTCCCGAGAAGACGGGAGCCGCGGCCAGCAGGACGGCGCAGGCGGAAGGAGCAAGGCAATTGGGCATGGTCGCGTTCTCCTCTTGGGTTCAAGCCGTCCTTTCGATCAGCGCACGATGGGCAGGAAACGTTGCCCGCCATCGGGCGCCGTCAGGCGGATCAGACTCACGGCATTGGCCGGGGCCCGGTCCACCGCGATCGAAACCCGCTGCCCGGCCGCGCCTGCGAAGGCCGATTCGCCCAGCACCCGCCCATCCAAAGTCACCAGTTCCGCCTTCCAAACCCCGCCCATGTCTTGCGGCAGGATGAAGCTGGCGCGTGTGCCGATCATCTCCACCTTAGGGGCATCGGCCCGGAGATGGGAAAGCAGGCCGGCAGCGTGTTCCGACACGACCAGGGTATCCGAAGGCATGGGCGCCATGCGATCCACGGCGCAGAAAGGCGGCATCACCTCGCACGAATACAGTTCCGTCACATATACGGGATAGATGCCCGCCCTCATGGCCCGCATGGAGAAAATCGGGCCATAGGGGCGCATATCCTGGATGCAAACGCGTTCGGGATGCGTCTCCATCAGGAAAGAGGCATGGATGCCGCCGCCGGAGACCAAGGCGATCGAATGCGAAAAAGAGGTCTGGCAATTTCCCACGCCGTCGTTCAGCAACTGCATGTTGAAAGACCTGCCTGCCTGCACCTTGTCCTCTTTAAGGTACCAGGTCTTGCGCGGCACGTCGCCGGTCACGTTCAGCGTGCCCGCATCCGCGGTCTCGCCCATCGATTTGCAAGGATAGCAAGCCGGATGCCGATAAGCCTTCACTTTATACGTGCCTGCCTTCAGTGCCGACATTTTGTACGTGGGGCCATAGGGCTTGTGGACGGCGGTACAAAAGACATCGGGACGTGCATGATCGAGGAAAGACAAGGTGATCGCGTCGCCGGCAACCGCCACCGACAGGTTGTCGAAGGTGGTCCCGCAATTGAAGCCGTAGCTCAGGAGCCGCAGATCGAAATCCTGTCCCGCGGCCACCGTAGTGGGATCGATGATGTAGGTCAACGCGCCGCTCGCGGCCACTTCCAGAATGCCTGCTGGTACAGGGGTGATCTTGGGGGTGCAGGCCGGCTTGCTGTACATGCATTCCGCCATCCGGGTGGCGAACACCTCATAGACGCCGGCCTTGAGGGGAGGCATCTTGAAGGTGGGCCGGTCGTAATACGGGGGGATGGGCGCCACTCCGTCGGCGGCAAGGGGCTGATCATAGATGGGACAGACGATCTGATCCCTGGCCGCCGCGGCGTCGAATTCGAGGGGTATGGGATCGACGATGAAGGTGTTGACCACGAAGGAGAGGTCGATGCGCTTCTCCGAGACCGTGACGGATTCCCGCGTGAAGGTGGTATTGCAGACGGAGCCGTATCCGAGCAGGGTGAGCGTAAAGGCCTGGTTGGCCGGCGCCGGATTGGGCGTCACCGACAGGGCGACGGCGCCCTGGCCGGTTCCGGGCAGCGACAAAGCGAGAGCGGTCCATAAGGTGAAAGCCGGGAACTTCAGAGCGCGGATCCAAGGTGACATGCGTAATCCTCCTATCATCGACCGGGTCAAAGGGCCATCAAGTTGTAGTGTACCATAAACCAATTATAATCCACAAAATCGGAATAACAAAGCGTTATTGCGATTAATTCCTTAAACATGTAGTGTAGATAATGAAAAATTCCCAAGGCCCAAGCTCAAGATAACCTCTAAAAACCAAAATACCGCCCATTTCGACCAACGCCTTTTCCGGAAATCCGGCGGTTTTCCATAAACCGCCGTTTTTCAGGGCATTATCCCGGTTAACTACCTTTGCTCCTTTCCAGCAGAAGAGGACTCCATGGCCGAGAAATTCGTCTACTACATGCACCGCCTGAACAAGGTGTACCCTCCCCAAAAAGAGGTGCTGAAGCAGATCTCCCTCTCCTTTTATTACGGGGCCAAGATCGGCATCATCGGGTACAACGGATCGGGCAAATCCACCTTGATGCGCATCATGGCCGGCATCGATAAGGAGTTCCAGGGCGAGGCCTGGCTGGAAGCCGGCCGCACCGTGGGCTACCTGCCGCAAGAACCCAGGCTGGACGAGACCCTGGACGTGAAAGGCAACGTGGAGCTGGCCGTCAAGGACGTGAAGGACGTCATGGACGAGTTCAACGCCCTCTCGCTCAAGTTCGGCGAGCCCATGAGCGACGCGGAAATGGAAAAGCTCCTGGAGAAGCAGGCCAAGCTCCAGGACAAGATCGACGCCGTGGACGGCTGGAACCTGGACCGCCGCCTGGAGATAGCCATGGAGGCGTTGCGCCTGCCGCCGCCCGATGCCGGCGTCAAGACCCTCTCCGGCGGCGAGAGGCGCCGCGTGGCCCTGTGCCGCCTGCTCCTGGAGAAGCCGGACCTGCTCCTGCTCGACGAACCCACCAACCATCTCGACGCCGAATCGGTCGCTTGGCTGGAACGCCATCTGCGCGAATACGCCGGAAGCGTGATCCTGGTGACGCATGATCGCTACTTTCTCGACAACGTGGTGGGCTGGATCCTGGAACTGGACCGCGGCCGCGGCATCCCGTGGGAAGGCAACTACAGCTCCTGGCTGGATCAGAAGACCCGGAAGATGGCCGCCGAAGAGAAGGAGGAGAGCCGCCGCCAGAAGCAGCTCAAGTCGGAGCTGGAATGGGTGCGCACCTCGGCCAAGGCCCGCCAGGCCAAGGGCAAGGCCCGCCTGGCCGCCTATGAAAAGCTGCAGGAGATGAGCGGCCCGGAAAAGCTGAACTCGGCCAGCATCGCCATCCCCAACGGTCCGCGCCTGGGCGACGACGTGATCGAGGCCAAGGGCCTGGCCAAGGCCTTCGGCGACAAGCTCCTGTTCGAGAACCTGGAGTTCAGCCTGCCCAAGGCCGGCATCGTCGGCGTCATCGGCCCCAACGGCGCGGGCAAGACCACCTTGTTCCGTCTCATCACCGGCCAGGACAAGCCCGACGCGGGCAGCCTCAAGGTGGGCGAATCCGTCAAGCTCAGCTACGTGGACCAGAGCCGCGACAGCCTCAACGACGGGAATTCGGTGTACAAGGAGATCACGGGCGAGATCGAAACCCTGAAGGTGGGCAACCTGGAGATCAACTCCCGCGCCTACGTGGGCAAGTTCAACTTCTCCGGCGGCGACCAGCAGGCCAAGGTCAAGGACCTCTCCGGCGGCCAGCGCAACCGCGTGCACCTGGCCAAGCTCCTGCTTACGGCCGGCAACGTGCTGCTGCTCGATGAGCCCACCAACGATCTGGACGTGGAGACCCTGCAGGCCCTGGAACAGGGCATCCTGAACTTCTCCGGCTGCGCCGTGGTCATCTCGCATGATCGCTGGTTCCTCGACCGCATCGCCACCCACATCCTGGCCTTCGAGGGCGACAGCCGGGTGGTGTGGTACGAGGGGAATTACGCGGGCTACGAGGAGAACCGCAAGAAGCGCCTGGGCATCGACGCGGATACGCCGACGCGCATCAAGTACAAGCCTCTCGTCAGAAAATAACGGAGCTTTGACGGGGACGAGAGGCCCCGTTGGTGCGGAAGTGAACGGACGGCAAACCGCCATCCAGGCGCGGCAGCAGGGAGGATCGAAGCATGAAAAGCATTTGGGACGCAACCGACACCGCGGAGATGCTGGCCCGCATCGAGAAGCTATCTCCGGCCACGCGGCCGTTGTGGGGCAAGATGTCCGCGGGGCAGATGCTCGCGCATTGCAACGTCAGCTATGAGCTGGCCTATACCGACAAGCACCCCAAGCCCAACGCCTTCCTGAAAATCATCCTCAAGCTATTGGTGAAGAACGCCGTCGTCAACGAGAAGCCGTACAAGCGGAACACCGCCACGGGGCCGCAATTCCTGATCAAGGAGACCAGGGATTTCGAGGTGGAAAAGCGGCGCTTAATCGACCACGTCCACAAGACCCGGGACCTGGGCGAAGCCCATTTCCACGGCCGGGCCTCCCACTCGTTCGGACCGCTGACCGGAAAGGAGTGGAACAACATGTTCTACAAGCACCTCGATCATCATCTCAGCCAGTTCGGCGCCTGATTATCCGATCTACATCAGTTCGTTCCAGGGATGGCTGCGCAGCATCTCCAGCAACCCCTCCAGCCCCTGCATCGTCCGGTAGGCGTCCCGGCGCCGCCTGCGGAAGCGGAGTTCCTTCTTCACCGCGGACACGTAGGCGTTGTAGGCGGTTTCGTTCACCTTGCCGCCCTTGATGAAGCCCTGCAGGAACGGATCCAGCTTCCAATCCAGGTCCGCCAGGCGCGTGCGCAGGGCGTCCAGCTCCCGGCGCAGGCGCTTGGCGAAACCCTGCACGGTTTTCAAGGGCGCCTGGGACAGGTAAGGACCCACCGCGTCCAGCGGGTTGGTGGCGAGGATGTCCAGCAGGCGGGCCAGATCGCGGGCGGCGTAGGCCGCCGTGACCTTCTGCATCCACGCGGTCTTTTCGGCCAGGCGGGAGGGATCGGATTCCTTGTCCGGATGCAGGGCGCGGGCCAGCATCAGGTACAGGGCGCGGATGTCCCCGGCGATGGATTCGTCGCGCTGCTCCTGTTTCCGCTGCGCCCTGGATTCGGGGCCGGAACCTCCGCGCGTCCCGTTGGAACGGGGGCCGGGCCCGCCGGAACCGTCCGCGTGCGGATTCCCCCATTCGTCTTCCCAATCGCGGCCTTCCTCTCCGGAGGACTCCTCTTCCTCCTCGTCCGGGGGGAATTCCGTTTCGAAGAACCGGTTCCTGTCCTCCTGCAGGTCCAGGCCGTATTCCTTCTCCAGATCGTGCGCCAGTTCGAGCAAAGCCAGTTCCAGGGCCTTGCAGGCGCGCCGGTTGAGCCGGCCGGAAATGAGGTGCCGGCCCAGGATCCGGAAGATGTCCAGGCGGACCTCCAGGACTTTCTCCTCCAGGGGGCGCAGCTCGGCCAGCAGCCGGCGTTGCAGGTCGGAGACCAGGTTCTCCCTGCGGACGATATCCGCCCGGCACTTGGAGATTTCCAGCATCAGTTCGGCCAGGGCGCGGTGCGATTTGCCTTCCCCGGATGCGTCCACCGGGGACGTTCCGGATTTCGCCAGGTCGGTTGATTTCCGGGAGCGGGACATTCCCGTAAAAATAGGTGGTTTTTACGGTTACGACGAATAAGATCCAAACTGCTTGCGTTGGCCCTGATGATTAGTTTATTTGGTCAGGTCCGTTGGAAAACCTTATTGGAAAGGGCTTACGAATGCAAAACCAAGTAGTGGAAGCGGCGCCGATGAGGCAGATCAAGGGGTTCACGGGCAACCGTTATTCCCCGGCCCAGAAAAAGCGCGTCACCCAGTACGTGCAGGAGTACGACAGCAAGCACGGCCGGGGGGGCATCGCCGCGGCCCAGCGGCAGTTCAAGGTAAGCTATATCGCCTTGCGCAATTGGCTGACCGGGAACGACGATCCCAAGCGCAAACGCGGCCAGGGATTCAATCCGGTCATCGACCGTTTGCTCTCCATCAAGGGGCAGATGCGGGACCTGGAAAAGGAATTGCGCCGCCTCCGGCGCCGGGTCTGACGGAAACCCCAGTCCCGCAGGACCCCCCCGGGGTCCTGCAGGTCCGGATCAACGCCCGTAGAATGAGGATCCCCGCGCTCCCGCCCGCGGATATGGATTCCCTGCCCGCCACGTTCCATCCGTCCGCGCCCCGACGGAGGTTCCCGTGCCCTCCGAGCCATGCCGACCCCCAGGCAGCCGCGCTATCCCGTCGCCCCGTGGGATCCGGCGCCGCTCCGATCCCGTTTTGCGTTTCCATCTCCCGCGGCCGAGGCGCATTGCGCCGACGGTATGCCGTAGGGACGGCGGTTGCCCGCGCTCTTGGGAATGCCTAGGTTGAGGATTCCGCCGCCGCGGCGGAATGACTTCGAAGACATGGAGCGAAACATGACGACAGGAATACTCGGGAAAATAGCAGCCGCCCGATCCCATATCGCCGGGCGTTCCCGCCTCGCGCCGGAAGTCGGCCTCATCCTGGGCACAGGCCTGGGCCCGGTGGCCGCCAGCCTGGAGATCGAGGCGGACATCGCGTACGCGGACATCCCCCACTTCGCCAAGCCCACCGTGGACGGGCACGACGGGCGCTGGCTCTCCGGAAGCCTGGCGGGCCGGCCCGTGGCCGTGATGCAGGGGCGCTTCCATTTCTACGAAGGCCATTCCATGGAGGATATCGCCTTTCCCGTCCGGGTGATGAAGGCCCTGGGCGTCCGGTCCCTGTTCATCACCAATATCGCCGGCGGCGTGAATCCGGGTTACCGGTTGGGCGATCTGATGGTCCTAACCGATCACATCAACCTGCTGGGGACCAATCCCCTCATCGGCCCGAACGCGGAGCCGCTGGGGCCGCGTTTCCCCGACATGAGCCGTCCCTACGACCGGGACCTGGCGGCGCGGTTGATCGCCTTGGGGGCCGCCCGGGGCATGGCCTTGAAGCGGGGCGTGTACGCCTGCATGTCCGGGCCTTGCCTGGAAACGGCCGCGGAGTACCGGATGCTGCGGATCCTCGGAGCGGACGCGGTGGGCATGTCCACCGTGCCCGAAGTGATCGCCGCCGTGCACGCCGGAATCAAGGTGGCGGCCGTGAGTTTGATCACGGATGCGTGCGATCCCGACGATCTGCAGCCGATCGATATCCCGGAAATCATGCGCGTGGCCGGCGAAGCTGAGCCGAAGCTCGCGCAGCTTGTGCGTGGCCTGGTGCCGGAAATGTGAACACGCAGGCGGCCCGCGGGTTTAATTTGTCAAGGCCCGCTCCCGGAGGGAAACCATGCGCCGTCTCCGTACGCCCAGCCCCAAGACAGCCCTTGCGCTCGCGGCATGGGTATCTTTTATGTTACCTAGCCCCGCGCGCCCGTCCGCGTTCCGGGATTGGGTGAAGGCCTGTCCCGCGCCCCCCGCGGAGCCGCCCGGAGCGGCGGGGCCGCGGGCCTTCTCCGCCGCCGTGGAATGGGACGGCCGGCTTTTCCTGCATGCCGATGCGCGCACCTATTGGACCGCCGACGGCGGGCGCGCGTGGAAGAGCCGGTCCTGGGTGCGCGAGACCCCGAAAGGGCCGGTGCCCGCCCTGGAAGGCGGTTGGTTCACCGCCACGCTCCCGGCCTTGTACCTGGGCAACCGCAGCGGGGCCATCGCCTATGCGTTCGATCCGGCGGGCGGGGACTGGACCCCCTTCGCCATGGCCGAAGCCGCGGTGGCGGCGGGCGGGGACGGGGAGAGGCTGTTCACGTACACGGCCGGCCGCGAACTCAGGGTTTCCGGCGACCGCGGGGGCCTGTGGAGCGCCATTCCGCTGCCGGACTCCATCCGCATCGGCACCTACTTCGACGAATTGCAGGTCCAGGGTCCGCGGATCCTCCTGCGTAACCGAGATGTTACTGCGGTGGACCGGGCGGCCTCCTCCCTGGACGGCGGGGCCACCTGGATGCGCTGGCCCGCCCATGCGGCGGTCTCGCTCAGCCAGGGCTGCGTGACCGGCTTCCTGCGGGGGGGCCTGGACGCCCGTTGCGCCGCGGGCCGGGCGTTCTCCCTGAGCGATGCCCCTTTCGGGGCGGCGCAGAAACTGTTCGCGGACGGGCAGGGCACGCTGTTCGCATGGGCGGATTCCGCCCTGTATGCCTGCCGCCCGGGCGATGCGGATTGGCATTGGTCCCTCCTGGCTTCCAAGGAGGCGTTGCGCGGATGGACGTTCAACCGGAATTTCCTGTATCGCGTGGTCTCCGGCACCCTGGAATGGTTCTCGCCCGGGACCGATCCCGTCTCCGGACTCGGCGGTTCCCCCCCGCGGTCTGCGCCTGTTCCGCGCGCCGCTCTTTCCCCGCCCGCTTGGCTTCAGGTCGGCCGCCGCCCGGACGGGCGCGCCGTCCCGTCCCTGGAGCCCTGAGCGTTCGCACGCGGATCGCGATTCCGCCGGGGACCGGATACCCGCGGGAACCAGCTCCCCTTTTCCGCCCCCTTTGCCGGGGGCTTTCGGCCGATTTGGCCGGATATCCTCCCCGGACGGACGGGATAGGCAGGCTTTCCCCCCGGAAACCGCGACGTTCCTTTCAGGCCCTTATCGCGCCGATCACCCCCGCATTTTGCTAAATTTCCTCCCCCGCGCGCCGGCGGATCGCCTGGCGGCGTCTTGGTACTTTGTTTGGTCGGCCCTTTCCGCACCCCGTCCGGTGCCTGAATGGAGTTAGGTGGATATGTTCCGTAGTCCCGGCAAAAACCAATCCTTTCCCGAGATGGAGCGGCGTCTGCTGAAGCTCTGGGAAGCCGACGATAGCTTCAGGAAAAGCGTGGAAGCGCGTCCGGCCGGGAAGGCTTTCATCTTCAACGACGGCCCGCCCTTCGCCACCGGCCTGCCGCACTACGGCCACTTGCTGGCCGGCACCATCAAGGACATCGTCCCGCGCTATTGGACCATGAAAGGCTACCGCGTGGAGCGCCGCTTCGGCTGGGACTGCCACGGCCTGCCCATCGAGAACCTCATCCAGGACAAGCTCAACCTCAAGACCGTGCGGGACATCCACGATTACGGCGTGGACAAGTTCAACGAGGCCTGCCGCGCCAGCGTGCTCACCTACACCGCCGAATGGCGCAAGACCGTGGGCCGCATGGGCCGCTGGGTGGATTTCGACAACGAATACAAGACCATGGACGCGACCTTCATGGAATCGGTCTGGTGGGTCTTCAAGCAATGCTTCGACAAGGGCCTCATCTACCAGGGCTACCGGATCCAGCCCTACAGCCCGGCGCTGGCCACCTCCCTGTCCAATTTCGAGGTGAACCAGGCCTACCGGGACCGCCAGGATCCTTCCGTAACCTTGGCGTTTCAGCTGGAAGCGCCTCATCACGTGGCCGACCACCATGCGCCCACTACGGTCGAGGAATCCGATGAGCAGATTCTGGTGTGGACCACCACGCCCTGGACGCTCCCCGGCAACATGGCCATCGCCCTCCATCCGGAACTGGACTATACCCTGGTGCGCCATGAGGGCAAGAAGTACTGGATCGCCGAGGCGCGCCGCGCCGCCTATTTCCCCGAGCCCAAGGCCGGGAAGAAAAGCGAAGTCTTGGAAACCCGCAAGGGCCGGGACTTCGCGGGCCGCCGCTACAAGCCGCTGTTCCAGTACATGCCCTACATGACGGACAAGCAATACACCATCCTGATGGCGGACTTCGTCAGCGCCGAGGACGGCGCCGGCTCCGTGCACATCGCCCCTTCCTTCGGCGAAGAGGATTTCCAGCTCGGCAAGGCCGAGGGCCTGGGGCTGTTCGATCCCCTGGACGCGGAAGGCAAGTTCACCCACCTGGTCCCGGAATGGCAGGGCATAGGCGCCAAGGATGCGGACAAGTCCATCCTCCAGCACTTGAAGGCCCAGGGCCGCGTGTTCAGGCACGAGACCCTGGTCCACAGCTATCCCCATTGCTGGCGCACGGACGTGCCCTTGCTGTACCGCGCCCAGAAGAACTGGTTCCTGAGCCTGGAGAAAGAGATCACCTCGGCGCCGGACGCTTCGTCCGCAGGGGTGACCAAGACCCTCAAGCAATGGATGATCGACGGCAACCGGCAGATCAACTGGGTGCCCGATCATATCAAAGGCGGCCGCTTCGGCAAATGGCTGGAGGGGGCGCGGGACTGGAACCTGTCCCGTAACCGCTTCTGGGGCACCTGCATCCCCATCTGGCTGGCCGAAGACGGCGACATGCTCTGCGTGGGCAGCGTGGCGGAGCTGGAAGCCCTCACCGGCAAGCAGGTGCGCGATCTGCACAAGCACATCGTCGATCCGCTCGTCATCCGCACCAAGGACGGGAAGACCTACGATCCGGCCGGCAAGGAATACCGCCGCACGCCGGAAGTGCTGGACTGCTGGTTCGAGTCCGGGTCCATGCCCTATGCCCAGCCGCATTACCCGTTCGAGAACAAGGAATGGTTCGCGCGCAATTTCCCCGCGGACTTCATCGCGGAGGGCCTCGATCAGACCCGGGGCTGGTTCTATACCCTGACCGTCCTGGGCGCGGCCCTGTTCCAGAAGCCCGCCTTCAAGAACGTGATCGTGAACGGCATCATCCTGGCCGAAGACGGCCAGAAAATGTCCAAGCGGCTCAAGAATTACCCCGATCCCAACGAACTCATCGACCGCACCTCGGCGGACGCCATCCGCCTGTTCATGATCGATTCCGCCGCCGTGAAGGCCGAAGAACTCAAGTTCAGCGAAACCGGCGTCAAGAACATCACGCGCGCCGTGCTCCTGCCGCTGTGGAACTCCCTGTCCTTGTTCGCCACCTATGCCAACGCCGATGCGGGCAAGGGCCAGCTCACCTGGCGGCCCGGGCAGGACCTGAAGTCGGAAAACGAGTTGGACCGCTGGATCCTTTCGGATCTCCAGCAGTTGCTCGCCAAGGTGCAGGCGGAAATGGACGCGTACCGGTTGTTCAACGTGGTGCCGGCCGTGGTGGAGTTTATCGACGATCTCACCAACTGGTACATCCGCCGTTCGCGCCGCCGTTTCTGGAAGTCCGAGAACGACCAGGACAAGAACTTCGCCTATGCCACCTTGTACCGGGTGCTGGTCGATTTCTCCAAGGTGCTGGCCCCGTTCCTGCCCTTCCTGGCCGAGGAACTGTATCAGATCCTGGTGCGCGAACCCGGCGAATCCGGCAAAGCCGTATTCGCTTCCGGTTCGGTTCCAAGCGAGGCGAACCCGGGCGATTCCATGCAGCCGGTTTCCGTTCATCTATGCGATTTTCCGGTCTTCGATGCCGGACTGCATGACCCTGCCTTGAACGCCAAGATGGCCCGGGTGCGCCAGGCCGTGAACCTGGGCCGCTCGTTGCGGTCCCAGCACAACCTCAAAAACCGCCAACCCCTGAGGCAGCTCATCGTCGTGGTCCGCAATGAGGAGCAGAAAAGGGAAATCCTGGGCATGGAAGACCTGATCCGGGAAGAGCTCAACGTGAAGGCGGTGGAGGTGTCCCTGGACGAAGCCTCCCTGGTCACCTATAAAGGAAAGGCCAACTTCAAAAGCTTGGGCGCCCGCTTGGGAAAGGCCATGAAAACAGTTGCGGAAAAGGTTGCAAAACTCTCCCATGAAGAGATAAAATCTGTGCTTTCAGGCAAACCTTTTGGTTTGGAAGAGGGTGAATTGACGGCCGAGGACATCCTGGTGGTGCGCGAAACGAGGGAGGGGCTGGTGGTGGAAGCCAGCCCGGAACTCACCGTGGCCCTGGATACCGCGGTGGATCACGGCTTGCGCCTGGAAATGCTCGCCCGGGAAAGCGTGAGCAAAATCCAGAATTTACGCAAGGATTCGGGCTTGGAAGTCACCGACCAGGTCGAGGTAAGCGTCAAAACGGGTTCGCAGCTTTTCCGTGAGGCTTTGGAAACGCATTTTACATATATTACCGCCGAAGTTTTGGCGAGTTCTCTGGGCTTTTCGGAAACGGTGCGGGAGGAGGAGGGCAACTCCCTCGAGATTAACGGTGAAATTGCAGTATTTTCGGTGTCAAAAAAAGTTTAGATTAAAACGATCCGCCCTTGGATGGGTGGTTGGTTTGCGAAAGGATCGCCTTTTATGAAGAAGACCGCTGGTAAGGAAACCCCGAGCAAGGTGACGACTGCCAAGGAAGCGATGAAGGAAGTCCCCAAGGACAAACCCAAGGCAAAGCCCGTTGCCGTCGAGGAGGCGCCCGCATCTGCCGGGCCCCGCGCGAGAATGACCAAGCCCGAGCTGAAATTCTTCGAAAACCTGCTGAATGAGAAGAAAGAAACCCTGATTCAGGAGCTGGGCTATCTGGAAGACAATACCATGCGCCTCAACTCGAAGGAAGGGGCCGGCGACTTGTCCAGCCATGCCTACCATCTGGCGGATCATGCCACGGAAACCCAGGACCGGGAACAGGCCTTCCATATGGCCAGCCGGGAAGGCAAATACCTCTTTTACATCGAGGAAGCCCTGGATCGCGTGCGCAACGGGTCCTTCGGGGTGTGCAAGAAGTGCGGCAAGCTGATTCCCAAGGCCCGCCTGGAAGCGGTGCCCACCGCCAAGATGTGCATCGATTGCAAGACCAAGCAGGAACGCGCCGCCGAGGCCGCTTCCGCGGGATAATCCCCTCCCGGATAGCTCTACGTTCGCCGTTCCGCCCGGGGCGGCGAAGCGCCGCTTGCCCCCGTCATTTGTCCGTTCCATGCCCAAAAAGCTGATGCTTTTACCGTTCGCCCTGTACTATGATAACCAGGCGAGGTAAGCGACCATGTCCCAAGAACGAAGAGGCTCCGCCCGGTGGCCCGTGGCGGTAACGGCCAGGGTAACCCTGCAAAACGGCCAGTACTATGATACCAGCATCCTGAACGTGAACTTGGGGGGCTGCTTCCTGGAAGGCGGCTTCGGTTTGCGGGAAATGGACGTCGTCCTGGTCCACAGTTATTACAACCCCCAACTCGCGGGCGTTTACGCCCAGGTCATCTGGGTGGTGGACGAACCCGGCCTCAGGGGCATCGGCGTGCGCTTCCAACCCATGGACGATTCCCAAAAATTCGAACTGGTACGCTGGTTCAACCAAGTCACGGGTCGTTAGACCCGTGACCGTAACCGGCCGTTAGGCCAAATACCGTCCGATTTTCAATCCCGCTTATCCCTTCCGGCATGCGCCTTCCTGGGATCTCTGCAGCTTTCGACCCTCTGCGGCTGTTCCGGATCCTATTGCGGGGCCCCTTGCGAAACCTCCCGGGACGGCTCCGCGGCCAGGCCGAAAGAAAGGCCGGCGCCGCTGGTGAACCAATACGGCTCCGTTTTCGGCCACCTGGAAATCGACTCCCTGGGCGAGGCCCAGCTCAAGGTCGAACGGACCAGCCTGGAATTGCTCCTGAGCGCGGACGAGAAAGACGCATGCCGCAAGGACCGGGAACGGGTGAAGGTCAAGGTGTGGTGAGGGGCGGCCCCCGCGGCCGTCACTTCAAGGAGTTGTAGGCCGCCGAATCGGCCAGGACTTTCTCTTCCCGCGTCCGCAGATCCATCCAGATGATTTTGCGGGAGCCTTCCACGGAGGCCTCGAAGAGGATACCGTCCCGGTCCCCCAGCACCTTGGGGACGGGGTTGGCTTCGTCGCGGGGCGAAGCCTGGGCGGCCGTCACCTTGCCCTGGATCAGGGAGTCGAGGTGGAAGGCGTTCACGTCGCCCAGGTTCACGCCTGCGGCGTAGAAAATGCGCTTGCCGTCGGCGGACCAGGAGAAGCTGCGCGCGCGGCTCAATTGCGTGCCCTTGATCAAGGCCTTGCTGGGGAAGTCGAAGATCCGCAACTCGCCGATCGGCGCTTTGCCTCCGGTCGCCTTTTCCGCAGTCGCATCCTCCCCGTCGTTCGCGACCAGGAAGGCCACCTTTTCCCCGTCCGGGCTCCAGCGCGGGGAGCCCAGGAACCCCTTGTCGGAGGCGATGGACACGGGGGCCGCCATTTCCGGGTTGGTGAACCAGAGGGTGCTCGCGAAGCCGTCGTCGGCGTTCAGGACCAGGCGCTCGCCTTTTTTGTCCACGTCGAATCCGCGGATGTCCCCGAAGCGGCCCTTGGTCAGGTTGCGCACTTCGCGGCTCCAGGGATCGATGCGGTAGAGGTCAGACTTGCCGCCCTTTTCATACACCGCGAGCAGGGCGTTGTTGCGCAGGATCCAGCGCATGTCCCCTCCGCGGCCGCCCAGGGCCGTCAACGTGTCCAGGCGGCCGACGCCGGGTTCGAAGGCGTAGATTTCGCGGGCCCCGGATTCGTCCTCCCCTTCGAAAGCCACGCGGTTCTTGCCGTAGGCCAGGATCGGGCGGCAGCACAGGAGACCGGGGGTCTCGAGGGGATACTCGCCGCCGGTGCGGAGGTCCTTGAGGATGAGCTTGCCGCCCGCGGCCGGCTCCGGCGCCCGGATATAAGCCATGACCTGGGCCCGGTAGTCTTCGTCGTACCCGTTCAGGGAGAAGGCGTTCGGATCCACCATGACCGGCTCCAGGAATTTCTTCAGCTCGGCGTCCTCGGGAACGGTCGCGTCCAGGGGCAGCAGGAAGTGGCGGAAGGACCGCAAGCGTCCGTCCCGCTTGAGCAGCAGGGTGAGTTCCCCGACGTGGGTGCCGCCGCGGCCGGGCGAGCAGATGAGGGTCTTTCCCGCCTTCATGGGGCTGCCCAGGGCCTGGGCTTCCCCGGACAGGAGGATCACGTCCAGGTCCGGGACCTGGCCCGCCAACTGATAAGCCCCGGCCAGATTGCCATGCAGCATCAGCACCAGGATGCGCCCGTCCTTGGGGCCTCCCGCGCGCCGCCGCACGGCATCGGCCACTCTTTCCAGTTCCTTGCCGCCCAGGGCCTCGCTCCGCGCCGAGACGGGATCGATGGCACCGAGCACCAGGACCTCCGCGCCGTGCCTGAGGGTCAGCACCTTTTCGGTGAGGAGGCCGCCGTGGCTCTGGCTCAAGGGGATCTGCGAACCCATCAGGGGCAGGCGGAGATCGCGTTGGTCGGCCCCCAGCTCCAACTCGGCCTTCCCCATGTTCACGGCGTCGTAAGGCATCTGCGCATACGCGCCGTACACGTATTTCTTCTTCTCCATGCCGGAGCCGGGGCTGGTGAGGTCCCCCGCGTCCAGGATCAGGATCTTGCCGGCCGCGCCCTTCATCTGCAGGAGCTTGGTCTTGCGCCTGGGGAGCCCGCCGATGGGGCGGCCCTCCCGCCACTCGGAGGCCAGCTTCCCGTCCGTATTGGCCGTATAGGCCAGCGTCACGGCCATTTCGTCCTGGCGGTCCAGCTCCAATTGGAGCTTCTGCGCCAGGGCCTGAGCCTTGAAGTTGTAGGGGTTGACGGCGATGGCGGCGCGGGCCAGGGAAAGCGCGCCCGCGTATTTGCCGCGCCCGTATTTCTCCATGGCCTGTTCCAGCAGCACTTCGTCCCGGGGCCGGAACTTGGACTTGCGGGAATAGTTGAGCGTGAAAGCGTGGTAGTCTCCCAGCGGCCCCAGCGCCTTGTAGCCGTAGTCCAGGGTGATGCGATCGTATTTGATCCCCAGGCCGGCGGCCATGCCGGCCCAGGTCCCCAGCTCGCGATCCTGGGAAGACCCTTCGTACCCGGCGCGCACCACCAGGTATTTGATCATGCGCCATTCGGCGCCGGCGTAGTAATGCGCGAGCCCGTCGTTGCCATGGCTGAACCCCAACTGCCCGGACCAGCGGGAATCGAGCAGCGGCTTGCCCAGCTCCATCCCCACGCTCAAGGGGAGCGGTTCGACGGGCGAATGCGACGAGGCGTCGTAGCGGATGCCGTGGGACAGGTTGTTCAGGGTGAACGCCAGGCGCAGGTCGCGGATCATCATGAACATCACCCCGCCGCTCAGGGCGTAGCCGTTGGCCGCGTCGCCGTCCAGATCGCTGCGGATGAGGTCCAGGCGCCCGCCCGCATGGAGGCGATCGTCCCAGAGGCTTTTCCCGTAGCTGAAGCCCAGGGCGATGTCGTAGGCGGAAGGGGCGGTCTTGACTTCGTCTATGTCGCGGGCGTCCTCGAAGGCGGTGGCGGCCAGGATCCTGGCGGACCCTCCGAAGCTCCCGTACTCGATCGTGGGCCAGGTGAACGCCAGGTTCTCGTGGCGGAACTCACCCAGGATCTCCGCATGCGAAACGGAGTAGTAATAGTCCTGCACCATGGCCAGCAGGGCGGGGTTGCCCTGGACGGCGGTGGCTTCTTCGTCCGTGGTGAGGGAGGTGGCTCCCATGCCGATGCCGCGCGCCGAGGACGGCAGCTTGAGGAAGGTCAGCACGGGGATGCCCGCGCCGCCGCCGTCGAAGCCGGCGAAGCCCCCGGGGTTGAGATCGGCGCCGCGGGCCCAGCCCGCGCCCGCCAGGGGCCCGGCGAAGAGGGCGGCGAACCCCGCGAGGAGCCCTAGGAAAGGGCTTTTAAGGGACATGCGGACCATGCGCGGCCATCCGGACGGGACCGGGCTAGTGTTTCCACAGATCCGGAGTCTCGCGGTCGGTCCAGAGTTCCTTGATCTTGTCCAGCCAGCGATCCACGTGGGCGGTGGTGACGGCGGGATTGTCCTTGGCCGCTTTGCCCAGCTCGGCCTTCCACTTGTCGAGCACCCCCATGTAGTTCTGGCACTGGGCCTGGTCGTCCAGGCGCAGGTACAGGGTGGCGAGCAGGTAGACCAGCTGGTATTCCATCTCGGGGTTCTTGAGTTCGCTTTGCCGGAAGCTTTTCGCCAGGTATCCGACCGCATCCTTGAGCACGTCATCGTCGGACTTGCCGGAGTCCCGCAGCAACAGCGCGATTTTCAGGGAGTACATGCCGGCCTTGTACCAGGCCAGGGGCGTTTCCAGGGAGGCCTCCACCAAGGCGCGGTGGATGGCCAGGCGATAGCTGGCGATGCCGGACTCCGTGCTGCGCGGGTGCTTGAAATACGCCGGGAAATCGGCGGCGTTGATGAGGGCCTTGCGCTCGTCCACCTTCTTGCGCAGATCCTCCAGCACGAAGGGGCTGAGCTGGGACTTGTTCTCGGTGCGGGACTGGACGGAGAACGTCAGGAAATCCTTCTTGTCGGGCGAGGCGAACAGGCAGGACGGGCACACCGTAACCGCCATGAGACTGTAGTTGACGGTGCGGAAAGGCTTCACGCCGGCGTACCGCGGCACCAGGAAGCGATCGCCGGTGGCGGTGAGGCTCTTGGCCTTGATTTCATAGCAGGAGAGATCGGTCTGGTTGCAGATGGGGCATTTCACCTTGATGACATAGGTGGGGTCGTCCTTCTCCCCCATGCCCCCTTCCGGGGCCGATCGCTGGTGATCCTGCTTGAGCTTATTGATGTTGTTCATGTCCAGCCGCGGCCCGAAAATGCGGAGGTACTTTTCCACCAGGACCTCGTCCTTGAGAAGCACTTCCAGTTTCTTCCGGACCAACTTGTCTTCCAAACCCATATTCCGTCCTTTGACCGGGGGCATAAGCCAGGGAATAGCTAGATTCGCGTCAGGCGCTGAGCTGTCGGATACAGCCAAGCAGCCGGATACATCCTGTCCATTATCCAACGTGGCCATTGAGAATTCAATTTTATCAGGAATTAGACCTGTTTTGGACGGGCCGGATTCCTTCATTTCCGCCGTTTCCGCGCGGATTTTGCGGCCCCGCCCCTGGCTGTCGCCCCTTGCCCCCCTGTATTGGGCCCTGTCCCGCCTGCATCGCGCCGGGATGCGGGCCGCCGCCGCCGGGTCCGCTCCGGCCATCCCCCTGGTGGTGGTCGGAGCCTTGCGCGCGGGCGGGTCCGGCAAGACCAGCGTTACCCTGGAACTGGCCCGGATCCTGGCCGCCCGGGGATGCCGTCCGGCCATCCTGGCCTACCGCATGGGGCCGGGTTCCGGCCGTTCCCGCGATCCCGTGCTGGAAGTCCGGGCGGGGGACGATTGGCGCCGCACCTCGGAGGAGGCGGTGATGCTGCGCCTGGATTCCGGTTGCCGCGTGTTCGCGACCCGCGACCGCGCCGCCGCCTGGCGCCGCCTGCACGACGCGGATATCCAGGGCCGGGCCCCGTTCGATATCCTCCTGTCCGACGACGGTTTCCAGGACCCCAGGCTGGCGGGCGCCCTGCGTCTGCTGCTGATCGCCCCGGGAGAACGTCCCGGCCTGTTCGATCTGCTCCCCGCCGGACCCTTCCGGGAAACCTGGGCCGCCGCCGCCCGGGCGGACCTGATCCTGGAAGGCCCGTATCCGCGGGACGAGGTAACTTCCTTGCTACCCATGGGCGGGTTCCCCGCGCCCGTCCGCCGCTTCGGCCGCGATCTCCTGCTCCCCCCCGGCCTGGACCCCGGCCGCCCCTGGATCGCCTATTGCGCCCTGGGGGACAACCGGCCCTTCCTGCGCGGCCTGGCGAGGGCGGGCATCCGGCCCGCGGCGGTGGTCGAGGGCCGGAACCACGCCGCCCCGCCCCTGAAAATCCTCCAGGCCTGCGCGGCCCGCCATCCCGGCGCCGGAATCGTGTGCACGCGGAAGGACTGGCTGAAGCTGGGGCCGGCCCGGGCAGCCGGCCTGCCCCTGTTCCCGGTCGGCCAATCCGTTTCCCTGGATCCGGAAACCGTGGCCGCGGTGGAAATCCACCGCTCCGCGGGGCCCCGTTGAGGCCTGCTTCCGGAACGGTTATTTGGTACATTACCGCGGATGATACTGCCGGTGGCCATTGTGGGATGCGGGTATTGGGGGCCCAATCTGATCCGCAATTTCTCCGCTTCCCCGCATTTCCGCGTGGCCGCCGTGGTGGACAAGGATCCCGCCCGGCTGGAGATCGTCCGCGTGGTCCATCCTTCCCTGCCCTTTTCCGGGGACTTCGCCGCCGCCCTGGCGCCGGAGGTCAAGCTGGTGGTCCTGGCCACGCCTCCGGAGACCCATCATGCCCTGGGGATGGCGGCGCTGAACGCGGGCAAGCATCTCCTGGTGGAAAAGCCCATGGCCCTGAGCTCGGCCCATTGCCGGGAGCTCAACGCCCTGGCGGCGCAAAAGGATCTCAAGATCCTGGTCGACCACACCTTCCTGTTCAATCCGGCCGTGGAATACCTCAAGGCGAGCATTTCCTCCGGGGACCTGGGGGAGTTGCGCTATCTGGATTCCACCCGCATCAACCTGGGCCTGTTCCAGGAGAAGATCAACGTGGTGTGGGACCTGGCCCCGCACGATTTCTCCATCGTCGATTACCTGCTGGACGAAAAGCCCGTCTCCGTGAGCGCCATAGGCGCCGGGCACCTGAACAAGGACGTCGAGAACCTGGCCTACGTGACCTTCAAGTATCCCAGCGGCATGATCTGCCATTTCAATTTCAACTGGCTTTCGCCCGTGAAGGTCCGCAAGACCCTGCTGGGGGGCTCCAAGAAGATGATCCTGTTCGACGACACCGAGCCCACGGAGAAGCTGCGCATTTACGACCACGGCG
>DATENA010000192.1:0-8510 GCA_035275285.1 Fibrobacteria bacterium | reverse complement strand
CGAAGCCAGGACGGGCCAGCGGCGCACCAGCGCCAGGGCGGCGGCGAGGGTGACGGCGCCCCCCAGGCAGCGATGGAGGATCAGGTCCCGCCAGGATTGCCGGGCCACGAACCACCACTCCAACTGGGCGGGGTTCAGGAGCACGGCCGGGGCCAGGGCGAACGCAGTAACCATCATGTCACGTTCCCGGAACGTTACTTCGAAAAGGAGGTAAAGGGCGGCCGCGGCCAGCGACGTCCACCACCGGGTGCCCATGGCCGTGGCGAAATCGCGATCGCGGAAGCGGCCGCGCACGGCCATGGAAATGGAAGCCGCCGGCAGGGCGAAATTGGCCAGGTTGCAGAAGACGGTGAAATCCAGCAGGCAGATGCCGTAGCGGCCGAAGGTCTCCAAGCCCAGCCAGGCCGAGAACAGGGACAAAGCGATGAAATTGAGCGCCTGGCCGGCCGCCAGGGAGGCGAACACCAGGGCCGTGGGCCGCGCCGGCACCAAAGATGCGGATCCGAACGGTCCATCGGGTCCGCCGGGTCCGGGGATTGCGGCCGCGCCGGGACCGCTAGCCGCGGACATCCGCTTCCGCGTAACGCGCGTGCGTCGCCAGGGGATCGAAGTCCGGCAGTCCGCGCGCGTCCGCCCAGGCGATGAGGTCCCGGTAGACCGCGGCGTGGCCCGGGAACTCGGCCTCGTGGAAATACTGGTTGTGGAACAATACCGTGAAGACGCCTCCCTGGCGGCACGCGGTCTCCAGGTATTCCCGCATCACCTTGCGCACCGCCGCGCCGTCGAACGCCTGCGGATCGTAGAACTGGAATTCGGCGAGGATCAACGGGACTTCCAGCAGCCGCGTGGGCCGGTCCGCGCCGCAATCGAACCACAGGTACGGCCAGGCGGTGCCGGTGCGGAAGCCGGGAGTGTCGTTGTATCCCAAGGTGGAGTCCACGCGGATGCCGGCCGCCGCCAGGCAGGCGAAGGTCCGGGCGGCGTCCCAGCGCAGGTAATGCTGGCGGTTGAGCGCCACCGGTCCGCCCGCCAGGCCCGCCAGCTTGTCCACCTCGGCCCGGATGCCGGCCGGGTCGGCGATCACGTGCACCTGGCCGTGCAGGCCCACGTCCTTGCCGCGGCGCAGGCAATCGGCCAGCACGCGCCGGTAGCGCGGCCGCGAGAGTTCATAGCGGTGGAAGAGATGATCCCGCCCGTTGGCCAACAGGAAGCTGGCGGACTTGCGGGCGCCTTCCAGGGCGTGGATGCGATCCATCAGATCGTAAGGGTCCCGGCCGGTGAAGGCCCGGGTCAGCATCTCCCCGTAATTGCGGCGCAGCAGATCGAAGCGGCCCCGCGCCAATTGCAAGGGGGTGCGCGCCAATTGCCCGGCCACCGAACGCGCGCGCCACTTGGAAAGGTTGTCCAGATCATGGGTGAGCCAGATGCGTGCGCGGGAAGGCAGGGCCGCGACGGCGGCGCGGAAGCGCGGCAAGCGCTCCAACAGGCGGAACATCCAGCGATCGACCCAGGGCTCCCGGTCCAGCCCCAGGGCCGCGTCCGGCAGATCCCGGCAGCGGCCCTCCCGGGAAGCGCCGGCGTGGCGGGGCAGGAAGTCGGCGCGCTTGAAGAGGATGTCCGCGCAGGAGGAAAGCAGATCCCAATCGGCGCGGACGATGCCGCCGGACTCGGAGAGCGATGCGTCCCCGCAGGCGTCCAGGATCCCGCGGGCCTCCCCGGAGGCCGGGGCGGAGGCGTCCCGGCCGGAGGGCCCGGGAACGGCCAAGCTGCGCGCCGGCACCGGGAATCCGTCCCGGGTGCGGGCCCAGGCGGTTTCCGTTTCCGCTTCCGGGCGCCCGGGAAAATGGAGGCAGGCGCCGGCGCCGGGAGGGAGGGGAAGGTCCCAATGGACGTCCGCCCCGCCCCCGTCTCCCGCCTCCGCTTCGCGCAGGCCCGCGCCGAGATGCGCCGCGTAGGTGCGCAGGAGATGCAGGACGGCGGGATGGTTGGGATTGGAGCGGTTGCCGCGGAAGCGCAAGGGGCTGAGAGGTGGTTCCATCATCGCTACCGTGCCGGAGGGAATATAGAAAGTTCGGCCCCCGAAACCTGCATGAGACGGGTCGCCGGAAGCCCCGCCCGCGCTCCATTGACATTTCCCCGGGACAATCATAGTTTGGGCCATTGCCGATCGGGTTGGCGCATGCGGGCACGAAGCCGGCTCCGGACGCCGCCCGCTTCGGGCGCGAACGCCCGTTTCGGGCGCGAATGCCCGCTTCGGGCACGGGGACGCTAGCGTTGCACACCTCCCAAAAACCCGAACCCGGCCGCGGCGAAATCACCCTGGTGGTCGCCCAATCCCCGCGCTATTACCCCCACGTGGCGCGCCATCTCAAAAGCCTCAAGAAAACCTTCGCCCGGGTCCGCCTCCTGTATTGGGAAAAGGACGGCCGCGAACCCGTGTACGCCTTTCCGGGCGTGGAAACGGAGCGGCTGGTGCTGCCTTTCGGGAAGGGCGGGACGGGCTTCTTCCTGGGGCTGATGGCGGGCTTCTTCTTCCGGCTGCGCCGCATGCGTCCGGAGTCCATCGAGGCCATCGACCCTTACGCCCTGGTGCCGGCCCGGCTCTACTCCCTGGGGCGCGGAACGCGCATCGCGTATTTCTCCATGGAATATTTTTCCGAACTCCCCAGCCTGCGTTCCAAGCCGCTCAAACGCCGCATCTGGAAGGGCCTGGAACGCTGGGGCGCCCGGGGCGCCTCCGCCGCGGCCACGGTATGCGACAGCATCGCCGCGCATCTGCGGGAGGATTTCCGCATCCCGGTGGTCACGGTGCGCAACGTGCCGGAACGGAACCCGGAGGCCGGAGCAGGGGACGGAAGACCCGGGGCGCTGCACGCCCGCTGCGGCCTGCCGGCGGATGCGCCCATCCTCCTCTACCAGGGCATGTTGCAGGAAGGCCGCGGACTGGAAACGGCGCTGCGCGCCCTGCCTTCCGCTCCCGGGATCCATTTCGCCGTGATCGGCGGCGGCCCCTTGCTGGAACCCCTGCGCAGACTCGCCGCGGAATGCGGGTGCGCGGAACGGACGCATTTCCTGGGCGAGGTCGACTTCCGGGAACTGGTCTCCCTGACGCGGGGCGCGTTCGCCGGCCTGGCCCCTTTCCAACCGCTTTCGGCGAGTTACCGCTATTCCCTGCCGGGCAAGCTCTTCGAATACATCCAGGCGGGCGTTCCCGTCGTCGCCACGGCGTTGCCGGAAATCCGCAAGGTGGTGGAGGACTATGGAGTGGGGATTTGCCTGGAGAGCTACGGCCCGGAATCCCTGGCGGCGGCCTTGAGGCGCTTGCGGGAGGACGGCGCGCTGTACGAATCCTTCCGGCGGAACCTGGCGCGGGCGCGGGCGGAGCTGTGCTGGGAGGCGGAGGAGGAGCGTTACCTTTCCCTGTACCGACCCGCCCCGGCGGACGACCTCAGCGGAACGCGTCGACCGCGTCGATGACCCGCTCCACGTGCCCGGACGGCATCCCGTAATACAGGGGAAGGCTGACCGCCGAACGCGACAGGGCCAGGGCGTTGGGGTAGCTCCGGGGTTTCCCCCGGGCGGATTGGAAGGGGGGCAGCTCCGGCAGGATCAGCGGATAGTGGATCCCGTAGCCGATCCCTTGCTTGTCCAGATGCTTCAGGAACGCTTCGCGGCGCGGGACCCGGCAGACGAACAGGTGCCAGGCCGATCCCGGCCCGCCGCCCATGGGGGTAACCTCTGGGTTATCCAGGGCGGACAGGTAGGCTTCGGCGATCCCCGCCCGGTCCGCGTTCATGCGGTCCAGGTGGGCCAGCTTCTTCTCCAGGAACAGGCCCTGCAGGCCGTCCATGCGGTAGTTGAAGCCCAGCATGTCGTGCCGGTAGCGCGTTTTCTGGCCATGGTTCCGCAGGCGGGCGATTCTTTCCGCCAGCACCGCGCTCTTGGTGGCCACGGCCCCGGCCTCCCCGGCCGCGCCCAGGTTCTTGCTGGGGTAGAAGGAGAAACAGCCCACGTCCCCCACCGTCCCGGCCTGCCGGCCCTTCCATACGGCCCCGTGGGCCTGGGCCGCGTCCTCGATGAGGGCGATGCGTTTCCCGCCGCGCCGCCTGAGCGCGGCCCGGATACGATCCAGGGGGGCCGGGCGGCCGAACAGATGCACGGCGATCACCGCCTTGGTGCGGGGCGTGAGGACCGCGGCCAGGGAATCGGGATCGAGGCAGGCGGTTTCCGCGTCCACGTCCGCGAACACCGGCTTGGCCCCGCAATAGAGGATGCCCCAGGCGCTGCCCACGAAGGTGAAGGCCGGCACGACGACCTCGTCCCCGGGACCGACGCCCAGGGCGGCCAGGGCCAGATGCACGGCCGAGGTGCCGCTGTTGAGGCCCAGGCAATGGGAGGCGCCCAGGTAGCGGCCGAAAGCCTTTTCGAAGGACTCCACGTAGGGCCCGCCGCTGAAGGCGCTTTCCCGGTACAGGCAGGCCGCGTCCTGCAGGAAGGCTTTTTCGACCAGGCGGTTGGCGGGATACAAGTCCTGGAACGGCACCGCCGGTGCGGCGGCTTTCACCGCCGAGGGAGCGGCGGCCTTCACTTGAATCTCATGGGGGGGCCCAGCACGGTCTTGCCGGGCGGCACGGACTTGCTCACCACGGCCCCGGCTCCGATCACGGCCCCGGCCCCGATCTCGATGCCGGGCAGGATGGTGGCGTTGTTGCCGATGGAGGCTCCCGCGCCGACCTTGGTTTCCAAAAGCGTCCAATCGTCCCGGGATTCGATGAGCTTGCCGTCCTTGGAGGACCTTGGGTGTTTATCGTTGCTGAAGACCACGCCGTGCCCGATGAACACGTCGTCCCCCAGGGAGACTCCGGTGCAAATGAAAGAGTGGCTTTGTATCTTACACCGGCGGCCGACGACGGCGCCGCGCTGGATTTCCACGAAGGGGCCGATCATGCTCTCATCGCCTATTTCGCAGCCGTACAGGTTCACGAAGTCGCCGATGCGCACGGCCTCGCCGAGCTTCACGTCCACGATGTTCCGTTTTTCGGAAGCGCTCATCCCAAGTCCGCATGCATAGCCCAAAATATAGTCTTCTCCTCCCGGTCCGGAACGAAGCCGGCCGCATCGACCAGGTGGTGCGCGCGGTGTTCTCGGACCTGGGCGCCAATCCCGCCTGGGAGATCTGCTTCGCCGACGACTTTTCGGACGACGGCACCCATGAACGGCTGCGCATCCTGGCCGACATCTTCCCGTTCCGGCTCATCCGGCCCCCGGAGAACCTGGGCCGCGGGGCCATCCGCAACCTCCTGGCCAGGGAAGCCCGCGCCCCGCTGCTCGTCTTCCTGGACGGGGACTGCAAGGTCCTGCCCGGCTTCTTCAAGGCCTGGGAGGCCCCGGACCTGGATCCGGACATCGCGTATCTCGGCAAGATCTCCTATGACGGCCATCCCAGGAGCGGCTTCAGCCGCTTCCTGGCGCGGGGTTCCGGCATCGGGAAAATGCGCCGCAAGGAGGGCATCCCGCCCGCGTATTTCATCTCCCAGAACTTCCGGCTTTCCAAGGCCGTGTTCGAGAAGGCCGGGGGCTTCCGCACCGATCTGCTCGGCTGGGGAGGCGAAGACGTGGACCTGGGGTGCAAGCTGCGCAGGCTGGGCGTGCCCCTCCGCTACAACGGGGACGCGGAGGTGCGTCACCCCTCGGTTACCGGGCTGGAGTCCTATTTCGCGCGCCTGTTCCATTTCGGAAGGGTGAACCTGCCGGTGCTCATCGGCGACAATCCGGAGCTCTCGGCCCAGTTCAAGCTGGGGTTCGCGCGCAGGCCCTGGGGCCTGATTTTCGCCAATCCCCTGGCGTTCTCGCTGTGCCGCTCGCTGGTCACCGGCGCCAAGGGCTGGCCCTGGCCGTACGCCCTCTACCGCTACGTGATCTTCAATTGCTACGCGCGCGGATACCGGCAAGCGCCGCCGCGCCGCGAATCCCCCGCCCCCTGAAGCGGGACGCCCCGCCGCCGGGCCGGCGAGTCTTGGGATCATCGCGCGACGATGATCTTCCCGTTCCTGGTTTCCTTGGGGGACCTCACCACGTAGAAATACACGCCCTCGCGCACGCGTTGGCCCGCCTGGTTGCGGCCGTCCCAGCGGATCTGATCCCCCGCGCCCGCGGCCAGGGAGCGATGGTAGACCACGGAGCCGGACTGGGTCGCCACCTGGATCTCGCTGCCCGGGGAGAGATTGGAGAAAACCACTTCGGCATGCTTCGACAGGAAGGGATTGGGATACACTTTCAGGGAGGACAGGTTCGGGCGCGTGGGCCTGGAGGGGCTTTCAAACCGCGCCAGGCCCTTTTCCGTGGCCACCCACACGTCTCCGTTGTCCTGGTTCACGTCCAGGTGGAAGATGGTTTCCGAAAGCAGGCCGTCGTTCAATCCGTAATGGCGGAACGTGTGCGCCAGGCTGTCGCGGCCGGGGACGATTTCGTAGACGCCGCCTTCGCCGCAGCCGGCCCAGAGATGGCCCTGCGGATCGCTTTCCAGGTTCATGCAGCCCGATCCCGTGAAGCCGTCCAGGCTGCGGACGGATTGGACCTTGGAGGCGCTGTAGACGACGGCGGGGATGTACAGCAGATGGGAGCCTTCCGTGGTCACCCAGAAATTGCCGAACCGATCCCCTTTCCCCGCCAAGGTCGGCTCGCCGGGAGAGACCAATCCCGCCAGGAGGTTGGGAGGATCCAGGGTCACGCTGCCGCCATGATCCTCGATCCGGAACGCTTCCACGCCCCGCTCGGTCACCACGGCCACGACGGAGTCCCCGACCACCTGCAGGTTCCTGGGTTCGAAATCCTTGGCTTCGGGCTCGAAGCAGGACACCTTTTCGCTGGAGTGATCGAAGTAAGCCAGGTGATACGGCTTGCCCGGCCGGAAAACCGTCATCCAGATGCCTTTGTCCTTGTAGGGAGATTCGCTCCAGATGACCGGATAGTTCGGATTCACCGCGTCGGCCGAGGCCAGGCAGGTGTTTTGCGAATTGAAATCCTTCTGCCTGCCGTCGCGGTAAACGTGGAAGCCGAAACCCCAGGTGCCGATGTAGATCCGGTCGGGACCGAGCACGTCCATGGCATGCTGGCCGCGCCGCTTGGCATCGTTGAAATCGTTCCAGATGTACAGGTCGGGGACCTGATTCCACGTTTTGCCCTCCGATTTGAACAAGAGGGGCGGCGCATAGGCATAAACGCCGTCGCGTCCGGACCGGATGGCCGTCACGGAGGCGTCCGGGATCCGCTCCCGGTTGACGATTTCGCTGAAGATCCCGGTCGCGGGATTGAACTCGTAAAGGCCGTTGAGGTTTCCCACGTACCACTTCTCCGCCCAATAGGCGATGCTCTCGAGCCGGGGGGAGACGGCCACCGCTTGGCCGTCCATGGTGACGGATCCGTAGGCGGAGACCTTGGCGTCCCGTTCCGGCCAGGAAGCGCCTTCGTATTCGCTGGCGATGCCGTCCGGGCCGTAATAGAGGAACCCATGGGAATACAGGGCGGCGTCATCCACCGTGGCGGGCTTGTTCGCCTCGATGGCGGCCAGGTCCTCGGTGGAATCGCGGGTATAGGCGGTGTCCTCCCCGTTCATGGCGGGATTGAAGAAAAGGACGCCGTCCGTGCGCGCCACCCGCGACCAGATCCCGGGGTTGAAGATGTTGGCCTGCGGATCCGTGAGCAGCTTGTCCAGGTGGAGGACCGCCTTGAAAATGCCGTGGTTGGTGCCGGCGAAGAGGGTGTCCCCCACGAAGAGCACGGCATTGACGGACAGGCCGTTGGCGGATTCCATCTTGGATATGTTGGCCTCCGCCACTTTCCGCTTGACGTTGAAGAAGCTGAGGCCCTTCTCGCTGCCCAGCACCAGGTAACCGGCGCGGTACAGCAGCGCCCGCTTGTTCATCTTCCAGCCGGAACCGCGGTAGGACGTGCCCAGGATGTCCCAATCGTCCGCCCCGGGATCGTACCGGTACACGTATCCCAGCTCCGAGGTGGCGTAGAGGTCCCCTTCCGGGCTCGCCGCCAGGGCGCTGATGCCCACGTCGCGCAATCCCTCGGTGTTGCGGTACACCTTCTCGGCGCCTTTCGGATCGATCCTGCGGATGCCTCCGGTGGTGGCGGCGAAAAGGTCGTTCCGAAAGGTTTCCAGGTCGCGGATCACCTGCAAGTGGGTGAAGCTGGTCCAGTCCCCCACCAGGGCGTGGGACAGGGTCGCGGCGGCCAAGGCCAATGCAATCGCGATGCGCACGTCTTTCCTTCCCGGCCCGTCAGGCCAAAGCCACCGGCAGGCCGCCCGCGGCCATGGATTGCTGCGCCGCTTCCACCAAGGCCACGATGCGCTCGCCCGCGTCCCCGCCGATGTGCGTGGCCGCGCTTCCGGAAATGCTCCGGTACGCGTGATCGACCAGCTTCTTCAGGGCTTCCACCTGGGGAAGCTTGGGGATGACGATATCGCCGGTGCGGTAGTCCACCAAGAGCGAGTATTTCAG
>DATENA010000191.1:0-12517 GCA_035275285.1 Fibrobacteria bacterium | reverse complement strand
TGCTCGCGCGCATGTCCGAGGTCACCTTCGAGGGCAGCCAGGAGAAGGTCTTCACGGTCTCCTCCGTGCTGGGGGTGATCCTGTTCTTCATGATCGCCCTGCAATGCTTCTCCACCGTGGCCGTGGCCAAGGCGGAGTCGGGGGGATGGAAGCTGGCGGCGATCCAATTGGCGGTCTACACCGGCGTCGCCTATCTGCTGACCGTGGCCCTGGTCCAGGGCCTGCGGGCCCTGGGCGTGGCCTGAGCGGATGGTTTTCCCCGCGCCCGGCCGGCGGGAAACGGGGGAACTTCAGCTTATGCCCGGGGAAGGCCCCGCGCCGTTTGGTAAGCGGGGGCAAGATTAGCTAAATTCCCCGGCCGTGAAAGACACCGGCCTCATGAAACTGTACAAGTCCTTCGGGTTCGAAGCGGCGCATTTCCTTCCCAACGTTCCGGCCGGCCATAAATGCGGCCGCATCCACGGCCACAGTTTCAGATGCGAAATCGAAGTGACCGGTCCGGTGGATCCGGTGACCGGCTGGGTGATGGACTTCGCGGATATCAAGAAGGCGTTCCGCCCCGTCGAGGAAGCCCTGGACCACCGTTTCCTCAACGAGGACGTGCCCGGCCTCGCGAATCCCACCTCCGAAGTCATCTGCCGGTGGATCTGGGAGCAGTTGCAGCCCGCTCTGCCCTTGCTGAGCGCGGTCATCCTCCACGAAACCTGCACGGCCCGATCGGAATACAGAGGATAGACCGGGGGCCGTCCGGCCCGATCGGAATACAGAGGGTTGAACCGGAACAATCCGGTGCCCGTTGTCGAGTCGCTTTCCGAAGCGGATTTTACGCGGACGAGTCCATTTCGGATAGCCTCCGCAATGCCCCACGCCCCGGGGTCAAACCTTATAGAGGGATCCTACGGACGAGGGGATCCTACGGGCGGAAAACGTCCTTGGAGGTGGCGTGGGAATGGGCCGCATGCCCTTTGCGGTTCAACTCCTCGATCAGGGGGTCGTGCTCGCTGAGGAAATTCCCCTTCAGGTCCCAATAGGTCTTCACCCACCGGGAGGGTAACCCGGAAGCTTCGTCGCCGCTCCGCAGGTGCTCCACTTCGATGACCTGGATCAGCTTCGCCCGGATGTCGTTCTGCATGGTCGGTCCTTTCGGTTTTACGGAAAATCTAGCTAACCGGGGCCGCGCGTCCCAGGCCGGCCGGGGCCCGGGGGCCGGGTGGCCCCGGGGCTACTCGCGGTAGAATTCCCGCAGCGCGCGGATCATCATGCCGTGGTCCTCGGAGCCGCACATCTCCCGCGCCGAGTGCATGGAAAGCATGGGGTTGCCCACGTCCACGGTGGGGATGCCCAGGGCCGCGGCCACGTGGGGCCCGATGGTGGTGCCGCAGGCCAGGTCGGCCCGGTTGACGAAGTCCTGGACGGGTACGCCCGCCTTGCCGCACAGGTTCCGGAACAGGGCCGAGGTCTCCGCGTTGGTGGCGTAGCGCATGCTCGCGTTCCCCTTGATGACCGGCCCGTGGTTGAGGAGCGGGTAATGGAAGGGTTCGTGCTTTTCCGGATAGTTCGGATGGAGGGCATGGGCCATGTCCGCGGAAACGATCTGGGAACGGGCCATGGCGGCCAGGGTCTCTTCGCGGGAGCGCCCCAGGGCCAGCAGGGAACGTTCCAGCACCGCCTGGATGAGGTTGGAATTGGCGCCCTGGGCGGAGGTGCTGCCCACCTCCTCGTTGTCGAAAAGGGCCGCCACCTGGAGGGTGTCCCGCGCGGCGCCCTCGGCGCAGAAGGCTTCCAGGGCGGCATGGGACATGGCCAGGTTGTCCAGGCGCCCCGAGAAGACGAACTCGTCGTCGAACCCGCCGTAACCCGCCGGGGACGTATCGTACAGGTGCAGCTCGAAGGCGAGGGATCCGAAAGGCGCCCCGACGGACTCCTCCAGCCAGCCTTCCAGGGAACGGCCGCCCGTCCCGGCGGCGGATTCCCCCAGGCCGAGCACCGGCTGCAGGTGCCGCTGGGCGTTGAGGATGAGCCCGGATTCGTTGACGCCGCGATCCAGGTGGATGGCCAGTTGCGGGATGCGGAAGGGCCTGTTTTCGCTGCGCACCAGGGAGGAGCGGAGGGCGCCGCCGTCCATGCGGGCGACGCGCCCGGCCACGCCCAGGTCCCGGTCCAGCCAGGAGTTGTACAGGACCCCGCCGTACACTTCCACGCCCCATTGGCGGTAATTGGCCGAAGGGTCCGGGGAGCGGGGTTTCAGCTTGAGACAGGGGCTGTCCGTATGCGCCGCCGCGATGCGGAACTTGGGGCGGGAAACGTCCGCGGGAACGCGCAGGGCGACGATGCTGCTGCCGTTGCGGGTGACGAACGCGGTCTGGCCGGGCTTGAGGCTCCAGGCATCCTTCTCATCGAGCCGCACGGCGCCGGCGGCCGACAGGCGATCGGCGGCGGTCTGCACGGCGTGGAAGGGGGTGGGACTGGCATTGAGGAAAGCGATCAGCGCATCGGCATGGGCGTTTCTGGACAAGCAGGGCCTCCAACTCGGGCGGATCCGGATCCGTCCGGGCATAATTATACATAGGTTCCGCCCGATAAAGCCGGCGAGGATCCCGGGAGGCCGGCGGCCGCGAGACCCCTAGAGACCCCTATTCCGGCGCCCCGTCCCCGTCGCCTTCCGCGGGCCGCCGTCCCCGTTCGAAATCGATCTCGTGATCCATGCGCCCTTCCCACCGATCATAAGCGTGGGAAGCGTGGAATTCCGGCGTGGGTTGCCATCCTCCCATATGGTGGTGGTGCGGATCGGTTCCCTCCGGTTCCATGGAGGTCAGGCCGCTTTCATCCACGAACAGGTCCTGCTGATCCATAAGCTCCTGGTAACTGGCCATGGCTCTTCCTTTCCAATGCGCGGGCCTCCGGCCCCGTCCGGAGGGGGAGGCCTATATGGGAAAATAGGTTTGTGACGGGGTGGAGGACAAAGAGAGGTGGAGGATAAAAAGAGCGGAGGGATGAAAGCCTCCCGGCGGCTCAGTTTCCGCCGGGAAAGCGGGGCTGCAAAGACAAGGGCTTGTCCAGGATGGTCTTGAGGATGAAGGCGCGACGGATGGACTCCGCGTCGGCCAGGCTTTCCCGCGCCAGATCGGAAACGGACCGGATCATCGGCTCTTCCGTAACGGGAACGTTACTGGAGGCCCGGCGGGGGGCCGATTCGCCTCCGTCCCGGTAATGGGGGCGGGAGGCGTGCGCCGTCGAGGTCCGCTTGGCCGCGTCCAGCCGCTCGGCCAGGGTCTTCCTGGGAGCGGGCGGGGCGGCGGGCGCGGGAATCCCGGCGGCGGGAGCCTTGGGGGCCGGCTGCGCGGGCCGGGGCCCGGGAGCCGGCTTCCGCTGCGGGGACGGGGGGATTTCCAGGCCCAGTTCCCTGGCCAATTGGGAGAGCAGGTCCTTTCCCAATTCCGCGGCTTTGCCCCGGCTTCCAGCCGCGCTTCCGGCCGAGCCATCCGCGGGGCTCCGCGGCGCCCGGCCGGCGGCTTCCGGTCCCGCTTGGGGAAGGGTCGGCAGCGGGCGGGAGCTCCGCAGGGGATGCTCCTCCCAATCGTCCCCGTCTTCTTCCGCATCCGCGTATTCGTCATAGGAGCCGCGGCCGCCCTGGATGGCCTCCGGCCTGCGCGCGGGAGCGGCATGCGCGCTTTCGCCCGCCGCGGAACGGTCTCCGGGGCCCGTTCCCGGGTTCCGGGCGGCCGCTTCGGCCCCCTTCCTGGCCTTGCGCTTGGCCAGGATGCCCATCACCACCTGGAAGGCGATGATGAGGAGGATGATTTTGGTGGGCATGGGGCGGTCCGCCTAGGTTTTCGGCTTGTTGTGTTCGCCGGCCCCGCCGATCTTCTCGCGCATGGCCGTGTCCGCGTTGACGTTCTTCATGTGGTAGAAATCCATCACTCCCAGGTTCCCGGAGCGGAAGGCTTCCGCCATGGCCATGGGGATTTGCGCTTCCGCCTCCACCACCTTGGCGCGCATCTCGGCCACGCGGGCGATCATCTCCTGCTCATGGGCGATGGCCATGGCGCGGCGTTCCTCGGCCTTGGCCTGGGCGATTTTCTTGTCGGCTTCCGCGCGATCGGTTTCCAGTTCCGCGCCGATGTTCTTGCCGATGTCCACGTCCATGATGTCGATGGAAAGGATGTCGTAGGCGGTGCCGGAATCGAGGCCCTTGGAAAGCACGGTCTTGGAGATCTGGTCCGGATTCTCCAGCACGGACTTGTGGTTGCGCGCGGAACCGATGGTGGATACGATGCCTTCGCCAACGCGCGCCAGGATGGTCTCCTCGCCGGCGCCGCCCACCAGCTTGTCCAGGTTGGCGCGCACGGTGACGCGCGCGATCGCCTTCAATTGGATGCCGTCCATGGCCATGGCGGCCACCAGGGGCGTCTCGATGACCTTGGGGTTCACGGACATCTGCACCGCTTCCAGCACGTTGCGGCCGGCCAGGGAGATGGCCGCGGCGCGCTTGAAGTTGAGCGGGATGTTGGCCTTGTCGGCCGCGATCAGGGCCTGCACCACGCGCAGCACGTTGCCGCCCGCCATGTAATGGGCTTCCAGTTCCTCCGTGGACAAGGGCAGGCCGGCCTTGATCCCCATGATCTTGGCCTCCACGATCACCTTGGCGGGAACCTTGCGGAAGCGCATCCCCAGCAGGGACATCAGGGACACGTCGGCTTTGGACATGAGGGCCTGGAACCAGAGCCCGAAGAAATTGAAAACGATGAACAGGACGATGAGGCCGATGACGAAGACGATGACCAGGCCTATGACTTTGGGATCCATGAAAACTCTCCTATTGAATCTGAACCGACTATGGTTTTTCGACGTGGAAGCGGCTGCCGTTCACCGAGACCACCTTGACTTGCGCGCCTTTTTCCACCCAGTCGCCGCCCGTCTGGGCCTCGAAGGTATCGTCCCCGATGCGGATGCGGCCGGTGGGGCGGAGGGTGGCGTCCACCACGGCAGTAACGCCCACGTGACGCTGGAGATCTTTGTCCATCGCGTCCAGGCCGGAGCCCCGGCCCAGGTCCGTGCGGTGGGAGATGGCGGAACGGCCCAGGTAGCCGAAGGCGAAGCGGATGAACAGCGGGACGGTGATCAGATCGGCCAGGCCGAACCACAGGGCCGCGGAATGCGGCAGCTGGGTCAGGATCACGTACCAGGAAAAGCCCGCCAGGCCCAGGCACAGCACCAGCAGGATCCCGAAAGAGGGGACGATCACCTCGGCGAAGGCCACCCCGAAAGCCATGGCCTGCAGGGCGATGGGCCAGAGGAGCTTCATGCGGCCCTTTCCCGGGGCCGGACCACCACGTTGTTGCCGTCGATGCGGGCCACTTCCACGGGCGTTCCCGCTTCGATGAATTCGCCGCGGGACACCACCTCGATGGTCTCGCCCGCGAAAACCGCCTTGCCGGCGGGCCGCAAGGGCGTTTTGGCCGTGCCGGCGAGCCCCACGGAAATGCGGGCCGTCTCCGGGGCCACGGAACGGGCGCCGGCCAGGGTGGCGTCCGAAATGACCTTGGATCCGGCCGGCAGCCGGGGCAGCAGGAAGCGGACGGCCAGGAGCGGGATCGACAGGGCCACCACCATGGAACCCACGGTGGTGAAGAGGTTGTCGATCAGGCCTTTCATCTCCCAGGGCATCTCCGGATCGGGCACGGTGAAGGATTGCAGGGACAGGGTCAGGGCCACCAGGATCAGCAGCAACCCGATCGCGCCCGCCACCAAGGTGCCGGGGAAGAGATACATCTCCGCCGTCACGAAGGCGAACCCAGCCACCAGCAACAGGAGTTCGGTATGGCCGGCCAGGCCCACGGCGTATTTGCTGCCGAACACGATGAGCAGGCAGACGGCCCCGATGACGCCGAACAGGCTCATGCCCGGGGTCTTGAACTCCAGGTACAAGGCTCCGAACCCGATCATCATCAGCACGGGCGCGAATTTCCCCAGCATGCGCACCAGGTCCTCGGACCAGGTGGTCTCCACCTGGCCGCTTTGCGTCCAGCCCTTGGCGTCCAGGAACGCTTGCAGGCTCGCATAGGATCCTTGCGAGAATCCGTAGGTGGCGGCCTCGCGATCGGTCAGGGTGAGCAATTGCCCTTCCGGCAGGATGATTTTATGGCTCTTGTAACGGGCCTGGCCCTTGTCCCCCAGGGCGTCCCATTGCTTGACCGTGAAGTATTCCGTGGCCGCTTTCGCGCCCGGTTTCCCCGCGGCCGCGGCCGCTCCGCCCGCCGGTTCGGCCGCCACCACGCCGATGTCGGCCGTCACCATGGCCTGGGCCGGCAGGCTGGGGTATCCGTTCTTCTCCGCCAGGGTGCGGAACTTGGCCCGCAGGGGGGATTGGATCTTCTCGCCCAGCATCACGATGCCGTCGTTGCCCTGGGTGATGGGGGCGCAATCGCCGATGGTGGTGGCGTTCCCCATGGCGATGCGGTTGCAGGCCAGGGAGATGAGCGCGCCCGCCGAAATGGCTTTCCGTTCCACGAAGGCGTACGTGCTGCATTGGGAGACGCCCGTCAAGAGGTCCACGATGTCGAAGGCGGATTGCAGTTCGCCCCCGTAGGTGTTCACCTTGAAGACGATCACGTCCGGCTTCCGGGCCAGGGCCTCGGCCACGGCGCGTTTGAGGAAAGCGTGCAGCCCGAAGTCCACCTGCTCCTCGATGGGGATGACGATGGCGTTTTTCCGGACGGGTTTGCCCGCGGGGGATTCCGCCGCCGCCGCGGAGGCAGGCCGCAAGGCCAGGGTCGCGGCGAAGAAAGCCAGGAAGTGAAGGAGCCGCATGGACGGCAAAGGTAGGTTTTTTGAGGAGTCGGTCAAAACCTGCAGGGCAATTCCTTGACCGCCGTCACCGGTATCCCCTGAGATACCGTGTTTGCGGCGCGAAAGGGGCGAATGGCGGGCGGATGCCATCCTGGCATATTCTTCGCTTTTCAATCCGGCGTTCCCCGCGCCGGGTCCATCCACGGGGTTTTGTCCACCCCGGGCCCGCAGACCTTACCGGTCCGTCCGCGGAACGTTAAGGTCCGGCGCAGGAATGCGGGGCCCCCTCCGGGTGCCCGCATTCCTCCTTTTCGGACGCCGTTTCAGGGCGCCTGGTCCGTCCTATTTCACGTACAACGAGGGCCGGTTGGAGTTGGCCCAGACCGGATGGTGCCCGGCGCCGGACTTGTCCGACACGTCCGTGGGCGTGGGGTTCACGTTGATGTACCAAGGGGGATTCGCGGTCGCGGGCGTATTCACCTGGTCGGAGGCCGATTCGGCGAGCATGTCGGCCGTCGACAAAGCCGGGAACATCTTGAACGCTCTCAGGATCCCATTGGGGGTTTCGCTGTTCGAGCTTCCGTTGCCCGTCCAGGGGGAGGCGCCGAACCGGAAAACCGGCGCATTGGGGGTCGGCCATCCGCTCGGTGCCACTTGGCGGATGACCTTGGTGGTGTCCGGCAAATCGACATAGAAAAGATGTTCCAGCTTCCCGTTGTTCGGCCCCCCGACGATGACCCGGCAGGTCCGGGCCTGTTTATAGACATGACCGGGCACGAATCGATACGCGCTTCCCGGCCCGGGGCTCGCCAGGAAATCCCTTCCGGCGGCGATGAGTCCGGCTATCTCCATGTACTGGATGTTCCCGGATTTATAATCGCTCGGATAGGTGGCCTGGCCGTCGCTGCTGATGCCCGCTTCCGCCCGATAGGGAAAGGGGTGCGTCCCGAACTCATACATGGGCGAATACTCCGGCTGGGAATACCCATGCCAGGTTCCGTCGTTATTGGCATGCCAGGCGACGGCGAAGAAACCGTTCTGATCCCGACCGACCCATTGCCACAGGATGGTGTGATTGATCCGGGACGGGATATTCGGCCCCTTCCAGTCCAGGCCGATATCCCCGCCCGGGGTTCCGTTTCCTGGGTAATTCAAACCGGTCATCTGGCCGGGGCTTGCGGATTGGGAGGGAGGCGGGGCCGGTTCGGGAGTCGGGGTCGGTTCGGGAGCCGGGGTCGGTTCGGGAGCCGGGGTCGGTTCGGGGGCCGGGGTCGGTTCGGGAGTTGTAGTCGGGGGGCGGGGCGGAATGTACCAGCCACGGCGTCTCGCCGAAGCCGGAAGGGCCATGAGCAATACCAAGGTCAAGGAGAGAACGATCTGCCCGATTGTTTTCGCTCCGCATGCTGCCGCAACCGTGCCGGGGGAACGCAAGCCGGCGGTGCCGTCCGCCCTCGCGGGAGCCTTTACGCGAGGCATGGCCTCGAGGGCGGTGTTTTGGAATCTTCTTTGCAATGGCATAACATCTCCTTTGAAAGCTGATGAGCGCCCAAGCCAACTGGTGGCGATTGAAGGCAACTTGAATCACTGTTTTTTTCATGTTACCACAATAGCTGGTATGAAGACGAGACGCGGAATTGTCCATGACCGGCATCCGGAGCGTCGAAACCGGCGCGCGCGCGGCATTCCGCCCGGCCCCAAAGATCGAAAGAACCTTCCGCCCTCCGAATTTTCGGGAAGAATGGTTACGAATTATACGGAGAAGCGGTCCCAACGGGGAGTCCTCCGGATGATCCGGAAGCGCGGATGACGCCAGGCGGTTCCTATTCCTCGTAGAGCTTTGGGCGGTTGGAGTTGGCCCAGACCGGATGGTGCCCGGCGCCGGACTTGTCCGACACGTCCGCGGGCGTGGGGTTCACGTTGATGTACCACGGCGGATTGGCCGTAACGGCGATGTTCTTCCGGTCCTCCGCGGACTCGGCCAGGATGTCCGCCGTAGGCAATGCCCTGAAGATCTTGAGGGCCCGCAAGATCCCGTTCGTGGTCTCGGCGTTCGTGTTCCCGTCTCCCGTCCAGGGTGAAGCGCCGAACCGGAACACCGGGTTGGCCGGAGCCTGGAGTTCGTTCGGGATGATCTGGCGGATGACCTTGGTCGTGTCCGGCAGATCGATGTAATAAAGGTGTTCGAGCTTTCCCTTGTCGGGTCCGTCGGAAAGGATCCTGCAAACCCTCGCTTGCCTGTAGGTCCGGCCCGGGATGTACCTATAGGTGGCCCCCGGTCCGGGGCTGGCGAGGAAATCCCTTCCGGGAGCGATCAAACCGGCGATTTCGAAGTACTGTTCGTTCAGGAGCTTTCCATGTCCCTGCCATTCGGCGTTCCCATCGGGATCCAAGCCATCTTTCACGGGATAGGGATAAGGATGGGTGCCGAAGTCATACATATACGTGTCGGCCTTCTGGGACCAGCCATGCCATGTTCCGTCCTTGCTGCAATGCCAGGCGACGGCGAAAAATCCGTTCTGGTCGCCCCCGGTCCATTCCCAAAGGGCCGTATGGTCGGTCCTGGAGGGAAGATTGGGCCCGGTCCAGTCCAAGCCGATATCCCCGCCCGCGACGCCGTTTCCCGGGAAAAGCAGGCCGGTGAGCCGGCCGGAACCGGAACCCGGGGACGCCAAACCCTCCCGGGGGTTCCTTCCGCAAGCGGGAAAGATCAGGAGCGGTATCAGGAACAGGGAGAGGAAGGCTCGAAAGGACATGGTTGAAAGAGACTTTATTTTGGCGTCGAATAAAGTCCTGTAAGCGAATGAAATACGGGGCACCGGCTTTCGGGAGACCTCATCTTCCAGCAAGAATAACCTCTTCAAAAAGCACAACCATACACTACTAAAAAATCATAAATCTGCATATAATAATGATAAATGCTTGATTTTTGATTTGTGAATATTCTATAATACACTACATGTCCGGGATGCTTTGCCAGAAAAACCTACCGTCTTTCCTACCTTTCCCTCCCGTCTGCCGCCTATGGATGCTCCCCTGAAATCCATTTTCGACTATACGGATTACCGCAGGTACCTGCGCGAGTTCTATGCCTGGGCGAAAACCAACCGGCGCGGTTTTTCCCACCGCGCCTTCATGGCCAAAACGGGCATGTCCGGGCCGAATTATTTCAAGCGGGTGATGGACGGGGTGCATAACCTCACGGAGAACAGCATCCCGAAATTCGCCTCCGCCCTGGAGCTCACGGATTCCGAGGCGAACTATTTCAAATACCTGGTCCGGTTCAACCAGGCCGGCACGCTCGAAGAGAAGGACCGCTGCTTCGGCATCCTCATGGATCTCAAGACGCCGCATGCCCATTACGTGCTGGAGAAGGCGCAGTACGATTATTACAAGGATTGGTTCAACGTCGCCATCCGCGAGATGCTGTCTTTCTTCCCGTACAAGGACAATGCCGCGGACATGGCCAAATGCCTGGCCCCGGCGGTCCCGCCCAAGAAGGTGAAGAAGTCCATCGAATTGCTGGAAGGGTTGGGGCTGATCGAGAAGGCCGAGGACGGGACCTACCGGGCCGCTTCGAAATTCATCCTCACCGATCCGGACGTGCAATCGCTTTTCATCCCCAAGTTCCACCAGGCCATGACGCGCTTGGCGGAAGAGGCGATCACGCGCTTCCCCAGGGACGAGCGGTATTTCAGCTCCTCGACGGTGAGCCTTTCCGAGCGGACCTACCGGGAGATCATCGAACTGATCCGCGGCACCCGCAAGGAAGTGCTGCGCAAGGTGGGGGAGGATCAGGAACCCGAACGCGTTTACCACCTGAACATGCAGCTGTTTCCGCTTACCGCAGGTCCGGCGCGGAAGAAGAGGAAATCATGAGATTCCCCTTGCCCAAACGCCCGTTCGTCTTCGCCGCCTTGAGCCTGTGGTCCGCGCTGCAATGGGGCTGCGTCCTGGGAGGCACGGGCACGGATACGGAAAACGGGATCAAGGATGCCGAGAATCCGGACGTCGTCAGCATCACGGGCGTCTCCGCCCGCGTGGTGGACGGGAACGGCGCGCCCTTGAAAGGCGTGGCCCTGCATCTGTACCTGCCCGGCTTCCGCCCGGATTCGGGCCTGGCCCCGGCTTCCCTGCTGGCGGACACGGCCAAGGCCCTGGTGAGCGATTCCGCCGGGTACGTCACCATCCGCCTGTCGGCGGCGGGCAAGTTCGTGGTGGAAGGGGTTTCCGCGGGCCAGACCGTTTTCTTCGATACCCTGGCGGTGCCCAGCGTCACGAGTTCGACCTTGTTCACCTTCCGCACGCGCTCCGTGCGCGGATTCAAGGGCAAGGTGAAACTGGCCTCGGGAATGCGCATCGATTCCGGATCGGTGTTCATCCGCGGCACGGCGCGGCATGCCAAGGTGGATCCGGCGGGCGGATACGATCTGGGATCCCTGCCCGAAGACGTGGATCGCATGGCCGTGGGGATACGCTTCGTCTCCAGCCCCACCTCGGTGCGGCAAGTGACGGAAGTCCATAACCTCCCGGGCGTGCAGGATACCTCCAAGTTCATCTACGCGTGCAAGGACGTCCCCAAGGATTCGGCGGAGAAGATCGCCGTCCCTGCGTTCCTGGCCGGGGGAGGCGCCGACACCCTGAAACCCTTGGGGGCCTCGCTGGACACCTCCAAGGTGAATTCGGCCCTGAAGTCCTGCGACTCCCTGCCCAAGGGAAGCGTGATCAACGTGGTGAGCCCGGCGGCCGGGACCTCCAAGAACATGCCGGCCGGCGCCGGAGTGCCGTTGCTGGTGGTGAAGGATGCCGTGCCCGTCACGTCCATCTCCGGAACGCATCTGAACGCGGCCGTGGTGCTCCCCTACGCGGAATGCGTCCCCGAAGCGGGCCGGGAGACGACTTCCTTCGACCTGCAAGTGCGGCCCGAGGGCGCCGTCAGCGACCTCCTGATCAAGGACGTGGCCGACAAGTGCCTGGTCAAGTAAGTCGCTGGATCAAGTAAGTCGCCGGATCAAGTAAGTCGCCGGATCGAAATCACATCACGACGGCCTGATTGTCCGCTTCGTCCTTGGTGGCCCGGGAGTAGTCTTTCTCCTGGCGGGCATGGTTCACGGCGTTCTTCTGCATGTAGATCCTGAACACGCTCTCCGCGTCCATTCCGGCCGTAAGGGCCAGGGACATCCAGAAGTGCAATTGATCGATGATCTCCACCCGGATGTTCTGCATGTCCAGATGATCCTTGGACCACCATTTCCACAGCAGTTCCTCCTTCAGCTCCCGGGACTCGTCGTCCAGGGCCTGCAGGTATTTCCCCAGCCATTCGTTCACCTTGGTGTTGGGCCCCAGTTCCGGCTGTTGCGCTTCGGCGATGAGCGCCGCCATGGTCAGCGTCTTGCCCTCCCGGTCGCGGATGTCCTTCTTGGCGAAGATGCGATCGTTGAGTTCGGATTGCAGGGTGAAGAGTTGGTCGAGTTTATCGGGCATGGGGTCGATTCCAGGGGGCTAAGAGTTTACAGGGAAAGATAGTAGGAATTTGACACGGGATCGCCTGGAACTGCTTTACGTCGGGAGTCGGGAGTTGAAGAAATGCGGAGGATTTGGCGGCTGCCATTTGTTTTCCCGCTTTTTCTTCAACTCCCGACTCCCGACTCCGAGGGGCGAAGCGGCAGGCCTGCGGCTTATGCCCGGTACTCCCGACGGGACCTCCCTGACGGAGCGCCCAGGCTTCAAA
>DATENA010000190.1:0-3344 GCA_035275285.1 Fibrobacteria bacterium | reverse complement strand
GAGTACATGACGCCGGCATAGACTCCGACCTGGCCGGGGAGGCCGGAGGGGTGGGGGATTTGCAGGGCGGCGCGGGAATAGCCGGCATCCTCGATGGCCATCCAGGCATGCTGCAGGAACAGGCGCTCCTGCGGATCCATGAGTTCGGCCTCCACGGGAGGGATGCCGAAGAACAGGGGATCGAATTCGTCGACCCCGGAGATGAAACCGCCATAGCGGCTGAAATGATTGCCCTCGGAGTTGCGATCGGCGCTGAAGTATTCGCGCCAATCCCAGCGATCGGCGGGGACCTCGACGATGCAATCCTTGCCGTCGCGCAGGTTGCGCCAGAAGCGGCGGAGGTCCGGGGCCTCGGGATAGCGGCCGCTGAGGCCCACGATGGCGATGGGTTCGTCGGCGGCGGCAGGGGGGGCCTGGGTCCGGGCGGCCTGGGGCCGCAGGCCGTAAACCGGTGCCAGCGCATGACGGCCGGGACGGCGCGTGGCGGCCGCCCCGGGTTCCTGGTTCAGGGACGGCGAGGGGGACGCGTTCGCGGCGTCGGTGCCCGGCGCGGCGCCGAACAGGTCGGCCAGCTTTTCCCCATGGGCTTGCACCAGATGGGCCGCCAGAGCGCCCGGATTCTGGTACTCGAAGAACAGGGTCTTGGACAAGGAGCCGAAAGTCTTCTCCAGGCGATTGACCAGGTTGAGCGCCAGCATGGAATCCACGCCGAAGTCCTCGAAAGGGGACCGGGGTTCGATTTGCTGGACGGGGATTTTGAGGACCGCCGAGATTTCCCGGCGCAGGAATTCCAGGGTGGGTTCTTCCAGGGCCCGGGTACCGATCGTCGCCGCAGCCGGGGCGGCGGAAGCCGTCACCGGCTTTCCGGCCAGCGCGTCGCGCATGCTGGGCAGGTGGCCTTCCATGACCAGCACCCGATCCCGGGCCGCGGCCAGGCATTGATGGAAAGCCCGCAGCCCCGCTTCGCTGCGCAGGGGGCGCATGCCGAAGGTCCGGTGCAATTGTTCGCGGCCCGCCGCATCGACGCGCATGCCGCCGTCCCGCCATAGCGGCCAATGGATGGACACGGTGCGGCCTTGGCGCTCGCCGGAATCCGCCAGGCGGTTGCGATGGCCCGCGAACCGGTCCATGAATCCGTTGGCGGCGGCATAGTCGATTTGCCCCGCATTGCCCAGGGCGCTGGTCACCGAGGAGAACAGCGCGAAGAAATCCAGGGCGAAGTCCCGGCTGCCGGCATCGAGGTTCCAGGTGCCCTGGACCTTGGGCTCCAGCACGCGCCGGAACTCTTCCGCATCCTTCTTGAGAAGGAACCGATCGGAGACCATGCCGGCGGCATGCAGGATGCCGTCGAGCCGGCCATAACCCCCCTGCGCATCGCGGATCGCGATCAAGCCGCGGCGGACTTGCCCGGGATCGCCCAGGTCGAGGCGGCGATAGGCCACGCGTCCCTTGCCTCGGTCCAGGCCTTCCAGGGTCCGGTGTATCTCCGGACCGGATTCCGCGCGGCCGGTGACGATCACCTTGGCAGTGCGGGTGCGCGCGAGGATTTCCCGGGTGAAAAGCAGCCCCAGGCCGCCCAGGCCCCCGGTGATCAAGTACACGCCGTCTTCCCGGAAGGCGAGGGGCGCTTCGCCGGCGGCCGCCGGGATTTCCCGCCAGCGTTCCACCATGCGTTCGCCGGACGCATATCGGATCACGCTGTCCTCGGGCCGGTTGCTGTCCGCGTTCAGCCGTTGGGCCGCCTCGGCGGCATCGGCATCGGGCGCCATCAGGATGAACTGGCCGTCCAGGCGCGGCATCTCGCGGGCGGCGGTCTTGAGCATGGCCGACAGGCCGGCGAACAGCGCGCCCCCTTCCCGATCCGCGATGGCGATCTGGATCAGCGCGCGGCCTGCTTGCCTTTCTTGCCCTTCTTGCATAAGGGCCGGCAGGGATTTCAAGGCCTCCAGGCAGGACAAGGCGGCCTCGGCATAGAGGTCCGCGGTGACGCCCCCGCCTTGCGCCGGCATCGGCACGCAGCGCGCGGGACCGACCAGGGCGGCCAGCTCCTGCGCATCCGCCCCGGGCAAAGCGCATAGGATGACGCGCCGCTGGGCATAGTCCGCCGCGGCGCCGGTCGCGGCCGGCTTCGGGCTCCATTCCGGAACCGCCAGGAGCAGGCCGGCTCCCGGTTCCTCTCCCCGCATCCGGGCGGCATAGCCCCGCAGCTCGACGCACACCTTTCCGTCCGCGTCGCACAGGTCTATGTCCAGCTTGGGCATGCTTTCCGGGGCCGGCGAGGCCGGCGAGCCCGCCACCGGGCGGATCCAGGCCGTCATCTCGGGCCGGCAAGGCGCATGCAGGCGCAGCGATTCCAAGGCGAACGGGACGGGCGGATGCTCTTTGCCCGGGCCGATGCCGCCCAAGAGCGGCACGGCGGCCTGCAAGGCCCCGTCCATCAGGCTGGGATGGAGCAGGTACTCCCCGCTTCCCGGGGCCGCGCATTCCGGCATGGCCAGCCGCGCCAGCGCCTCGCGTTCTCCCAGGACGAGGCCGGTGACCGCCCTATGGGCGGGCCCATAGGCAAGGCCCATGCCTTCCAGGCCCGCATACAGGGACTCGGCCCCGATCCGCTCGCTCTGCATCCGCGCCGCGAGGCCGCCGAGATCATGGACGATGGCCCCGGGTCCGCCTCCGGTATCCCTAGACTCGCCTACGGCGAGGGCATGGCCGGTGCAATGGATCCGCTCCGTTCCCGCTTCCCGGGAGCTGATCTCGAATTCCACCCGCATGGGACCGTCCTCCGCAGAAGGCGTCGATGCCAGGGCGATGGTGACTTCCCGCGGCCCGGCCACGACGATGGGCTGGGCCCAAACCGCATCCCGGATTTCCAGGACCCCGGCGGCCCGGTCCCGGGGCAGGGCTTGTGCCAGGGCCGCCCGCACCATTTCCAGGTAAGCCACCGCCGGCAGGACCCGGCTTCCCTCGACGCGATGATCCGCCAGGAAAAGCTCTTCCCCGGTGAAGGTGGAGACATAGCTTTGCCGTTCCAGATCGGAGCTGTTCCGATGCAGCAGGGGATGCAAGCGCGCCGCATCCGCGGCCGTGGTCACGTTCGCGGTCTCGACCCAATGGCGGCGCTTCTCGAAGGCATAGGTGGGCAAGTTGATCCGGCGCGGCTCGGCGCCTTTGTGCAGCAGGGTCCAATCCACTTCGGCTCCCCGCGCCCAGGCCCGGGCCAGGCCCCGCCAATCCTTTCCCTCCACCAAGGCCGGGATTTGGCCGGAGTCTTCCGCGGCCGCGGCCGGGGTTTCCGGGGCATCGCCGTCCAGCCAGGCCTTGAGGGCGGCTTTCAGCTCTTCCAC
>DATENA010000189.1:0-11918 GCA_035275285.1 Fibrobacteria bacterium | reverse complement strand
CCTCTGCCACCACCATACTCTTAGACGGGGTCAAAATGCCTCCAATCCTATATCGGTTGTACTCCCTGCCAGGGTGGAAGCCAAAAAAGTTAGTTTAGGCAATCCCGCCGTGCCGGGGTTGCTTACTCTTAGGGCGGTCCCCCTTATATATATAGGCGCCATGAACGCGTCCGGGGTCAGCCCCCGTCCCGATCGGGGCTTTCCGCGGCGCATAGCCAACCGCGCGCGACCCAATCCCGGAACCAGCCGCTGATGCCGGCCATCAGTTCCGCCTGGTCCTCCTCGGCCACCTTGCCCTCCAGCTTTTCAAACGCTCCGGCCAGCGTGGCCGGCTCCGCGAACGCGCCCAGCACCGCCAGGGCCGGCCGGGACACGGGCTCCTTCATGATTTCCAGGTCCGCGCCGCGGAAGACGACCAGGCAGGCCGTTTCCGGCTTCAGCTCGAAGCATCCTTCCAGGCTTTCATCGGGGAGGCATTGCGCCCGGAAATCCGCGAAGTCCCAGTCCACGCGCAAAGGCGTGAGATGGGGCGCGAGCGCCAGCCGCGCCGCCGGCAGGTCCGCGGGCGCGGAGATCCCCGCCGCCGCCAGGGAGATCCCCTCCGGCGCATCGAAGGCTTTCGACAAGGCGCGATCATAGGCGGCCGCCTGCAGCACCGCTTCCCGCGCCTCCCCTCGGTATCCCTTTTCCAGGAAGGCCGGGAAGCCCGCGTCCAGCTCGGCCAGGAAAGACGACGAAGGCGGGTGCGCCTCCAGGTAGCGCGCGGCCCACTCGTTGAAGATGCGCAGGCCCATCAGGTGGACGGCGCAGGGATGCTCGGATTGCATGATGGAGATCAACCTGAACCAATATTGCTGGTTATAGATCCCCACCCGCCCGAATCCGGACAGGCCGCCCTTTTCCCGCACCAGCGCGTCCGCCTCCCCGCGCAGCTCCGGGGACGATACGGCCAGGGGGTTGGCGGGATACTCCTCCGGCAGGGGCCGGCTGATGGCCTTTCCCAGCCATTCCTGCAATCGCGCCAGGGAGCGGTTCCCGAGGGGTGCGTCTTCCATGCCAGGCAAAATAGCAATGCGGGGCCGGCCGGTTCAGGGCCCCGTGCCCGCATTCCGGCCGCATCGCCCGCGCCTCCCTTTTGCTAGCTTTGGGACCCGGCCCACCGCCATGAACCGAATGCACGGAACCGTCATCGTCCTGGAAACCGAAGGAGAGATCTCCCTGGTGGAGATAGCGGTCGAGGGGGCGCGGCTCACCTCCCTGGTGCTCGAATCCGAGGCTTCGGCGGTCTACCTGGCCGCGGGCAGTCCGGTCACGGCCTTCTTCAAGGAATCGGAAGTGTCCATCGCCATCGCGCCCGCCTCCGGCCTGACCATCCGCAACCGCATTCCCTGCTCCATCCTCACGGTGGCGGAAGGCCGCATCCTTTCCCATCTCACCCTGGCCTGGAAGGGCGGTACCCTGCATTCCCTCATCACCACGCGGGCGCTCCATGAGCTCCGCCTGGTCCCGGGGTTGCGGGTCGAGGCCCTGGTCAAGGCCACGGAAGTGAGCCTGGCGGAGGGCCATGCAGCCCTTTGACCTGGAGCCCATCTGGCTCACCCTGAAGCTGGCGGCCGTCACCACCGCGGCGCTGGCGGCCATTTCCGTGCCGTTCGCCTGGTGGCTTTCCCGGGCCCCATCCCGCATCCGGCTTCCCATGCACGCCCTCGTCAGCATGCCCCTGGTCCTGCCCCCGTCCGTGCTGGGGTTCTACCTGCTGCTGGCGTTCAGCCCCGCCCATGGCCCCGGCCGCTTCCTGCTGGAGCGGTTCAACATTTCCCTGGCCTTCACCTTCCCGGGTCTCGTGATCGGTTCCGTCCTGTTCAGCCTGCCGTTCATGATGAATCCCCTGGTGGCCGGCTTCGACAGTCTCCCCCGCTCCCTTTCGGAAGCCTCTTACGTGCTCGGGAAGTCCCCCTGGCGGACCCTCTTCAAGGTCTCGCTCCCCAACCTCAAGCCCGCCCTCCTGAGCGGGGTGGTGCTCTCTTTCGCCCATACCATGGGGGAGTTCGGCGTGGTGCTCATGGTGGGCGGCAAGATCCCGGGAGTGACCCGGGTCGCCTCCATCGCGGTCTTCGACGAAGTGGAATCGCTCCGGTTCGCCTCCGCGCATTTCTACGCCCTCGTCCTCTTCGCCCTGTCCTTCGCCATCCTTATCGTCCTCTTCGCCGCCAACAAGAAGCTCTCGAAACCCTTCTGATGCGCGCGGTCCGCCCATGATCCGGCTTTCGCTGCGCAAGCGCCTGCACTCCGCCGCGGGCGAAATGGAATTGGCCGCGGACATGGAGATGGCCGAGGGCGAATGCGTCGCCCTGCACGGTCCCTCCGGAGCGGGCAAGACCACCTTGCTGCGCATGCTGGCGGGGCTCGCCGCCCCGGATTCGGGGCGCATCGAAGTGGCCGGGGTCGCCTGGTACGACAGCGGGGCCGGCATCAACCTGCCGCCCCAGAAGCGGCGCGTGGGCCTGGTCTTCCAGGACTACGCCCTGTTCCCCAACATGACCGTGCGCGGGAACCTGGAATACGCCTTGCAGGATCCGCGCGCCAAATCGCGGGTGGATGAAATCCTGGAGATGACCCATTTGACCGAGATGGCCGGCCGCCGGCCGGATACGCTTTCCGGAGGCCAGAAGCAACGCGTGGCGCTGGCCCGGGCGCTGGTTTCGGAACCGCGCATCCTGCTGCTCGATGAACCCCTTTCCGCCCTGGACCAGGGATTGCGCGGGATCCTGCAGGAAGAGATCGCGGAACTCCAGAAACGCTTCCGCATCGCCACCATCCTGGTGAGCCACGATCTCGGGGAGATCTTCCGCCTCTCCCGCCGGGTGCTCTGCCTGGAGGACGGAAAGATCCGCAAGCAGGGGGCTCCCTCCGAAGTGTTCGGGGGAAGCCGGATGAGCAACAAGATCCGGTTCACGGGCGTGGTGCTGGAAATCAAGGCCGTGGACGTGGTGCGGATACTGACGATCCTCGTCGGGAACGAGGTGGTGCGCATCACCTCCCTGCCCCGGGACGCGGAGGGCATCCGCGTGGGGGACAAGGTGATGATCGCCTCCAAGGCCTTCAACCCCATGGTCTTCAAGGTGGAGCCCGAGGCCGGCCCCGGCCCCCGGAAACCGGCCTAATCGCGCCGGATGGCGGCCATGCGCGCCGCGCCCAGCGCGGCCAGGACCGCACCCGCACAGGCCGCCGGAACCAGTCCCCACAAAGGAGGCGGATGCCCGTACTGCGACAGCGCGTACCGCAAGGCGTCGACCACGGCGGAAACGGGGTTCCATTCCGCCGCGCCCGCCAGCCAGGCCGGCATTTGCCGCCGCGGGACCAGGATGGAGCTGGTGAAGAGGATGGGCATGTTGACCACCTGGATGAACACGCCCATGGTCTCCTGGGAGCGGGTGGCCAGGGCGATGAGGCAGGACAGGGACGCGTAGGCTCCCGCGAACAGGACCATCCAGGCGCAAGCGACCATAAGCGGGCCCGGCCGGACATGGAACCGGGCGCCCAGCAGGAAGCCTACGGCGCCCACCACCAGGGCCTGGAGCAGCAATCTGGCCACGTCGGCGGCCAGCTTGCCCAGGAACATGGAGGCCGGCGCGGCCGGGGAAAGCAGCATGCGCTGCGCGAAGCCGGTCTGCAAATCGCGGATCAGCCCGGTGCCGGCCTGGGAAGATCCGAACAGGAGCGTCATCACGCAAATGCCCGGGACCAGGTAATCCAGGTACCTGAAGCCGGCCGCGGCATCGGCGATCGCATAGCGCTGGAACAGGAACCCGAAGAATCCCATCCACATCAGCGGCTGCAGGAAGCCGAACACGAGCACCACCGGGCGGCGCGCGGTCTTGGTCCACGTGCGCAGGCAGACCCGTCCTATCAGGGCGAGGTCAGGCATCCGCGCCTCCCTTGCGCCGCCCTTCGCCGCGGCCCCCGGCTTTTCCGCCTCCCGGCTTGCGGGCCCCGGCTGCGGCCCCGCCCGCGGTGGCCGACCACGGGATGGCGAGGCCGTGGAACACGCTTTCGAGATCCGGCCGGCGCCGTTCATAGGACTCCGGAAAGACCCCGGCGGCCTCGAGAACGGCCAGCAATTCCGGATCGGAAGGGCCCGCGCCCGCGAACCGGAGATGGACCCTCCCGTCCCGGAAGATCGCCTCCCCGACGCCCGGCAGGCGGAGCAGGCGCTTTTCCAACTCCGCGGCGTCGGCCCCGGAAGGCGGCAAGGCCGCGCGCCAGGTCCAGGCGCCGTGGGCGGCCACCAGCTTTTCCGGAGCGCCGTCGGCGCGGAGGTTCCCTCCCGCCATCAGGACAATCCGGCCGCAACGGCCGGCGGCCTCCTGCAAATCATGCAGCGACGCCAATACCGCGGCCCCGGCGCGCGCGCGTGCGTTCACCAGGCCCCAGAACGCTTCCCTGCCCGCGGCATCCAGGCCATGCGTGGGCTCATCGAGCAGGAACACGTCGGCGGCGCCCATGAAGGCCAGGGCCAGGTGCAGGCGCTGGCGCATCCCTCCGGAACAACGGGCCACCAGGCGATCGGAGCAGGCCTCGATCCCGAAAACCGAAGCCACCTCGGCCATCCGGGCCCTGGCGCCCGCCGCGGGCAACCCATGCAGAAGGGCGAAAAGGCCGAGGGTCTCGCCCACGGTCATCTCCGGGTCCAAGGCCGGATCCTGGGCAAGGTACGCCACGCGCCTGCGACGTTCCGCGCCGGTTACCCCGCCCAATAGCGCGGCATCGCCCGCGCCGGCCCGGCAGGCATCGGCCAGGATGCGCAACAAGGTGGACTTTCCGGCCCCGTTGGGGCCGATCAATCCCAGGATCTCCCCGGCGGCGACTTCCAGTTCCACTCCGTCCAGGGCCTTGATCCCTCCCGGATAGGAATGGACCAGACCGCGCGCGGAAACGGCCGGAACCGCCGACATCAAGCGTGGACCAGGGTCCCGACCGCCTCGCCCGCCACCGCGGCCTCGATGGCCTCGGGCTTCAGCCCGTTCACCAGGCGGAAGCTCTTGACCAGGCGCGTGGTGGCCAGGATGTCCAGCAGCACCTCGTCGAACGGCAGCGTCTCCGGGTTCATGCGCTTCAATTCGGAGATGGAGATCTCCGGGATGAACCTGGCGGAAGGATCCTTCTTGGGATCGGCCGTGTACAGGCCGTCCACGTCCTTGGCCAGGGTGACCGACCGGACCCCGAAACACTCGCCCAGGATGAAGCAGCCGGCGTCCGTGCGATGCGGCGGGATGCGGCCCACCGCCGGGGGATGCTCCCAGATGGAATAGGGCGGCACGCCGTTGAAGATCACCCCCGGGGCCGATTGGATGAACAGCGGCAGCAAGTGCCCGAAGATTTCCGGCGGGATGGCCACCACTCCGTGCGGGGCGAGCAGGGTGCCCAGGATATGCGCGTTGCCCAAGGCGTCCGCCATGGCCAGTTGGGCCAGCACGCCCGTGGGCAGGCCCAGGTCGAGCCCGATGGAGAACACGTGGCGGCTGCGCATGCCGCCGCCCACGCCCAGCACGAGGCGTTCCCTGGCGAGGATCCGGCTGAGGGCCTCCGCCACGGGATACAGGGCCCGCTTGCCCGCATCGATGAGGGAGCGCCCGCCGATCTTGACGACGTGCACGTCGGGAAGCATGCGCACCACGGGGGTTTCCGTGGAGGCCATCACGTCCTTGTCGATGAGGCTTTCCCGCATGAGCTTGGAAAAGACGTGGTAACGGTTGTCCGCGCCGGGGAGGGTCGAGTCTGGCATGGTTTCCTTTTCCTTCTAGCCGGCGGTGATTTCGGTGCCCACGTCTTCGCCATTGAGGGCGCGGGTCAGGTTGCCCCTTTCCAATCCGTTGATGATGCGGATGGAGCGGCGGTGGGCGGCGTTCCGCATCATGTCCAGGACGGGAGGCTCCACCACCATGTCCCTGAGGTTCAGGGCCTTCAGCTCCGGGACCGTGATCTTGGGGATGAACCTGGCTCCCTTGTCCTTCTTGGGATCGGCCGTGTACAGGCCCTTCTCGTCCTTGATGTAGATCATGGAGCGCGCTCCGAACACTTCGCTGATGAGGTACGCGCCCGTGTCGGTGCGGTGGGGCGGGATGCGGCCCACCGCCGGGTTCTGCTGCCAGAACGTGTAAGGCGGCATGCCCATGAAGATGACCGCGCGGCGCTCCGCCAGGTAAAGGGGAAGCTGCGGGAACTGGGCCGGTTCGATGAAGGGGATGCCGTGCTTGGCCAGCAGGTAGTGGAGCATGCGCGCGTTCTGCATGCTCACGAAGGTCCCCAGCACGCTGAGCACGCCGGTGGGCATGCCCAGATCGATGCCCACGCTGTAGGCGTGCCGGGCGCGCGTGCCGGCGCCGGTCCCGATGATCATCTTGTGGCGCGGCAGGTTCTCCAGGATCTCTTCCACCAGCGGGAAGACCGCGGCGCGCCCGCGATCCATGAAGCTCTGGCCGCCCACTTTGAGCACGTTGGCCTCGGGCAGGATCCGGATGGCGGGAGGGACCGAGGTCCGCTCCATAACGTTGCGGTCGGTGAGATTGCCTTCCACCAAGGCCGCGCTCAATTGCGCGAGCAGTTCCGGTTGCATCGATGTCTCCAGGCGTAGGCCGAACGCCAGCGGCTTCAGGGACGGAACGCCATCCCCTCCAAAACATAACTCTCTTCTCCCGGCAGGGATTCGTCCAGGGAACCATAGCGCTCCCCGGCCCATTGCCGCAAACGTTCCAGCACGGATTGCTTCACGTCCTCCGGGATCGCCAGCCCCGCGAGGCCCGCCTTGCCGGACCATCCCTCCAGGGACTGCCTGGGCGAGGACGCCGTCCGCCAGGCGGCCACGGTGCGGGTCTCCAAGCGCGCGCCTCCCCGGCCCGCGAGTTCCAGCCAGAGCGCCTCCCGCCAACGGCGTCCGCCCCGGCCCTGGAAGCCCGCCTCCTTGAGGAGTTTGCGCATCCGGTGCCGCATTGCCTCCTTCACCGAACCCTCTTCCCGTTTCACCGATCCCAGGATCAGCACCGCCTGCCTCCCGCCGGTCGCCCGCGCCAGTTCATCCGCCAAATGCGGCGGGCGGATGAAATGCAGGGACCGCGATCCGAAGACGGCGGCAACGGAACCCGGCCGGACTGGCCAACCCCGGTCCCCATCGGCTTGGAACAGCCTGGCCTTGCGGGCGGAACGCGCCCGGAACACCCGCAGCATGGCATGGGACAGATCCAGGCCCGCATAGCGGAGCGGGAGGGCGGCCAAGTGCAGGCCTATCTCCCCCGTGCCCACGCCGATTTCCAAGAGTCCATCCGCCGATCCCAGGCCCGCGAGGGCCGCCACGGCCGCGGCCGCCTTTTCGGCGACGCCGGCCGGCAGTCCCGCGCGCTCATCGAACCGCTCCGCCTGGTCTTCGAAAAGCATGGCCGTTTCCCCGGGGGTATTTTTCCGGCTGTTAACTTATCTCCGGCCCGGGATCCCGTCAACACCATTGTCCATGGTGACGGAGCTTCCCATCAAAGCCTCCGGCGAACCCGCATCCTTCCGAACCGACGCGCAAATGCGCGGGGAACCCGGCCGCCTTGCGGCCCAGGTCCGCCGGTCACCTTTTCATGGCGAAACCGACGGCCGCCACCAGCAACGCGAAGGCGACGAAATGGTTCCAACGGAGGGATTCCTTCAGGTACAGGATCGCGAAAACCGAAAAGACCGCCAGGGTGAGCACTTCCTGGATCACCTTCAATTGGATGCCGGTGAAATACCCGGACCCGATCCGATTGGCGGGCACCTGGAAGCAATATTCCAGGAATGCGATCAGCCAGCTGGCCAGCACGACTTTCCAGAGCGGAAAGCTTTTGTAGCTGAGGTGCCCGTACCAGGCGAAAGTCATGAAGACATTGGAGACGAGGAGGAGGAAAATGCCGAGGAACTTCATTCCCGAAAAATAAAAAGCTTCCGGACCGCGCGGGGCCGGAAGCGCGCCTCCGCTCCGGAGGCGTTGTCAAACCGAGGTCCGGAAACCGGGCAGGCCGGAAACCGGACGGGCGGGATCAGATGCCCAGGGCCAGACCGATGTTCATGAACAGGCCCTGGCCGGCGTTGCCGCCGATGAGATAGGGTCCGTTGCTGAGGACGGATTCCTTGAGGCTGCCTTCGAAGGCCAGGTTGTCCTTGACCCAACGCAGGCCGACGGTGACGTCGGCGCCGCCGGTGAGCAGGGTGCTGGCTTCGGCGCCGTCGGCGGGAACGTCCGAAGACGCCGTCCAGCTGCCGGTGACCGAGAAGCCGGAGAAGCCTTCCAATCCCTTGCCCAACTGCTTTTGGAACGCGATGTTCGGGGTCAGCGCCAGGCTGTAGGCGCTCCCCTGCTCGAAGGCCGAGTACCAGTCGGTCGAATTCGCGCCCAGGAACACGGCATAGTCGTTGTTCGCCCGGAGAATGTATCCCCAAGCCGGCAGGATGGTGAGCACGGTGGTGGTGGCTTTCACATCGGGATCCGGCGGCGTTTCATCCTTGCTCATCTCCAGCTGGTAGGTGGCCTCGATGTTGAAGGCATGGGTGCCTTCGGTGGTGGCATCCTTTTTCCAGCCGCCCATGAGGCTGAGGGTGTGGTTGGAGACGGTGAATTCGGAGGCAGCAGCCGGCTTGGTGACCACGGTGTTTTCCGAGCCGGGCACGGTCGGAAGACCCGTGTTGAAACTCACGGATCCGTAAACGTCGCTCGCGCCCAGGTTGAAATCCCCGAACACGCCGATGCCGCTCGGATCGTAATAGGTGGTGGTTTCGGTTCCCGCCGCGGGTTTGGCGTGAACCCGATCCACGGCCAACAGCAAGCCGCCGCCCCAGGCCGTACCGCTGCCGGCACCCACCCGCAGGGTGGCCGGAACCGTGCCCCCGCCGGCGGTCACGGCGCCGAACCAATTCAGGCTGCCGAGCCGGAAATTGTAGGCCGCGCTCTGCATGTCCGCGCCGCCGAAACCCGCGAAGTACTGCCGATCCCCGATCAAGGTGGGCCGGCGCGAATAGTCGTCCACGGTGTTGTCCGCGGCGGCATTGCCCTGAGTCACCCCGGTGTACAACCCCGTGCGGGGAGCGGATACCGCATTGGGGGCGCTGGACGAACCGGAGGGCGTGGGAAACGCGCTCGTGGAAAGCCCATCCTGGCCCAAGGCCCATCCGACCAGGCCGGACACCGCCATGCACGTGATCGCTGCTGTTTTGAGTTTCGTCATTGTGACCATTCTCCTTTGAGGTGATAGAGCATTTGGAAGATTGTGGTATTCCAAACGGCGCTCAGAATTTAACAATTATTAGTCATTTTACCGTTATGAGTGGTTAGGGAAGTCTCAAGCACCCCGTAACCGGGAAATTTCCCTGTTTGCGAGCGGATAGTTGTTAACACTTGTGAATAGACTGTGAACAAGTATCGAATTTACGTTTCATGACTAATCCGCATTTTCCGGGGTCGTTAGAAAAATTAGAGGTTGGGGGCATGGCATGGGGGGAACGTAACCAACCGGGAAATCCGCTGGAAAAGGCCTTGGGAACGGCCCGGATCAGAAGGGGTTCACTTCCGTGATGATGATGCTTTCGAAGCGGTTCAGATCCTGTTCGTGGTACTGCAGGAAAATGGTTTCCGTGCGCACGCCTTTGAGGATGTTCACGATGAACCGGCTGTACCGGTAGACCATGGACATGCCTCGGCCGCTTTCGTCCCAGATCCCGGGAGGCATTTTCTCGCCCCCGATCCTGGATTGCCGGCGCAGCTTCTGCAAGACCCGCAGCATGCTGAGCGATCCGGTGGAATCCATGACGCTCACGCCGACCTTCTCCCGATCCGTCACCAGGCTGATCTTGATGGCGCGCCGCTCGTCGATGTCCACCTCCGGCCTGGGCCTCAGCAGCTTGCTGTCCCGGTCCTCGGGGCTGATCCCTTCGATGGCGTAGGAGAAGGTGTTGATCATCAATTCGTTGATGAAGATGCGGAAGCTGGAGAGTTCCCCGGGGTTGACATAGGGCCTGCAGGCCTGGTAGCACTCTTCGATGACCGTCTCGATGGCCACGTGCCCGGAGAAAGTCCGGTACAAGGGCCCCGCCGTAAAGCCGTTCGGGAAGTACGGCCCGAACCCGAAGATGTTCCCCGTCAACAGGCGGATGGTCAGGGCATGGACGACGGCGGCATCGAAACGGTTCTTCTTGATCACGTTCCCGATCCTGAAGTCCGCGGCGATTTGGAAATAGTCGACGTCGTCATCGGCGAGCAGCACGATCTGCAATCCGGGATTGAACGCGGCGATCGCGCGGATGAGGCGCGACTCGCCTTCGGTGCCCGCGTCCGTGATCTCCACGAAGGCCATGCCGGACCCGCTTGCCGGCAGCGCGGCGCGCCATTCCCGCGCGGACCTGGCGTGGAAACGGGGCACCATGCGGTACTCCCGGTCCCAGGTAATGCCCGCGTAACAGGCCTCCAGACGCCCCGCCAGCGCGGCGTCGGAGCCGAGGAAGACCACCGGAATGGGCAAAGGGGATACCGTATTCATAACTAAGCCTGACACCGGAGATTATATCATCCCCGCGGCGATTAGTCGCGTTCGCCGGGGCGGGAATTCCGGTTTTTTGCCCCGGCCGGCGGCCTTGCGGAAAGCCCATGAATACGCATTTTCGCCAGCACAGGTAACAGTCCAAAAAAAGAAATTCGTTGAAACTCCGCTAAACATGGTGGATAATAATCCTCAGAAATGACTACCCGCGCCGCATGTACGGGAGAGTGGAGTTTCAGGAGTTCAAAATGTTAACAACAGGGGAAGTGGCGAAATTGTTCCATGTCTCTGCGCAAACGGTCATCAACTGGCTCGATCAGGGCCGGATGCCGTACGAGCGGATCGGACGTGGTCCCAGGCGCCTCACCGAAGAGGCCGTCATGCGCTACGTCGAAGAGATCGGCATCTCTCCCGAAGCTCTGGATGAGGAAATCTACGCCCGCGCCACCAAGGCCGCGGCCGCTTACCGCAATGCGACCGGCCCGGCCGTCGTCGTCACGGACGCGGAACTGAAAGTCATCGCCTGGAACGAAGCGTCCCGCACGTTGTACGGACATACCCAGGTGGAAATGCTCGGCAAACCCCTCAATAAAATCGTCGCCAAGATCAACGGATCCGACGCTCCCCTCGATTCCCTGGTGCGCTCCCCCTGGCAGGACAAGTCCCTGCAGATCGAAGCCCAGCAGGAAACCCGCTATGGCAAGCAGCTCACCGGCATCATGACCGTTTCCCGGTTCTACATGGACGGGGTGCTTGCGGGCTTCGTGGTGGCCTGCAAGGAAAAAGGCAAAAAATAATTCCGGCTCACGGGTGGGATGGATAGGGCCCCTCCGGGGCCCTATTTGTTTTTGGCGCCCGGTTGGACGAAGCGGAACACCTTCTCATCGGGCCTGGCCATGCCCAGTTCCTTGCGCGCCACCCTCTCCAGATAGGCGCTGTCCTTCCCGAGCCGCCGCTTTTCGATTTCCAGGGATTGCTTGCGCAAGGCCAGGCTGTCCAACTCGCCCAGGAGCCGGGCATTGTCCTTGCGCAACTTGAACAGGTTGACGGCGCCGCTGGGTCCGCTCAGGATATGGTACACGCCCAGGCCGGCCACCCCCAGCAGGACATAACGGAGCCATTTCACTCTTTTTTTCGAGCCGGATGGAGATGCCGAGGTTTTGCCCATGCTATGCGACGCTTCCGTGGAGACAAGGTAGCTCTTTCTAAGCATCATCATAACATTTTCCCGGGTCGGCTCCCAGCGCCCCGTAACGGGCGCGAGGGCGCTCATGAAAGCCGGAAGAGGGCGCCGGGCAGGCGCTTCACCCTCCCCTTCACTTCCAATTCCAGCAAACCGGCCAGCAGGCGGTGGGCGGCCGCGTTCCGGAA
>DATENA010000188.1:0-11977 GCA_035275285.1 Fibrobacteria bacterium | reverse complement strand
CGGGGGTCGGGAGTTGAATACGAAGAAACTTACGTATTCAACTCCCGACCCCCGACTCCGAAGGGCGGCGCAGCATCGGATCCAATGTATAAGCCTGTACTCCCGACAAGGGACAACGCGGTACGGGCCCCTGACCTCAGGAAGTAAAGACCCCCTGCAGCCTACCCGTGCGCCGCCTCTTCCGTCTGCAGGAAATGCTCCGCGTCCAATGCGGCCATGCAGCCGGTTCCCGCCGAAGTCACGGCCTGGCGGTATTTCTTGTCCTGCACGTCCCCGGCGGCGAACACGCCGCGCACGCTGGTGCGGGTGCTGCCCGGTTCCGTGACGATATAGCCCTGCTCATCGGTCTTGACCTGGCCTTCCAGGAAGGCGGTGTTGGGCGTGTGGCCGATGGCATAGAACAGGCCCTTGGCGTCCACGTAGGATTCCTTGCCCGTCTTGACGTTCTGCAACTTGACCCGCTCCAGGCTGTCCTTGCCTTCCGCGTCCATCAGGACCGTGTCCCAGACCATTTCCAGCTTGGGGTTCTTGAAGGCGCGCTGCTGCATGGCCTTGCTGGCGCGCAGGCTGTCGCGGCGGTGCACCAGGTACACCTTGGACCCGAACTTGGTGAGATGGGTGGCTTCTTCCACGGCCGTATCGCCGCCGCCCACCACCACCAGGGGCTGGTTGCGGAACAGGGGGAGCGCGCCGTCGCACACGGCGCAGGCGGAGATGCCGCGCTGCCACAGGGTTTCCTCACCCGGCACGTGCATGCGCTTGGCGGTGGCGCCGGTGGCGAGGATGACGGTCTTGGCCTCGATCATCTCGTCCTCGGTCCAGACCTTGAAGGGCCGGTGGCTGAAATCCACCTTCACCACGGTTTCCGTGCGGATGCGGGCGCCGCAATGCAGGGATTGCTCGCGCATGCGGTTCATCAATTCCGTGCCGTCGATGGCGGTGAAGCCGGGATAATTCTCCACGTCCGTGGTGGTGGTCAATTGCCCCCCCGCGGCCACGCCTCCGGCCATGAACCCCTCGAACATGAGGGGATTGAGGTTGGCGCGCGCCGCGTAGATGGCGGCGGTATGCCCGGCCGGCCCGGAGCCGATGATGACGACTTGTTCCATGGAATGGACTCCCTTTTGCGCTTAGCAAATTAAAAAAAATCCCGCCATCGGGACCCCTCCCGGGGTCCGATAGGGAAATCCCCTAAGGGGAATGCCGATTCCGGGCGAATCCGGCCAGGGGTTTTGATCTTTTGGACGCCCCGGTTTACATTGGTACTGTGAAAAAGACCCAAATTGATAATGTGGAGATCCACCTGGCCAACCCGGTGGACCTGAAGGTGGAATGGATCGGGCAGGAGGAGCCCCTGACCCAACTGCTGGCCTGCTGGCTTTCGGTCAATCCGGACGATCAGCCCCTATGCCCGCGCCTGGTGGGACACCCAGGCCTGGGTAAGACCACCTTGGGGATGGCCGCCGCGCGCAAACGCGGGCAGGACGTCTACGTGCTGCAATGCACCGCGGATACCCGTCCCGAAGATCTCATCATCACCCCCGTGCTGGGGGAAAAAGGCAATATTAAATATCAGGCATCGGCCCTGGTCTCCGCCATGATCACCGGCGGCGCCGTGATCCTGGACGAAGGCAACCGCATGTCGGAGAAGTCCTGGGCCTCCCTGGCCCCCCTGCTCGACGATCGCAAATCCGTGGATTCCCTGGTGGCGGGCATCAACATCAAGGCCCACAAGGACTTTCGCTGCGTGGTGACCATGAACGAGGACGACTCGACCTTCGAGATCCCCGACTATATCATGTCGCGCATCCAGCCCGCCATCGAGCTGCCCTTCCCCAAAGCGGAAGAGGAGCTGCGCATCCTCAAATACAACCTCCCCGGCGCGCCCGAGGACCTCCTCCGCATCTGCGTGGGGTTCCTGCAACAAGCCCACGGCCTGGACCTGCCCTACTCCATCCGCGACGGGCTCAATGCCATCCGCTTCTCCCAGAAGCTGAACGAACTCCGCCCCGGCAAATGGGAGGCCTTGTTCGCCAAAGCCATCTCCCAGATCCTGGGCGAGGAGGCCCTGGACATGGAAGGCCTGGCCGAGAAGCGCAAGCGCGAAGGCCGGCTCCCCAACATGCAACTGGGGGATTTTTTCTTCGACGAGGACAATCCGTTGAATCCCGATAAGGACTGAGCTTTGCGGTGGACTTGTCGGGGAGAAGTCAAAGTTCAAAGTGCAAAATGCAAAGTTCGAAATTGAAGAGGAAGGCGCGGCCGCTTTGCGGAGCGCGCCCTTCCGCTCGACCCGCTTCCGCGAAGCGCGCTTCAAAGGATCGGGAGGCATTTTCCTGGTCTTACATTTTGCACTTTGCATTTTGAATTTTGCCTTTTGCACTTGGGACGGCCTTCCATGACCATACCGTTGTCCAGCCGGGTCTCCGCCTTTCCCGTCCGGCACGGCAAAGCCCCTTTCGCCATGGAACTGCGCAAGCTGCTCTGGAACGAGCGCGGCTTCGACGCCTTCGCGTTCGCCCTTCCCGCCGGGTTGCGCGGGGACGCGCTGGAAGGCGCCGAGGCCCTGCCGTCCCTCCGCGCCCTGGTCATCCGCGTGGACGGGGCCGTGCGCGCCTATTTCCCCTTCGATCCCTGCGATGCCTACGTGGAAGCCCTGCGCCAGGCGGGCCAGCGCCGCCTGCCCGTGGAATTCCTGGAGGACAATTCCCTGCTCGAAGGCCCCCTCATCCAGTCCCTGCCCGACGCCTACCTGGTGAACGGCATCGGCCTGGAGCGGTACCAGGAGGTGGCCAAGCGGATCCTCGCCGGGCAGGGGACCGACGATCGCCTGGAACACCGGAGTTACCTGGCCCTGGCCGGACTCCGCCGCATGGAAAAGCGTTTCGGCAGGATCCTGTTCCTGTGCGACTTCCCCCTGTTGGAGCGCATGCAGGAGCTTTTCCGGGAAGGTTCCATTTCCGGCCTCCTGGCCGAAACGGAGAACCGGGACGCGGCGGCGGCCCCGGAATCCCTGGACATCCGCTCCTATCCGGTGAAGCCGGGCCTGGCTTACTTCGCCTTGGGCGAACTTCCCTTCTACGCGGGAGAGATGGAAAAGGAACGCCGGAACCCCCTGGCCGGTCCCATGGACTACCTGGAGCTGGTCAAGAAGATTTTCGTCGAGACCCGGAACCGTTTCATCTCCGAACCGGGCGAGGCCGGCGCCATTTCCATCAAGAAGGTCCAGGCCGCCCTGGTGTTCCTGCGCAACATGGCCGTGCAGCGGGGCCGCCTGACCCCGGATCTGCTGGACGTGGTGAGCGCCGCCAAAGGCGTATTCGGGAACGCCTTCGCGGCCAAGGTGCTGGAGGCCTCGCGCTTCTATCCGTTCTTCGATCCCGCCGAGCCGGAAGACGGGCAGCTGGAAATCGGCCGCGACCACATCCGCGAGCCGGACCAGGGCGATCCCGCGGCGGCCTTCAACATGCTGGAGGACGAGCCCAAGGTCTGGAAGACCATCAGCCTCAAGAAGGAACCGGACCGGGAGAAACAGCGGCGTTACCGTTACGCCTGGGATCCGCGCGGGATGTGCTCCCACACCCCCGAGGACGAGCGCATCGAAGGCTTCAACCGGGCCGTCCGCCGCCGTTCCCAGGACCTGGACCTGCAGGGGTTCGCGCGCACGGAAAAGCTCACCTCGTCCCTGAAGGACGGCATCGACATCCGCGAGACCCTGCGCAACTGGACCACGGGCGGCATCTACGTCAAGGAGATCCCGCCCGCCAAGGGCCGGGTCGATACCGTGGTGATCCTGTTCGACGAGGACAACGACGAACGCTATCCTTCCCGCACCACCTGGTACGCCGAGCATGACGAGGAATCGACCCTCACCTTCTTCGCCACCGATCCGCTGGCCAAGCTCATCGGTCCCGGCATCGCCGAGTCGGAATACGGCGGCCTGAGCCTGCTGTTCCCGCCCAGGCCGGTGCGCAACGTCTTCGAAATCCCTCCGGAGGAAGCCGGCTTCCGCAGCCTTTCCGAACAGCTCATGTACGGGGCGTTGCTCAACAGCGAGGAGAAGTCCATCGCCTACGTGAGCCCGCGCAAGCCGGGCTTGCGCATGAAGCGCATGGCCGCGGGCTTCAAGAAACGCCTGGTCTGGATCCCCATGGCTTCCTTCAGCGCCGAGACGTTGCGCAAGCTCAGGAAGTTCCACATCCTCAACGGGAAGCAGGTGCGGGCCTGGGCCTCGCGCTTCATTCCGGAATAGAACTCCCTGAATTCCGCCGGTTTCCCGGCATGGGGCCATCTTTCGTAAAAGACTTCAAGTTCCGGTTCAAGTCCGGACCTCCTTTTGCCGATATACCGGACAGGGGGATCCCGTGGATATCAGCAGCCTGTCTCCAAGTTCGCAAACGACCTCTCCGTTCAAAACCCCCATGGCGGCCATGTCGCAATTCAAGGCCGAACAGGGAAACGGATTGCTGTCCCTATTGCCCGCGCCGTCCCCGGGCCTGGGCTTGAACCTGGACATCTATGCCGCCGTCGGCATGCAATCCCAGGGACTCCTTTCCGGCGGACGCACCGCCCTCGAACTCGCCAACATCTCCCTGGGCATCGATACCTCGCAAGCGGCCGCGCATGCGGACGCGGCGGATGCGGACGCTTTGGGAGCGACTCCGGCGGACGGGACGCAAACGGCCGCGCATGGAAGCGCCATTCTCGACGGTCTCCTGAAGGCGGAAGGGTACGTCGCGCCGGAGGCGGACCCCTACGTTGTCCAGACGGATTTTTTCGCGGAAATGGACGCCGGGACCGGCGCTTCCCTTCCTTCCGCCCCTGCCACGTATTATTCCAATCCCGGCTTCTCCAATCCCGGGCTCGGCGGATTGCTCAATTCCCTGGGCTGACCCGGGCGATTGACTATTTTTCCGGGAGCGCGGGATTCCCCCTGCGCTTTCCCGGAACCATCGCTTGGCCGATTCCCCACTCCCCATCCTTCCCGAAAGCGCCCATTCCCGGGAGCAGCCCCTGGTCCTGACCCTTTCCGGATCCGATCCCGGCGGCGGCGCGGGCCTGGAGGCCGATCTCAAGACGTTCCAGCGCCATGGGGTGTTCGGGATGGCCGTGCCCACCCTGCTCACGGTGCAGAACACGACGGGCGTGCGCAAAGTCAAGACCCTCGAACCGGACTTCTTCGAGGAGCAGGTGGCGTTCCTGCTGGAGGACCTGTTCCCGTCCGTCATCAAGATCGGCGCCATCGGGGACCGGCGCATGCTGCAGGCGCTGATCCGCATCCTTTCCCAGAAGCGCATGGACGCGGTCAAGGTGGTGGTGGACACGGTGCTGAATTCCACCTCCGGAGCCGGCCTCTTCGACATGCGCGGCCTCGCCGATTTCATCGACAGGCTGCTGCCGCGGGCCTATGTCATCACGCCCAACGTCCTGGAGTTCGACCTGCTCACGGGCAAGCCCACCACCCAGGCCAATGCCGCGGCGCATTTGCTGGCCTTCGGCCGGGACAAGCCGTACGCCATCCTGCTCAAGGGGGGCCATTTCCCCGGCGATCCCATCGATTTCCTGTACCATCGCCAGATGGTGCGGAACTTCCCTTCGCAGCGCATCGACACGCCGCATACCCACGGTACGGGATGCACCCTGGCCTCGGCCATAGCGGCCAATCTCGCCTTGGGATTGGAGTTGGCGGACGCGGTGGTCCGGGCCCGGGCCTACGTGCGTGAAGCCATCCGGAGCAACCCGGGCCTGGGGAGCGGGCGCGGTCCGCTGAACTTCAACGCGGCTGTTTGACGGCCTGTCCGTACAGGACGGCGTGCCAGGAATCCTTCAGGGGTTTGGAAAAGACGCCCGGGACCAGGTCGGAAAGCCGGGTCAAGGTGGTATCGAACACCTCCGTATCCGGAGAGATGCGGCCTTCCGCGGCCAGGGCCTTGAACTCCAGGCGGTCGACGGCTTCGACGGCGCCCTCGGCGTTGCGGTAGAAGATGCGGCTGGAGTCCAGCAAGCGAGTCCGCAATTCCTTTTCCAGCAGCTTGACCTCGCCCACCATGGAATCGATGCTGCAGCCGGAAACCTCCGCGCCTTCGGGTTCGCGCAACACCACCAGGAAACGCCCGTCCAGGACGCGCCAGCGGCCGGAAACGGGAGCGCCATGGGAGTTCCACTGGGAGAAGAAACGCGTCAGGCGATCGGTAAGGATCGGATCCTCTTCCGAGAGGGGACGCGAACTCCCGAATACCCAGCACCGGGTGCCGCCGCTTTGAATTTGCATATGAAGCCCATTTCTTACCAAAGGTGAGGTGATCAAGAGAGGGTCTCCGGATGCCCCGTCCCAGGCAGATGTTTCCGGGCAACGGCCCTCACCTGGGGAAAATAGCAAAGTCCCACCCCGTTTTTTCCGCCCAAACCTCCCAAACCGGGGTGCGAAAACGCAAAAACGCGCATAAATTGTCTGGGCGGCCTGTCCAAAATATTCGCCGGAATATTCCGTTTCCACCTATTTTTTAGATGGGGAAGAACGCGGGAATTCTTCCGGAGGCAGGTGGGCGCTGGGTGTGGTTTCAACCGGGAATGTCTTCTGCATATGAATCTTCTTAAGGGCGTCGCCCGTCAGTTCCGTTCGATCCGTCTGTTATTGCCGCTTGTCCTGGGCGCTTCGCTCGCCGCGGCCGAGTCCATGCCCTTGGTCGCCGCACCGGTCATGGTGCCCCAAGGTTTCACGGGTTTCGTGGGCACCACCCAGGTGTCGTTCCGGAACGTGAACGTGGGCAAGATCTTCTATACCTTGAACGGATCCGTCCCTACCAACAAAAGCACCCAGTACCAGGAAGGGACGCAACTCACCATCGATCGCACCGTGACCCTCAAGGCCATACACTTCTGGTCCGGCTCAGCCAGCGAAATCGTCACCGGGGAATTCATCCGCGCCAAGGCGCCCACTCCCATCGCGAAATTCGGCGGCAAAGCGGCGTTCTACCCCAGCGTGCTCTGCACCCTGACCGTGAACCGGAACGGGAGCAATCCGTCCATCCGCTATACCCTGGACGGAAGCATGCCCGGTCCGGCCAGCGCAACCTACGCCACCCCCGTCACGATCAATAAGACGACCACGCTCCGGGCCTATGCCACCGAGCCCGGTTACGATGACAGCGATCCCATGCAGGCGTCCTTCACCTTGCTGGAGCCGGTCGCCGCCCCCGTCGCCACCCCCAAGGGCCATGTGTTCCAAACCACCGTCATCGTCAGGTTGAAGACGGCCACCGCGGGCGCATTCTTCCGGTATACCCTGGACACCGCCATGAAGTCCCTGGACACGGCGGCCATCGTGTCCGGCGATTCGCTATCCATCCGGGGCGGGAAGGTGGGGGACACCACGTATTTGAGGGTGCAGGCTTTCAAATCCGGATACCCTCCCAGCCCGGTCATTACGGAGAAATACGTCTACCTTCCGCCCGTGGCCACCCCTACGGCGTCCCGAGCCGCGGGCTACTTCTACGACACCGCCACCGTGATCCTGAGCGGCCCCAAAGGCGCGAGCATCCGCTACGTAACCGACAACTCCCTCGTCGGGACCAACTCCCCGGACGGGTCCAACCCCATCCTGCTCACCGCCTCCACCACCCTCAAGGCCCAGGCGTTCAGCCCTCCCCAGCCCCCCAGCGCGGTCCTGATCGTACCTTATACGTTACGCCTGACTCCGCCCGATTTCGACAAGCCGTCCCAGCAATTCGTCGCCTCCCTGGACGTGCGCGTCACCTCCAGGTGCCCCAAGTCCTTCATCTACTATACCCTGGACGGAAGCAAACCCACCGTCCAGACCGGCATCCCCCTGGACACCAACGGGAAGGTCTCCATCGGCAGCCTCGATGAGACCACCCTCAAGGCCGTCGCGTACAAGGACGGGATTTACAGCGAGGTCGCCACCGCCGTCTACACCAAGCAACCCGTGATCCTCAGGCTTTCGGCGCCCATCATCGAACCTACGGCGCGGGATTTCGAGGACAGCATCAACGTCTACATGTACGCTTCCGAATCCAACGCGGAAATCCACTATACCACGGACGGGACGGATCCCTCCCCGACCGGCCCCAAGTACCTGGGCCGGCCGCTGCGCCTGGACTCTTCCACCGTGCTGCGCGCCCAATCCTTCCCCACCGGCGGCAACCTGGAGACCAGCGTCGTCCGCGAGGAACGGTACGTCCTCACGCCTTCGCCGCCCTTCGCCACTCCCTCGGCCGCGGTGCCCTATGCCAACGGCGTATCGGTCACCCTGGCCACGCGCACCAGGAACGGCGTCATCAAATACGTCCTGGGCAATGCGCCGCTGGCCGTGGAACTGGCCGCCACCTATGCGGCGGGGCATCCCATCGACATCACTTCCACCACGCGCCTGCAAGCCGTGACCGTGTTGGCTTCGGGAGGCACCCCCCGTTACAGCACGTCCATGGACCTGACCTACGAGATTTACGCCGGCAATCCGTCGGACAGCCTGCAATCCGGCTCCTCCCGGACCCTGACCGGGGGATTCGTCTTCTCCAACGCCTCCGCGTCCCCCATCATCGCCAGGACGCATACCACGGAGATCTTCTCGCTGTCCGGTTTCAAGGATGCGTCGCTCGCGGTCAACCTGCTGCCCACCCTGGCGGGCCAGGACTTCAAGGTGAACTTCACCAAGCCCCCGGACAGGACGGTCAGCCTGTACCGGTACGCGAACGGGGCCGTGGAATTCATCACCGCGGACTCCCAGGCGGAGCTCAAGCTGCCGGGGGAATATTTCGTGGGGACGGACACCATGCCTCCGGTCATCACCCTTGTGGACCAGGACCCCAGGGCGGGCGACGCCACCATCCTGAAGCTCTCCGTCAAGGACAACGTGGCCAACCCCTCCTGCGAAATCCAGAGCCCCGGCCTCGCGGGCGGGCGCCTGACCCTCAAGCCCGATGCCTTGGGGGAGGTCATCGTCCCGCTCAAGGTGCCGGGAACGGATCCGAAGGCCCTTTGGTTCCGCGCGTCTTCGGGAGACTTCTACAACACCGGCCGGCTGCCCAAGGATCCGGAGGGGAAACTCTACCTCTCCCGACTGTGGAACAAGCTGATCACCCCCGCCGTCCTTTCCCTGGGCGGATCCGTTTCGGCCTGGGACATGGCCGGTTTTCCCGTCGCCGCCGCCGCCCCCGTCCGCTGGGACCAGTTCCGCCGGAACAACGAGGCCGCGGATCTGGGCGGCGCCGTCTGGAGCGAGTCGCTCCAGAAATACGCCTACCTTGAAGACACCAGCCTGATCCGGCCGGGCATGGCGTTCTGGCTGGGGAGCCGGAGTCATACCACCGCGGTGGCGCTTTCGGGATTCGAGGCGGGCGGATCGGAAACCGACGGATCCTACCCCATGGTCATCCACCCGGGATGGAACCAGGTGACCAGCCCTTCCCTCGATACCGTGTATTGGCCCACCACCATGGCGGCGAGCAAATCCCTGACCGTCTACCTCAAGGCCCCGTACAGGTACGTGCCGGAACGGGGAGACTATGCGCAATGCGATTTCCTGGAACCCTGGAAAGGGTACTTCGTCAACTATTTCGGAGCGCGCGATACGGTGATCAAGCTGTACACCGACGCCTCCAGGCGCCCGGCGGCCAAGATCGCGGCGGGATCGGGGAGCGGCGGAAACCGCCCGGTGGACCTGAAGCTGGATTTCGGCCGGACCATGCCCGTGAGCCTGGCCGCCCAGGCGGAAGCGCAGGACGGCCTGGGCGCCGAGGACGAGCCGGATCCGCCCGCCCTGAAACGCAACTTCGCCGCCTGGTCGCAGCGGGGCCGCCGCCACCTGATTACGGATGTGATCCATTTCACGGCGGGAGAACCTTTGCATTGGAACATCGTGGTGGCCGGTCCGGGCGCCGCCGCGGGCGGAACGCCCGGTTCCGGGAAATTGCGGGTGTTGGAAACGGGGATGCCCGCCGGCTACCAGGCCTGGGCCGTTTCCGCCGCCCGGGGGCTGAAATTCCGGCTGGAGGCCGGGACGGAAATGCCTTTGGCGGAAATGGCCGGGGACACCCTGTCCGTCCATGCGGGGCCCTTGGAGAAATTGGCGGCGATTTCCGAGTTCGCGAAGGCGGTGACCTCCGTGGATCGGTTCGCCTTCCGTCTGGAAAAAGGGCCGGAGGGCAGGACGTTGCGGCTGGCCCTACCCTGGAGCGCCGAAGTGACGGTGGGAGTCTGGTCGCCCACGGGGTGTTTGCTGGCCTCTTCCCGGCCCGGGCGCATGAATTCGGGCATTTACCGGCTGACTTTGTCTACGGACCGCGGGTCCGGCAGGGCGGGATCGCAAATAGGATTCCTGAGGATTCGCCTGGATGGAGGAAAGGGTCCCAAGGAGTTCTCGCAAAAAGTGGCATGGTAACCGCAAACAGTCCCAGCGGAGTCCGCCTCCGGCTCCAACAAAAATTACCCCCCTGCACCTCGAAAAGCCTAATTTGGCAGGCATGGGCGCATCCCGATCGGGTGTGAAAGCGCAAGACATTCAGTTATATTTTTGAACGCAATTTCGCGCTTTTCTTTTGGGTTGGAAAAACACGGTATCCCCGGCGGGCTTTGATACGTCCAATGCCGGCGGGGCGATTCCGGACGCTGTGTAACTCTTTAACTGAAAATCAGGCTTTTGAAAAAACATCTTCTTTTTGGTATCGCACTGCTTACCCTGGACGGCGCCTCCGCCGCTCCGGGTCCAGGCGGCAATGATCCCCGCGATTCGATACGGCTTCTCAATCCGCCCGCGGCGGATCCGTTACCGGAAGAGATCAATCCCTTCGTAGGCACGCAATTCATCACCCTGACGGTTCCGAACCGGGCGACCGTCTACTATGACATCGACAATCCGGAGGCATTCGATCCCGCCGGCAAGGAAGCGCACGAATACATCCCGGGCAAACCGATCGAGATTACCCGTACCGCCACGTTGCGGGCCGCCTCCGTGAGCCAGTTCGGTCCCTTGGTCGGCCAGAGCGAGGTCATGATTTGGCACTATAACCTGGACGTGAAGCCCAGTCTCACCGTCCTCAATCCCACCAATGGGCAGGTATTCCATCCCGGCGAAACCGTGACCATCGCGTCCAACGTCAACGATCCGGACGGGCCCGAGCCCATTACGGTGACCTATTACCGGGCCGTCTCGGGCGGCGGTTGGACGGCCTTGCCCGCCCCCGGCAACGGAGCCGACCACAAACTGGACGTGTTCATCCCCGAGGCGACCCCTCCCGCAACCCATATCTTCCGCGCCATCGCCACGGATGGCAGGAGCTTGGCGGACACCGTGGACGTCGCCGTCACCATCGCCCTCGCCACGGTGGCGCCCGTCATTACCAACGCTTCGGCCACCGGGTCGGGAACCGTGGGCGTCAACGCCACGCTCTACACCGTCACCGCCACGGGCAACCCCAGGCCCACCTTCGACGCTTCCGGTCTGCCGCCCGGCCTGGCCATCAACGCCAATACCGGAGCCATTTCCGGCACACCCACCACCGCGGGTCCCTTCACCACTACGGTAACCGCTTCCAACGGCGTCAACCCCGCGGCCAGCAAGGTTCTGACCCTCACCATCTCGGCCGCGCCCATGGCCCCGACCATCACCAATACCCTGGTTACCGCCTCGGGAACCGTAGGCGTCAACGCCACCCTTTACACCGTCACCGCCACCGGCAATCCCACGCCCACCTTCCGCGCCACCGGATTGCCGCCGGGCCTGACCATCAATGCCGGCACCGGAGCCATTTCAGGCGCGCCCACTGTCGCGGACACCTACAATGCCACCGTGACCGCCTTCAACGGTGTCAGTCCCGAGGCCAGCAAGGTCGTCACGTTCACCATCTCGGCCGCGCCCGCGGCTCCCGTCATCACCAACGCTTCGGCCACCGGGTCGGGAACCGTGGGCGTCAACGCCACGCTCTACACCGTCACCGCCACGGGCAACCCCAGGCCCACC
>DATENA010000187.1:0-33651 GCA_035275285.1 Fibrobacteria bacterium | reverse complement strand
CGGCGGCTGCGGCGGGAGAGCTGCTTCCGCTGCGGGTCCGCTGTCCGGCCGGCGGATCGAGGCGCTGGGGTTTCCGCGCTCGCTCGCGCATGAGCCGGTCGCGCCATTGAGTCTTTAGGAAGAGCGCTCGTTCGCGCTCCGCCGACCTTCCTGCTCTCCCGCCTCCGCCTGATCGGACCCGGCCCCCGCCCCGGCCACGCCCGCTATTCCCAGCGCACCGTTCGACTTGCAGCGAAGAGGACATTGACCGCGCGTCGTGGGACTGCGCGGGCTTTTGGCGTTGAGCGTGGGGCGTTCGCGGCGGCGAAGAGGTGGGTCTGGTGGGGTGCGGGGTGCGTGTGACTGCCCGCGGTGGGGCGGTAGGGTGGACGGGGGAGACGGGAGTTGAGTGCGGGGTCCGCGGAGGATGGTGTGGCTGCGGTGCAGCTCAAGACTTTCGGCCAAGGGAGCGGCCGGCCACGGTCTCTTTCATGGCTTTCCGGGTCGTCGCGTTGGGGATCCTGACATCGAAGGGCAGGCCATGGCTCAAAAGCACTTGCTTGTAGAAAATGTTGATGGCGGCGGTGGCATTGAGGCCGAGTTCATCGAAGATCTCTTCGACTTTTTCCTTCAGCCGGGAATCGGTGCGGGCTCGGATCATGGCAGTCTTGGACATGGCCGGGTTCTCCTGGAGACTTTATTCCAAATATACCCCATTTGGGATACAATGCCAATATGGCCTTCGGGCCCGGACGTTATCGCCGGAAAAAGGTGGATGGAGGGCGGGACCAAGGCGGCAAGTCCAGGGGGTCCGAGGGGCGTGGGTAACTTTTGTGTTACAGGGGGGCCTTGTCCCCTTTCCGGGAAAGCTTCCAGAGGAGCAATCGGTCGAGCATGGCGTTGCTGAGGAAGCGCCTGGCGATGCGGAATTTTTTGGCTTCGGGGCCCACGGCGATGCGGACGGGGGCTTTGGGGTTGCGCAGGGTGGAGAGGATGATTTCCGCCACGGCCCTGCCGTCGGGGATGCGGGGATCGCTGTCGCGGGTGAAGTCCAGGAAGGGTTTGAGGCGCGGGGCGTAGGGGCTGCCGTCCTTGACGACGGGGCGGAGGCGGTCGTGGAATTCGCTGCGGACCCAGCCGGGTTCCAGGATGTGGACGCGGATGCGATGGGGATGGAGTTCGTAGCGGAGGGAGAGGGTGAAGCCGGTGAGGGCGGATTTGCTGGCGCAGTATTGGGCCTTGAAGGGGAATTGCAGATCGTGGACGATGGAGCCGAGGTTGAGGACGACGCCGGAACCGCGGGCGCGCATGGCGGGGACGGCCAACTGGACCAGGCGGACCGCGGAGAAGTAGTTGACTTCGAACAGGGCGCGGCTGTCGGCAAGGGGGGTGTCTTCCACGGCGCCCAGTTCGCCTTGGCCCGCGTTGTTGATCAGGACGTCGATGGGGCCCAGGCGGGATCGGGCTTCGGCGAAACCCCTTTCCACGGAGGCGGGGTCGGTCAGGTCCATGCCGATGAGCGCGAAGGGCAGGGGTGCGCCGCGTTCGCTTTCCAGGCGCTTGCGGACGGCTTCCGGATGGCGCGTGGTGCCGGCCACCCGGTATCCGTTTTCGGAGAGCAGCCAAGCGGTGGCGAGGCCGATGCCGGAGGAGGCGCCGGTGAGCAACACGGTGGAAGATTTTTCCTTATCGTCCTTCACGGAGTTCCCAATGGAGAAATCGCCCCTGCGATTTCTCCTCGATTGGCGCTTCGCCAATCATTTCCAGGAGTCTTCGCGCAGGTAGGAGACCAGGTCGCAGAGGCGGCGATCTTCCGGGAGGTACTCGCGGCCGATGCGCGCGAGGCGGACGCGGTTGTTTTCGCTTTCGAACTGGGCCATGAATTCGAAGGTGTCGTCGTTCTCCCAGATGGCGCCCTGGAAGCTTTTGAAGCCGGCGCATTTGGCTTCGCCCGTGCCCCGGCCTTCGCCCGAGATCTTGGCCTTGGTGCGGATGATGCGGCCGAAGAGATCGCCGGAGACGCCGGCGCTGTCGGTGATGTACACGCGGACGCCCCAGAGCCTGCCTTGCTTGAAGGCGAGGAGATAGTCGTGGCGGACGCCCTCTTGCAGGAAGCTGTCCATCAGGTTGCCGTTGGGCAGGGTGCGGAAATCCTTTTTGGGATAGGCCTGGCGCACCTGGGTCTGGGTGCTGCCCCAGGGGACGCTGTAGGTGCCGAGCAAGGCGATGCTGCCGGGGATCACCACGGGCGCCTGTTCTTCGGGGGAAGGCGGCAAGGGCCTGGCGCGCGGGGCGGAGCGGGCGGGCACGGTTTGGCGGATCAGGGCCCGGTAGGCGGCGTCCCGTTTTTCGGAAAGGCCCGGGAGCTGGGCGTCGTACTTGAGGCTGGTGTCGAAGCATTCCGTGGCCATGCCGTACATGCCGCGGCGGAAATAGGCCTGGCCCAAGGCCATCCATAGGGGCGAGTTGCGGGCGTTCTGGCGGGCCAGGGGGTCCAGGAGCGAGATGGCGAAGACGGCTTCGGCATCGGCGGGGCGGGAACCGGAAGAGGTGTCGCCCGGGGCGTTGCGGCGCTGGGGCTTCCAGCCCAGGGTGGCGATGGCCTCGGCATAGGCGGGGTTGCCGGGGTCCTTGGCTTGCAAGGTCCGGTAGACGGAATCGGCCTTGTTCAGGAAGCCGCGCGCCTCCCACAGCCAGCCCTGCACCAGGGCCATGCGATCGGTTTTGACCCCCTTCTCCTCTCCGTATTCCAGGGCCATGCGCGCGCTGTCTTCGGCGCCGGTCTGGTAGAAGAGGGTGGCGAGGAGATCATAGGGCACGGTTTCGGTGACGGGGATGGCCAGGCGCTTGCCGGGGGCGTAGGCCTCCGGGGCCGATTCCATCAGGCCGATGGCGGTGCGGAAGTTGAGGTTGGCGGTGCGGACGTCGCCCTGCTCCAGGTGGAGCCGCCCGAGGGCGATGTAGGGATAGGCGAATTGGGGCGAGGACTTGATGGCCTTCAGGTAGCGGGCTTCGGCGGAATCGGGACGCCGGTCCCGTTCGAACCAGCGGCCGGCCACGTACAGGGCCCAGGGATGCGTGGAGTCCCGGGCCAGGCAGGCTTGCAACCCGGTTTGCGCGTCCTTGCCGGCGTCGGGTCCGGACGCTTGCGATCCCGGAACCGGGGCGGCCTGCCCTCGGGGATCCAGGGCGCCCATCCCGATCAGCGCGGCCAAGCCTTGGCCCGGGCAGAACGCGGGACGTTGCTTGCGGAGCGGGGCGAGTTCATCGAGGGCTTGGGGACCGGCGCCGGCCAGGGCCAATTGCAGGCTCTTGGAGAATCGCGCCCGATCCGGATCGGAGAGCCCGTTCAGCTCTTCCACGCCGCTGAAATCGCGCCCCTTGGGAATGCGCTTATCGGAGTCCGGGCTGAACGGAGACTCGCGCAGCTTCACCGACCTCGGATCCAGGAAGAGGGCCAGGGCGAACCCCGCCGCAGCTCCCAGAACGGAGGCCAGGACCACGAAAGGGAGCATCGGAAGCTTCCGACGGCGTCTTTCCATGCGCTTAAGTATAGAATAAGAGGTTGGATGGAGTCGATGGGAGACCCACTGTAGCCGATGGGGAATATCCGGTGCGGTCTTTACTTCGCCGATTGGGAGTAGGAAGGAAAAAGGTCGGGGGTCGGGGGTCGGGAGTTGAATACGAAGAATCTTCCGTATTCAACTCCCGACCCCCGACTCCGAGGGGCGAAGCGGCAGGCCCATGGCTTTTGCCCGGTACTCCCGACCTAAACAGGGGATAAGATCAGGTGGTCTAATTCTCTTGGACGAAGGGCATCAACTTGTCTTTCGATTCCTTCGAGCGGAGCAGCTTGCGCAGGGACTTGTTCTTGATTTGGCGCACCCGTTCGCGGGTCAGCTTCAGTTCCTTGCCGATCTCGTCCAGGGTGAATTCGCGGGAGTAGTTGATGCCGTAGTACATGCGCAGCACCTTCTCCTCGCGCTCGGACATCTGCCCGAGCACGGAGTCGATGACGCGGGAGAGTTCGGCCTTTTCGTTGTCCGGCTCCTGGTTGCCTTCGTTGCCGAGCACGTCCATCAGGGTGGTCACGGGATCGCGTCCGTCGCTTTCCGAGCCCAGGGGGGCGTTCAGGGAGACGTCGGCGATCTTCTCCATGATTTCGGCGATTTCCTGCTCATAGTCCACGAACTCCGGAAGCGCGATGGTCTTCTCGTAATCGCCGCCGTTCTGCACCAGGGCTTTCTTGAAACGATTGACCATGGCGAGCTTGTTGGGCGGCACGCGTACGGCGCCCACCTGTTCGAACAGCGCTTTCTGGATGGATTGCCGGATCCACCACACCGCATAGGAAATGAACTTCACTTCGCGGGAGGGATCGTAACGCTTGGCCGCTTTGTAGAGGCCGAGATTGCCTTCGTTGATGAGCTCCAGCAGGGACAGGCCCTTGCCTTGGTAGCGGCGGGCGATGGAAACGACGAATCGGAGATTGCCGAGGATCAGCCTGTGCATGGATTTGGAATCGCCGCGTTTGATGCGGCCGACCAGATCCTTTTCCTCGTCCGGCGTGATGATGGCGTGCCGGTACAGATCCCGGAAATAAAGCTGTTCGTTCTGATCGACCAAAAGGATGACTCCGATTCAAAAACAGTCCACTCAATCTACAATTCTAAGTCCGCTACGCTCAAGCCCTTGCGGACCGGGCGTTCCGCAAAGCGGACCGGGCGTTCCGCAAAGCGGATCGAACCCATTGTGGGGGGTGGGAGCAATCCTGTCAAATAATGGAAACCGTCCGGATGGACTGTTTTACGGAACGGCCGGTTCGAGCTTCTTCAAATAGTCGAAACTGTAGATGCCCGTTTTGTGGCCGTCGCTCCAGTGGATGGCCATGGCATAGCGCCCCACGGCCAGCAGGCGCGCGGGCTTGATATCGGCGGGGAGGCGCGACTCATCCAGCATTTTCTCCCCGGTCCATTCGTTGACGCAGGCGGCGCAGGGGCAGGAGGACCTGAGAAAGCGGGCCTTCAGCTGGGAAACGGTGCCGTCGTTCCAGCGAATCCCCAGGATATCCGGGTCCTGGCGGAACAATGCGATGGGGGCGATTACCTTGTTCATGGAGTTTTCCCTGGCGGCTATTTCATCCCTGTATCAGGCCGGCTTCGCCCGGGGGAGGGTTTCCCAGGTGTAGTCGAAATCGCTCAGCACGCCCGATTGGGACACGCTGAGGATGGAAAGCTCCTGGGCGATGATGCCGGCGATGTCCCGGTAAGCCTTGGCGGATGCCGAAGCCGGGTTCTTCTCCACGATGGGAAGCCCCGCGTCCCCGCCCACGGCCACTTCCGGCTCCAGGGGGATTTCCCCCAGGAAGGGCAGCCCCAGGGACTGGGAAATGCGCCTGCCGCCGCCTTGGCGGAAGATATAGTGCTTTTTCTCGCAATTATCGCAGATGAAATAGCTCATGTTCTCGATGACGCCGAGCACGGGCACGGACACCTTCTGGAACATTTTCAGGCCCTTCTTGGCGTCCAGCACGCTCACGTCCTGGGGCGTGGTGACGATCACGCCGCCCGAAAGGGGGGCGCTTTGGGTCAAGGTCAGCTGCACGTCCCCGGTGCCCGGGGGCATGTCGATGAGGAGATAGTCCAGGGAGCCCCAGACCACGTTGTGGACGAAGTTCTGGATCATCTGCGAGACCATGGGGCCCCGCCAGACCACCGGTTTCTCGTCATCGGCGAACATGGCCATGGACACGATCTTGATCCCGTTCACGACCACGGGATGGAGCTTCTGCTTGTCGTCCAGCACGGGCGATTCCCGGACCTGGAACATCATGCTCATGGAGGGGCCGTAAATGTCCGCGTCCAGCACGCCCACGGAAGCGCCGGTCTGGGCCAAGGCCACGGCCAGGTTGGCGGTGGCGGTGGATTTCCCCACCCCGCCCTTTCCCGAGGCCACGGCGACGATGTGCTTCACGTCCTTCAGATGCTCGGTTTTCTTGCCCGAGGCCGATTTGGGGACCTGGGCGGTCATGGTCACGTCCACGGAGGTGACCCCGGGAAGGTTGTTCACGGCCTCGATGGCCTGGGCCTTCAGGTCTTCCTTGACCGGGCAGGCGGGCGTGGTCAGTTGCACCTCGAATTTCACCGCGCCGCCCTCGATGCGGAGGTTTTTCACGAATTCCAGGTCGACGATATCGCGGTGCAGGTCGGGATCCTTTACGACCCGCAGCGCGTTCAATACTTGTTCTTGGGTGATACTAGCCATGGTTGGGTGGTAAAATATAGCTTCTTGAAATTATCTTAGCGAAATCCCCGGTCCCCGTGCTTTAGGGGTATTTGATGGTGTTGGTTTCGGAAAGGAAATTAGGATGGGCAAGAATCGTCAAATCGCCGTGGTGGGGCTGGGGTACGTGGGGATGCCCATCGCCGTGTTTTTCGGCAGGGTCCAGAAGGTCATCGCCTTCGACGTGAACGCGCAGCGCGTGGACGAGCTGAAGCGGCACGTCGACCGCAACCATGACGTGGCTTCGGAGGAGATCGCCAAGTCCACCGTGGACTGGACCCTGGACCCGGCCCGCATCAAGGATGCCGACTTCGTCATCGTCACCGTGCCCACCCCCGTGGACAACGCCAACCGGCCGGACCTGACCCCCTTGCTCAAGGCCTCCACCACCGTGGGCCGCAACCTCAAGAAGGGCGCCATCGTGGTGTACGAGTCCACCGTGTACCCGGGAACCACCGAGGACGAATGCGTGCCGGTCCTGGAACGGGAATCCGGCCTGAAATGCGGCGTCGACTTCAAGGTCGGCTATTCCCCCGAGCGCATCAACCCCGGGGATCATGAGCATACCTTCACCAAGATCACCAAGGTCGTCTCCGGCATGGACGCGGAGACCCTGGACATCGTGGCCGAGACCTATTCCACCGTGGTCACCGCCGGCGTGTACAAGGCCTCCTCCATCAAGGTGGCCGAGGCCGCCAAGGTCATCGAGAACACCCAGCGCGATCTGAACATCTCCCTGGTGAACGAGTTGTCCGTCATCTTCCACCGCATCGGCATCGACACCAGCGACGTGCTTGCCGCGGCCGGCACCAAGTGGAACTTCCTGCGCTTCCAGCCCGGGCTGGTAGGCGGGCATTGCATCGGCGTGGACCCGTATTACCTGACCCACAAGGCGGAGCAGGTGGGTTACATCCCCCAGGTGATCCTGGCCGGCCGCCGCATCAACGACAGCATGGGCCGCTTCGTGGCCCGCGAGATGACCAAGGAGCTGCTCAAGCTGGGAGGCGTCAGCTTCGAAGGCGTCAAACCCGTGATCACCATCCTGGGCCTGACCTTCAAGGAGAACGTCTCCGACATCCGCAATACCAAGGTGGTGGACATCATCGGCGAACTGGAGACCTTCGGGTTCGAAGTGCAGGTGACCGATCCCCAGGCCTATCCCGAAGAAGCCAAGCATGAATACGGGCTCGATATCGTCCCCCTCGAGAAACTGAAGCCCGCCGTGGGCGTGGTGCTGGCGGTGGCGCATGAGCAGTTCAAGCGCGAAGGCTGGGATCTGCCCAAGCGGCTGCTGAAGGGCGGCAAAGGCGTGGTCGCGGACATCAAGAACCTCCTGCCCAGGGAGAAGACGCCGTCCGGTATCGTGCTCTGGCGGTTATAGGGTATAGGCTCGTCGCTTAGGAGTTTGCGGGGCAAACTCCACGCTCCTTGCGTTTTCGTGCGTCGGCGCGTTACTGGGAGTTGTGGGGCGAACTCCGCTCCTTGTGTTTTTATGCGTTCTTCAGGCCTCGACGGCCTTCACGTAGTCCCGGTTCGCATAAGCCAGGATTGCCGCATCCGCCGTCATGATGGGGGCATTCAATTCGCGCGCCGTGGCGACGAGGATGCGGTCCATGGGGTCGGAGTGGAATTCTCCGGGCAGGCGCGTGCTTTCAATGGCAATGGATGTCGAAAGTGCATGAAGCCTTATTCCAGGTACCGCCAAGGCTTTCTCGATCCATTGATTGATGTCCTGCTGAAGCCGTAAACGACCCTTGCTTTCCAACATGCCCAATTCCCAAATGGACATGATGGACACGAACGCGCAATTTTTCTCCAATGCTTTGCGGATCAGTGGGAGAACGGGCGACTCATCGAGGCGATCACTGCCTCCTTCCAACCACAACCAGACATGCGTATCGAGTAGAACCGCATCCTCATGCATTGGCATCCCATTCCACGTCGATGGGCGAGATGATATCCCCTTCGAACACGATCGTCCCTTTCATCCAGCCGAAAGCATCCCGTGCCGGGACGTTATCGATCGCGACCAACTTGGCCACCGGTTTGCCCCGCTTGGTGATGATGATCTCTTCATGTCCTTCCGCCACCCAATCCATCAGCTCCAGGCACTTGGCTTTGAATTCCCCCGCTTTGATTTCCATTTAGGCCCCCTTCATGACCATAGTAATATAACCATGGTTTATCCATTTTTCCACTGAAAATCCCCGGGAATCCCTTTCCTTATTGATGGAATCCCTGCTTTATGCAAGATTTACGCTATGCCTGCGGAAACCCTGCTCATCACCGGCGCCGCCGGGTTCATCGGGTTCCACCTTTCGCGGCTCTGCCTGGAGCGCGGCCACCACGTGGTGGGCCTGGACAACCTCAACGACTATTACGATCCCAGGCTGAAACTGGCGCGCCTGGAACTGCTGCGCAAGCTTCCCGGTTTCGCCTTCGAGCAGGCTTCCCTGGAGGACGCGGGGGCGGTCAGGCGCGTTTTCGACGCGCACAAGCCGTCCCGGGTGGTGAACCTGGCCGCCCAGGCGGGCGTGCGCTACAGCCTGGAGAATCCGCGGGCCTACATCGATTCGAACATCGTCGGCTTCCTCAACATCCTGGAATCGTGCCGCGCCCATGCGGTCGCGCACCTGGCATACGCCTCGAGCAGCTCGGTGTACGGCGCCAACACCCGCATGCCTTTCTCCGTGCACGACAACGTGGACCATCCCTTGAGCCTGTACGCCGCGTCCAAGAAATCCAACGAACTCATGGCGCATACCTACAGCCACCTGTTCCGCATCCCCACCACGGGGCTCCGCTTTTTCACCGTGTACGGTCCCTGGGGCCGCCCGGACATGGCCCTATTCCGGTTCGCGGCGAACATCCTGGCGGACAAGCCCATCGACGTCTTCAACGGCGGGCACCACAAGCGGGACTTCACCTACGTGGACGACATCGTGGAAGGCGTGTACCGGGTAACCTTCCGGATACCCCAGCCCGACCCGGCCTGGGACTCCGCCCGGCCCGATCCCTCCACGGCCGCAGCCCCCTACCGCATCTACAACATCGGGAACAGTGCGCCGGTGGAACTGATGCATTTCATCCGCGTCCTGGAGGACAAACTGGGCCGGAAGGCCCGGTTGAACCTCCTTCCCATGCAGCCGGGCGACGTGCCCGAGACGGAAGCGGACGTGTCGGACCTGACCCGGGACGTGGGCTTCCGGCCGGATACCTCGGTGGAAACGGGCATTTCCCGTTTCGTCGACTGGTACCGCGCGTTCTACCGGGTCTAGCGCTCCCTCGGCGCCCCTCCGTTTTCAACGCTCCCCTTACCGGCCAACCGGATCCTGCCCCTCCGCGACGGGGCGCCATGCCCTTGATTTCGGGGATTTCCCGCCGTTCTCCGGCCATGGGCATGGCCATCCGTCCCACGGCGGGTTACCCCGGATCCGGACGCGGGCGCTTCTTGTTCCGGAGCCCCGCCACCCCGAATAATCAAGTCCGCCGCGCCCGCCGCCGGCGAACCGGGGGTTCCGATGGGGAAAATCGCGTCCATAGCCGCCGCCTTGGCAACTTGCGCGTTACTGGCCGCCTGCTCGAGGAGTTCAGGACATGGCGATCCCGCAGGTCCTTCAGGCATTGTTGCGCATGACGACGACGTTCCGGGCATGGGCTCGCTCCGGAGTATCCGCCTGGCCTATGGTGCTGACGTCGCTGTGTTCCACCGTAACATCGCTACCTTGAATAGGATTGGCACGGTGATGAGACCGATATCCGGGATTTCGCAGGAAGGCTTCACCCTCCGCGCGGAAACCGGCTTAAGAGGTTTCGGAGGCCATGGTGCAAAGCCGCAGCTTCCGGATGCCAAAATAGGCGGCATGGTGAGCGCTTTTCTCAAATCCTCCTCCGGCGGCTCGGGCAAACCCCGCGGGCTCGGCAAATCCGCGGCAGGTCCCGAAAACTTTTCGGCGGACCTGAATTTCGAAGGGGACACGGCCTGGTTCGTGCGCGACGATTCCGCCCGGGGACGGATTTATTGGATCCACGTCTTCCACGATTCGGAGGAAGACCTGCATGCCTTGGTGCACGACTCTCTCGTCTACATGTGGCCCTTTGACGGGAATGCACCCGTCCTTCTTTCCTCCGACACATACGTGCGACATGCCGATGGAAGCGTTTACCATGTGGGGATCACCGGCGGTGACGGCAAGGGGATTTCGGGTGAGGCGGCAGTCGACAAAACCTTGAGGGTACTGTGGGAATGGCTGACGGTTTCCGCCGATACCGCGTGGAAATCCTCGATTCTGACGCAAACAGGGCCAGCATCGGGAACGCAGACGGAGGATCCCTCCACCTATTTTGATTCCGGCGAAGGTCAAACGGTTTGCTTCGCCGACTCCACCTTCATAGGAGGCAAGGTCGCAGCTTGGATCAAAACCTATGACGGAGACGGAGACGGCTTGGTTCTAAGCGCCCGTTCGGGCGGGCGCGTCGTCGTAAATACTGAATCCTTCGCCGTCGCCGCGGATGGTACGAGAACGCTTTGCCGGAACGCCTATGGGCCGGGAAAAGACGGGGAATTTTTCACCTCGGCGGACAACCCCATCTATCCTTTCTCCGCAATCTTACTATCCGCCCTGGGTGACACACTTTCTATTAGTCGCAACGGCGATGCAGACGGGGACGGATACTACATCGATCCCGCCTCCAACACCGGGAACCGCGTCTGGGAAACCAGCATGCTCGGGCCTGGAGGCGGCTTTAGAAGCTATCGTGACAGTACCGTCAAAACCCTGAACGATCCTATCGGAGATGGAAACGAGCGGATAGACTTCTATGCGGCAGAAGCCACCCGGATGGACGGCAGCGAAGCACGTATCTCGGTCGAACCCAAGCAGGATCGTGCCGGATTCACCGCGTCCGATACGGTGCTGGTGCGGGAATGGCGGGGCCCGCAAACCGGACGTGATTCCACGCTTCACCTTGCACGGATCATTCCGGGAAACTTGACGGATCCAGCCGACGATAAGGTAATTGAATGGTCTGAGCACGCATGGTACGGATCCGGCGGAGATCTGACTTATGCATCATGGGAATTCACGGCGCGAGGTCCGGTGCTTTCGGGAGCGGATCCGGAACGGGGCATCCTGGTGCATGAGGAACGCTATGCGAGAACGGGCATGGTCGCAGGTCGATGGCCGGTACGTTCGTGGAGGAAGAACATCATCGATCTCGAAGCGGACGCCGGTAAGTGGGAGGAACGCCGGTTTTTCTCCGACGGCGACTCCCTCGCCGGGACCGGGCGTTCCCACCCGGGCGGCACTGGTGAATATTCATTCTCCTTCGATGGAGGGATGGTCAACTCGGGAAGATACGATGCGGTCACCGGCGCTTTCCAGGACACCATCCGGTATCCGCAAAGGGAAGACGGAGGCACCGACTATGATGTTTGCGAAGGCGTTCTGCAACCGGGGAACGGCACAGGGGATTACAAATGCGCGTACTCTTACAGCAAAGGAGAGGTTCAAGCCACCCGCGTGATCCTCGCGGGAGTAAACAACGGGCTCTCGGCCGCCTTTCTCTCTGAAAAGGATTCCGGTACATACCGCATTCACGAAGACACGGCCGTGTGGAAAGCAACCCGGGGCAATGCGGCCTCCGAATTCGCAATAGTGACACTTCGGAATGGAATACACGAGGTGACGGTGAAAACCTTCGATCCAGATGGAGCTAAAACGGCGGAAGGCAAATTCACATTTACCCCAGATGGCCTGGGTACGGGCACCCGAATCGAATTAAAGCAAGGACGAGCGGTCGCCAACCTGGAATATTCGTTCGAATTCGGGCGAACGATGTGGTTGGACGGGATCGAGGCACGCTTGGAAGGATTCTCGGACTATTAACCTGCCATCGAGCATGCGGCCCTCCTTCAGAGAATGGGAAGGTAGTTATCGGGGAACAAAGTCCGCTCCACGCTTTCAATCAATGCGTGCAATCCGAGCATATGGATCTCTTGGATCCTCTCGGTAGTTCCCGAAGGCACGATGATCCGGTACGTACCCCTGCCGCCTAGGGCGCCGCCGCCTTTCCCCAGAAAAAGCAGCACGCCCATCCCCAACCCTTCGGCGGTTTCCACGGCACGGATTACGTTTCTCGAGTTGCCGCTGGTACTGATGGCGAGCAGCAAGTCCCCGGGTTTACCGTACGCTTCCACTCCCCGGGCGAACACCTCATCCCATCCGTAGTCGTTGGCAACGCATGTAAGATGCGCCGCCTCCATGAGGGGAATCACCGGTAGGGCTCTACGGTGCCGTCGGAACCGGCCGGTGAATTCTTCCGCGAAATGGATGGCATCGCAGGCGGAGCCGCCGTTGCCACAGGCCAGGATCTTTTGGCCGGCCTGGAAGCATGCGGCGATGGCGGAGGACATGGCGGAGAGGGCAAGGAGGTTCTCCCCATCAGCCAAAAACTTTTCCAAGGCCGTGCGAGCTTCAGTAAAGGCTCGCTCCAGATTCGCCCGCATACCGGCATCGTATGCAATCGATCCGATTGCATTCCGGAGGTGATCGGCTCCCATCTGAGCTTGGTTGGAAAAAGCCGGCTTGCGGATGGGCTCCATCTTTACACCTTTTTCATCTGAGTATATCATATTGGAAGAATACGGGCCATGGATTCGATCGAATGGCAGAAGACATCCTTTTCGGGCGGCAGGAGTTATTATTTGCCTTGGTGACATCAATCGACAGAAGAATGGTAAGGGTGTTTTTCCTGGCGTTCCTCGCCTGTGAAGCCCATGGAAACGGGGCTTCGGGCCTCTGGGCGGAATCCGAATTGGTTTGGCCGCAGAATCCTATAGGGGAAAAATGGCAAGCCTATACCCTTATACGGGGAGGGACGATTGGAACGCCATCCTGGCCAGTGGCTCTCAGCGAGATTTGTCGGGAGTTCGATCCTGATACAAATGAAGTTAGTGACGCGGCATTCCACTATAACGGAATGAAAAGCCTTCTAACTGAGGAATGTCATGCCAAAGAGGATCCCCGCGTCTTTTCCCTCACTTTGGACTTGGGCGCTTACCCAGTGGATCGCCGCTATCCTCAAAGCGTACCTTTCGAATCCTTCCATTTCGGATGGGGCTCTTCCCAGGTCGATCCTGAAAACGGCAATGCCTGGGTCCAGATCCCCCCAGTAGTCAACACCGAACTCCGATATCCGGTCTCGCCGCATTCATTCCTTTATTTTCGCCTGGGCCTGCGCCGCGATTTCACCGCTTGGCACCAAGACCCCATCGGCTCTAACCTTCCCCTTTCCGAAAAAGAGGTAGACCTGAATGAGCCTTCCCTGGGTTATTTTCACGCGGAAAATGCCGTTTTCGCCTTTACATTAGGTCGCTTTCCAGTGCATTGGTCTCCGTCTCCGGATTTCGGCCTAGCTTTGAGTTCGGCCGTTCCATACCATAACGCTGCGGAATTCGCCCTGAAGATGCCGCATGTCAGGTACCGGTTTCTGGTATCCAGCCTGAACTCTTGGCTGGAAGGAACTCCTGCCGGCGATTCCTCCAGCGAAGATTATCCGGTGGGGTCCGAGCAGTACCGCCAACGCCATTACGTTTCGGACCATGGAGCCGGCATCTTTCACAACCGAGTCTATGCGGAAAACATCAAGACCCTGTTCGCCCACCGTCTTGAGGGCTCCTTGGGTCCGGCGGGCGTGGGAATCACGGAAACCCAAATTATCGGTGGGAAGGTACCGGATCTGCGCGATGCCGGCCCATTTGTTGTTTTTCACAACGATTTCAAGGACGGGTATACTAACAGCGCTTTGAGTCTGGATGGGGTATTGCGCCTGCCGGTCGGATTTTCACTGGTCGCGGAGCTATACATGGACGATGTGCGGTACGCGGAGACTGAGGATGAAGGCGGCAATACCGCATCGGTGCTAGGACACCTGGCGGCCATTCGCCATGCTTTTTCCGCCCGAGGATGGGCCTTTTCGCAAAGCCTCCACGCCATCCGGACTAATCCTTATCTATACGGCCATCGTCTGCCCCTCGCTACCATGGTTTCACGGCATGTCCTGGCTAGCAACAACCAGAATGAAGGGCAGAATCCGTTCGTGGACCGCTACGTAATAGATTATCCCATCGGGTATCTGCGTGGAGGGGATGCGCTCGATTTCTGGTATCGCCTGGAAGCATGGCACGGCACACGGCTAAAGCTCGCCCTGAACGCTGCCCTGCTCGCTAAAGGGGAGATTGGACTGCGCTCTCCATACGAAGGGTATTACTCGGGAAGCCAGCGCTCTCCCTCGGGAATTGCGGAAAGGGAAGTGCGCCTTAAGTTGACTGGAAGCAACCAGTTGCCGGGTGAAATATCCTTTCATTGGGGACTGGGCTGGCAGCAACTCTGGGGCCAAGCTCATATCGAAGGAGAGGAGCGCGGCCGGGGCCAGGTCACCGCCGGAATCTCCTGGACCATACTTTGATGACCCACTAGGCAGAGTCGTTTCCGGGATGCTTTTTTATTAGATTTGGCACAGCCAACCGCAATCGGCGCGTCGGCATTGCCTACTGGAGCATCGGCACCACACTGTCCCGATGGACCGGTTGGCTCCGCCCTCAGCCTGACGCGAAGCAGCCAGTGGGAGCTTAAAGCCTGTGCAGAGAGTGAAAATAGCGAATCCAGCGACCTCCGGGAATGATTTTCCGCAAGCCCGGATCCTAGCGCCTCGGTTTCGATTGGCTAGACTGACAGACTGGAAATATTAGTATAATTCCTCGGATGACAATCACTTACGCAGTTCGCGTGATTTTTTCTTCATTGCTTCTGGCTTCCCAAGCAGTAGCTCAAAGCCTGGAAGACAAAGTCTCCCAGGCCCGCAAAATGCAGGCCGAGTCGCAACTTGGTCTTGATGAACAAGCCATAGAATCCATTCTCAGGGAGAAAAAGGCCCAGAAACAAGAGAAGATTGGCGAAACGGGGCACAAGGATTCCCTGGACCTGTACATACCGGATTCCATGGTCGCTGGACCTGGACAGTTCGACCAGAAGGAAAGGGCGGCTGGCGACAGCGCCGAATCATCCGCAGCCGTTGTTGACAGTCTGGCTCGAGCCAAGACCGACCAATCCGCCAAACCCCTCCCTAAACGGTATGAACAACGCATTTTTGCGACCGTGGACCGAAGTGCCTTCAGCAGCGCACGCGGCTCCGTGGGGCGCGATTATATCCTGGCTCCCGGGGACGAATTCAGGGTATCTCTCTGGGGAGACAAGGAAAAGGAGTATGACTTGGCCTTGAATGGCGAAGGCAAGATCTTCTTGGAAGGAGTGGGCCTGTTGAGCCTTAGCGGAATGAGCCTCGATGAAGCCCAGAAATCCGTCAAGGAAAAGCTTTCGAAAATCTATTCCGGAATCGGGCGTGGCACCACCCAGGTCGAGCTCTCCCTGGTCAGGGCTGGACCCATTAAGGTGTTCGTGCTAGGGGAAGTCAGGGTTCCGGGAGGGTACGTTTTCACCGGCAATACCAGTGTATTGTCCGCATTGTACTTCGCCAGGGGGCCGACCGATATCGGTACGGTGCGCACTCTGCAATTGACCCGAAACGGCAAGAAGCTGTCGCTCGATGTATACAAATACTTGATTAACGGCGAAAGCCTGAATCCTGATCAGCTCCGCGACGGGGATATTCTCTTCTCCGCCCGCGCGGAATGCCTGGTCGAGATTTCAGGGGATGTGGGGAGGCCCGCCACCTATGAATTGAAAAACGGCGAAGGCGTCAAAGAGCTTCTGAGGTTCGCAGGAGGCCTGAATTCCTCGGCCGCTCAGCATAGACTGACCTTGCAGCGCATCTTCCCGGGAGGGCGAATCGATTACGTTGACTTGGCTTCCCCGCAAGAATATCTCTCTGGCGCGGCCGTCGAAAAATTGCAGGACGGTGATAAGATCGTCGTGAAAAAATCAACAGAACTCAGCCAGAACTTCCTGAATATCGCGGGTCCGGTCAACTATCCGGGAACCTATGCCTTCAAGCCGGGCCTGACCATATATGATCTGGTGAAAAAGGCGGGGGGCCTTCGCGACGATGCGTTCTTGGGGAGGATACACGTAGTGCGCCTTTCCCCGGACGGCTCCAGCAAGTTGTTCGCTTACTCGCTGGATACGACGGCAATTGAAGACATTCTGTTGGAGCCAAAAGACAACGTGCTGCTTTACAGCACTAAGGAAATGTACCTCCCGGATAGCGTTGAGATCGTAGGCGCGGTTTTCAATCCGGGGAAGTATGAATATCGCACCGGGATGAATGCAAAGGATCTGGTCATGCAGGCGGGAGGTTTTCTTCCAGAGCACGAGGGGGGCAAACTACTCATCTTCCGGGGCGAACCTCATGAGCGCAAAGTGGAACAGATTACCATAAGCACAGACCCAGGATTGGGCAAGGGTTCCGACAATTTCACCCTCAGACCCAGAGATCTGATCCATGTGCCCATAGATCCACGCTGGTACAAGAAGGAAGTGGTGACGCTGGAAGGCCTCTTCCGGCGCCCTGGCAAATATGCTCTCCTTTATCCCGGGGAAAAACTGGTCTCCGTGATCCAAAGGGCCAACGGCTTCAAGGAGAATGCATATGTCGAGGGAGGCAGATTCTTCCGTGCCAAGGACAAGGTCGGCCGGATCGGCGTGAACATCCAAAGGGCCCTCCATCAGCCTTCCGATAAATTCAACATCGCCCTGGTCGGGGACGACAGCATCTTTATCCCGGAAAAACTGAATACCGTGAAGGTGATGGGTGAAGTCGGATTCGAGACGAGCGTCCTCTTCCAGGAAGGGAAAACGGTGAAGTATTACATCGAGAAGGCGGGCGGCTTCACGCGGCGGAGCGAAAAGAACCGCATCGTGGTCCAATACGCCAACGGGGAAACCAGCCGCGATGGCTATTTTAACAGGAAACCGGACGCCGGCAGCTTCATTTACGTTCCCACAGGTCCGGAACCCCAAGCCATCAATTGGGTCAGCAGCGTGAATATCCTGCTGGGAACCCTCACGGCTGCCGTCACCTTGCTGCTTTTAACGAGCCAATTTTCCAAAAACTGATCGGATTCCTGGCGTGACGATGGATAGAGGATCCGGCAGGCATAATTCTATATTTCTCCGTGGGAAAAAACGCCCATTCCGGTCAGAACCTCGTTCAGCCCGAATCCGATTTCGGAGAACTCCAGGCGGCCAAGGTCAGGGCCGGTCATGATCATTCCCGAAATCCCAATTTCGATGGCAGAGGAAGCGTAACATGCCGGTCACCTATAAGGAAATATTCTACGCCAAGTACGCTTCCACCCACACCACCCACCGAAAAGGCGTGGAATCCATCGAGCAGTTTAAGCGCCGGAAGCCGGGTTTCAATCTCAACTTCGGCCGGTTCCTGTCCGGAAACAAGTCCGATCGGATCATAGATGTGGGATGTGGGGCCGGGGCCCTGGTCTGGTGGTTCCAGAGCAATGGGTACTACAATACCGAAGGAATCGATATCAGCGTTGAGCAAATCCGCATCGCAACCGAACTCGGAGTGCGGAATGTCCGCCAGGATGACCTGAAAGCATGCATGGCTGGCCAGCCGGGCCGCTTCGATATGATAGTACTCAGAGATGTCATTGAGCATTTCTCGAAAGAGGAGATCATCGAGGTCCTGGAAACCTGCAAGGAAGGCCTGAAAGAAGGCGGCAGAATCGTCATTCAGGTACCTAATGCCGAATCCCCTTTCTTCGGCCGGATTCGCTACGGGGATTTCACCCACGACATCGCATTCTGCACCAGCAGCCTGTCGCAGCTTTTCAACATGTTCGGCTTCGAGGATGCGGAATTCTTCCCCACAATTCCTGCCGTCCTCGGTGTCCGTTCCCTGCTGAGGTTTTTTCTTTGGAAGGCCACGGAAGCGTTCTACAAGCTGCTCCTGTACGCCGAACTCGGTCCGGGCAGCCGGGTGGTTTCTCAGAACATCATAGCCGTCGCCACCAAGCGCGCGTGATCGCCCCGGCATGAACAAGACCATCCTGCTGATCGGCAACCATCCCCCGCCTTTTGGCGGAGTACCCACCCATATCAGGTACCTCGCTCCGCACCTGGTTGCGAATGGATGGACAGTCCATGTGCTCGCCTTCACCGGCATCGCAAGATGGGGCTTGTCGGACACCAAGCTCGTCGACGGATATACGATCCACCGACCCGCCAAATCCATCCTATGGATACATGTGGCTCTCGCGATTCCGCGGCTCGGGCCTCTACTCCGTCGGCTGGGAATGGAAGGCTTGCGGCATCCAAAGCTGCTGTTCTGGAAGCTTGGCGCATCAACATTCGTCAGGAAGCTGGTCATCAGGGAAAAGGTCTCCCTGATCAGCGCCTATCATGCCACTGCGGGACTATTCGGCGCTTTCGCAGCCGAAGAGCTTGGCATCCCCCTTGTCACCACCATTTTCGGGGAGCTTTACGCGCAGCCCGAGCATTACCGATCCGTCCGTTCTCAAGTAGCCTACATGTGCAGGATCAGCCGGCGCCTCCTCTCTTGCAGTAGCCATTGTGCAGACAGTTTCCGGGCCATCGGAATGCGAGAGAGAGCGGAGGCAGTCCACTACGGCATCGATACGAGAACCTTCAATCCGGGCAACGACGGTTCGAAGATCCGCCAAACCATGGGAATCAGCCCGGAGGACGTGGTTGTCGGATATGTGGGCCGTATGGAGCGGGAAATGGGCCTGCACGTTCTGCTCGAAAGCATACCGCTCGTCTTGGCCGCAAATCCGGCCATCCGCTTTTTAATCGTCGGAAAATCGGCCACCCTCACGGAATCGGCCTCGGATTGCTCCGCCCGGCATCCAGGCTCCGTCTTCGTGATGTCAGACGCATCCTTCACCGATCTTCCGCTTGCCTATGCCGCAGCCACCCTGGTTGTCGTCCCCAGCATCAATGAACGCGCCTGCCTTGGGCTAGCCATAGTGGAAGCGGCGGCCACCGGGAAGCCCGTAATCGTTTCGGACGTTGGCGGCGGGCCTGAGGTGGTCGATCCGGAAATAGGTTTCCTGGTCCCTCCAGGCAAGCCGGACGCTTTGTCCCAGGCCATTATTACCATGGCCTCCGATTCCGCCAAGATGCGGGAAATGGGCCGGAAGGGGCGGGAAAAGATGGCTATGTTCTTCGATAAAGAGACCACCAACAGGAAGATGGAGTCCATTTTCATGGAATCGCTCGGCACCGGATCCAAGACTCCCATCCGGGTTCCCTCTCAAGATGCGGTTTCCGCGCCGGAAAAGGCCGCTTAGGTAGCGAATGAAGATCCTGTTCATCATGCGCCATGCTATGTACGTGCGGAACTTTGAATCGGTGATCGCCGAACTCTGCCGCCGCGGGCATTCGGTAAGACTTGGTTTCACTTCCAGCCGGGAAGGCGTCCATGATGCCCAACCCAAAAGGCTCGCCCAAGAGCTATCCGGCTTCAGCTACGAATATTATCCCTCCCGCGGCGATGCCTGGCGGGTCTTCGCCACGGGAGTGCGGAACCTCCTGGACTACCTCCGCTACCTTCATCCGAGGTATGCCAACGCGCAGAAACTGCGGGAAAGGGCCGCGACGCGCATTCCCACGCCCGTGAGATCAATCCTTTCCTGGCCGTTGGTCCGCCGCGCCGTAGAGTCGGGACTGCTGGGACGTTCGCTCCATGCCATGGAAAACGCCATTCCTGCGGATAGGGCCATCACCGGGATACTCCGTGCTGAGCTGCCAGATATCGTGCTTGTCACTCCTTTGGTCGACTTGGGCTCGAACGAGATCGATTACCTCAAGGCGGCCCGGATCATGCGCTTGCCGACCGGCCTTTGCGTCGCCAGCTGGGACAACCTGACCAATAAGGGCATCATCCAAATCGAGCCCGATTCGGTTTTTGTATGGAACGAAGCCATGCAGACCGAGGCGGTGGAACTGCACGGTATGTCTCCGGATCGGGTAGAGGTTACGGGAGCGCCGATATTTGACCACTGGTTCGTGCAAACCCATAGATATGGGCGTTCGGATTTTTGCGATCGGCTGGGATTGGATCCTCGGGTGCCCTATATCGTCTACCTCTGTTCCTCCACCTTCATCGCCAGCGAAGAGACGCGGTTCGTAAAGAATTGGATCGGCGCGGTGCGCGCCTCCGGGAAGTCGCCGCTGGCGCAAGTGGGGATCGTCATCAGGCCGCACCCCGCCAATGCCCGCCAATGGATGGAGGCTGATTTCAAGGACCTATCCAATCTGGTGATCTGGCCACGGGCAGGCTCCCATCCGATCGATGACTCCACAAAAGCGGATTACTTCGATACCATTTACCACAGCGCGGCCGTCATGGGAATCAATACCAGTGCTTTCATCGAATCCGGTATCATGGGAAGGCCTTGCCTCACCATCCTCTCCCCGGAATTCGCACACACCCAGGGCGGCACTCTCCACTTCAGGCACATCGCGGAAGGCGGGTTGCTGTATGTGGCTTCTGGAATTGCGGAACACTTGGGGCAACTCGACGGCATCCTGAACGGCCACGATCCGGATCGGGAAAAGCGCAGCCGCTTCCTCAAGGATTTCCTCCGGCCTCAGGGATTGGACTCGAGCAGTACGCCCATCTATGTGGAGGCAATCCTGAAGCTGACCCGGATGGAGCGATCTGACCCGAAACACGCCTTCCCGGCTCCCCTGCGCCAGGCATTCCGGCTTCTTCTTTTCCCCGTCGCCCTCTCGCTCCTGGCCTTCCAGAAGCCGAATCCCCGGTCCTAGCCAAAGGGAAGCATCATGTCCATGGAAACCGCCTTCAAGAACAGCGTCAAATCGATCCTTCCGGAAACGTGGATCGCAGGTTATCGGCTGGCCAGGCAAGGCGCCGCCTCCCTGCCCGACCGGGTATTGCTTCGCGTTCTCGAGGCGCTGCCTGTGAAATCCCGCCTCTTCCTGAAATCAAACATGAATCTGGTCCGCAAGATGGACTACGAGAAGCACCCTGTTTTCCTCAACATCGATTCAATCGTCGAATATCGCGTGCGGTTGAGATCCTGCCGTAAAGAACCCGAAATGATCGAATGGATCGAAACCACCATGAGAGCGGGGGACGTCCTGTTCGACGTGGGCGCCAATGTCGGGGCCTACTCCCTGGTGGCAGCGAAGTTTTTCCAAGGCGAAGTCCGCACTTATGCATTCGAGCCGTCCTTCATCAATTTCGGCCAGCTCTGCCGGAACGTGGCTCTGAACGGATGCGGTGAATGCGTTTTCCCCATGCCGGTGGCGCTTTCCGACGAGACAAAAGTGGGGGATTTCTTCTATTTCGACCTGCTCGCGGGCGGAGCCCTGAATGCCTTCGGCGAAGCTGTGAACGACAAAGGGGAGGCGTTCAAGGCCACCCTCAAGCATTCCCTCCTGAGCTTCAGGACCGACGACCTGATCAAGACTTTCAACCTTCCACCGCCCACCCATATCAAGATAGATGTGGACGGCCTCGAGATGAAAGTTCTCGAGGGCGCTCGCGATGCCATAGCCCATCCCGGCATGCGGGGGCTCATCATAGAATTGGGGCTTCCGGAGCAAGCCGATTTTGTCGTACAATTCATGCAGGAGCGCGGCCTGACCCTGCAATCCAAGCATCGGCGGGGTCGAAAGGGGTCCATGAACTACGTGTTCGCAAGGAAAGAAGCGGCGGCGTCCGTCCGGTGAGCGAGGCCACGACACATAACGGTCGGTCCCATTTTTTGAACTCCATCAAGTTCAGCGTCTTGGCGAATTTCCTGGGTACCGCCTGGGTTTCCCTGCTCTCCTTCCTTCTCGTCCCTTACTACATCCATGCTTTAGGCGTGGAGGCGTATGGATTGATTGGGTTCTTCGTTTCCCTGCGCACGATCTTCGGCTTGTTGAACTTCGGCCTCAGTCCCGCGACCAACCGGGAGATCTCGCGGCGTACCCGGCTCCCGGAGAAGGCATGGGAATCCCTCAACTTGGTGCGCAGCCTGGAGTCCGTTTTTTATGCCATGGGCCTCTTCGTCGCGCTGGTGCTTTTCATCGCCTCGAACTGGATCGCCGAATCCTGGATCAATGCCTCTTCCCTTCCCCCCGGCACGGTGAAAGCCGCGGTCACGATCTTCGGGTTGACCTTCATGGCCAGGTGGCCGTTGGAACTTTATGTCGGGGTTTTCCGCGGCCTGGAACGGCAGCCTCTGCTCAACGCCATCTCCTCTTTGGCATCTTTGGTGACCGGGTTGGGAGCGGTGATTGTCCTGCAATTCGTGTCGCGCACGATCATCGCCTTTTTGCTCTGGCAGGCTTTGGCGAGCTTCCTGGAGCTCGCGGCAATGGCCGGGACCTCTTGGATGCTACTCAGGGGGACCAGTCCCCATCGACCGCGTTTCGACCTGCCTCTGCTCAAGACCATCTGGAGGTATAGCGCGGGAATGACGGGGGTTTCCCTGTTCGCCATTATCCTCAAGCAAATGGACAGGATACTCATCAGCAAGCTCCTCCCGCTCGATAGCCTTGGATTCTACACCGTGGCAAGCAGCACCAGCGGGGGCCTGGGCAATCTTGTCAATCCGGTATCCAAGTCCATCTTCCCAAGGTTCTCGGCTTTGGTCGCGGCCGGTGATTGGAGTGAGTTGTCCGCCCTCTACCATAAATCGGCCCAGACCACCGCATTCTTCGCGGCGCCCGCCGCCATGGCCTTGATCTTTTTTCCGCATGAAATCCTTTTGCTATGGACGCGTTCCCAAGTGGTCGCGGACAACGCGTGGGTGACCATGTCCGTTCTCTCTGTCGCGGCGCTGATGAACAGCTTCATGGGCCCGCCTCAGGCGCTCAACCTGGCCAGCGGTCAGACATCCATACCCCTTTTCACCAATGCGATCGGGGTCGTCATCTTGCTTCCCCTCAGCTTTTTCCTCATCGGCCATCATGGGATCCTCGGAGCTGGGATATCCTGGCTGATCTTCAATTGCGGATATCTCTTCATCGTTCCATGGTTCATCCATCGACACGTATTGCCTGGCCACCTGGGGAAATGGTACCTGCGCGACACGGCTCCCTTCGTAGCTCTGGCCCTCGTTTTATTCTTTGCAGGCCGCCTTGCCGCGTCTTGGCTGCCTCATCCCTGGATGCGCATGGGCGTGGCAGGGGCTGCACTCCTCATTTACGGAACCATTGGTATCAATTGGTGCCCGCCAGGCCAGCTAGTGCTCGCGAAGGTTTTGAAGAAGGTTAAGAAGAGCTTTGGGACTTGATAGTGTGGCAAAGCGTGACTCAAAGACCCAAAAAACCAACTCTTCTTATTAGCCCCTAAATCGCAAAAAAAGGCAACTTGGGCCAGGTCGACAAATATTTTAAAAAACTATATTTTGTCTTTTCCACCTCTTGGAAGATACGAAGGAAAGGTTCTGGTTATGTCGCGACAAATTATACTTGACGGAACAGCTGTAAACGATGATACCGATTGCTATGTAATCGCTGAAATCGGCCACAACCACATGGGCAGCATGGAGGTCTGCAAGGAAATGTTCCGGGTTGCGAAAGATTGCGGGGCCAACGCGGTCAAGCTTCAGAAGCGCGACAACAAGGGGCTCTTCACCAAGGAACTCTACAACCAAGTTTACGACAACCCCAACAGCTACGGGGATACGTACGGGGCGCATCGCGAAGCCCTGGAGTTCGGCTTGTCCGAATATAAGGAACTGAAGGCCTACGCCAAGGAGCTGGATATCAGCTTTTTCTCGACGGCCTTCGATTTCAAAAGCGCCGATTTCCTGGAAGAGCTGGATATGCCTTTTTACAAGGTCGCTTCCGCGGATCTCAAGAATGTCCCCATGCTCAAGCACATTGCCAAGTTTCAAAAACCGGTCATCCTGTCGACCGGCGGCGGCGATCTTGACGACGTGAAGCGCGCTTATCATGAGATCATGGCCATCAACCCCCAGCTCGTCATCCTGCAGTGCACCGCTTCCTATCCTTGCCAGTTCGAGCTTCTGAACATGAAGGTGATTACGACCTTCCGTGAACAGTTTCCGAACCAGGTCATCGGCCTCTCGGACCATGACAACGGCATCGCCATGTCGGTAGGGGCTTACGTGCTAGGTATGCGCGTCATTGAAAAGCATTTCACTTTGAATCGCGCCCAGAAGGGTACCGATCATGCCTACTCCCTCGAGCCGACGGGCTTGCGCAAACTCGTCCGCGATTTGCGTCGTACCAGGCTCGCCCTGGGGACCGGAATCAAGGCTCCCTATCTGGAGGAAGTCAAGCCCATCATGAAGATGGCCAAGAAAATCGTCGCGGGCAGGGACCTGCCGAAGGGCCATCGCCTGACTGCGGCGGACCTGACTTTCAAGTCACCGGGCGATGGCCTGGCTCCTTACGAAATCGAACGTCTGCTGGGACGGGTCCTGGTCGTAGCCCTGAAGGAAGATGACGGGTTGAAGATCGAACACGTTCAGTAATCGGCCATGGACCCCGCCCTTAGCAAGTCCATCCGCCAGGTTCGACTGTTGGTCTTCGATTTCGACGGGGTCTTCACCGACAATACCGTGTGGGTCAATCAGGAGGGGGTTGAGTCCGTGCGTTGTTGGCGCAGCGACGGTCTTGGCCTCCAAAGGCTCCGGCAGGCGGGGCTTCCCGCAATGGTGCTTTCGACTGAGGAAAACCCCGTGGTTTCGGCGCGCTGCCGGAAGCTCAAGATAGAGTGCGTCCAGGGAAGCGTGGATAAGCGGGCATCCTTGGTGGAACTCGCCAAAGCCCGCGGCATCGATCTCGACCAAATCGCTTACCTCGGCAACGATACCAATGACCTGGGCTGCCTGCAAAGCGTGGGGTTTCCAATGGTCGTGGAGGATGCTTATCCCGGAGTGATTCCCCTTGCGCGATACCGAACGCGGGCAAAAGGCGGGTTCGGAGCCGTGCGGGAAGTATGTGATCTTTTCGCGGACATGATCGGAAAGGGTGATGTAGCACCATGATCAAGGATCTCTTCTCGGTAAAGGAAAAGGTAGCCGTAGTGACCGGCGGCCTGGGGATGCTGGGCAGCCAGTTTTCGGCGGCCTTGTCCGAACGGGGAGCCAAAGTAGCCATCCTGGAGCCTAAGCCCGACAGGCAAGTCGCGGCCACCCGCCTTGGCGAAAAGGCGGGCGGCATCCTTGTCCTGCAAGCCGACATCACCGAAAAGGCCTCCCTCAGGGACGCGCTTAAGGAAGTCCAGGCGAAATTGGGAGAGCCGGAAATCCTGGTCAACAATGCGGCCTTGGACTCCCCACCCAACGCCCCGTTAGCCGAAAATGGGCCCTTCGAGACCTATCCGGAAGCGTCTTTCGACAAAGTGATGGAAGTGAACGTCAAAGGGGTTTTTCTCGGATGCCAGGTTTTCGGCGATGCCATGGCCCGGACCGGACGCGGTTCCATAGTCAATATCAGTTCCATGTATGGAATGGTTTCTCCCGATCAGCGCATCTATGAGTATCGGCGCAAAGGAGGAGAACCTTTTTTCAAACCCATCGCTTATTCCGTCTCCAAATCGGCTTTGTTCAACATGACCCGCTATCTGGCCACTTATTGGGCCGGGAAGGGCGTACGGGTCAATACCCTCACCTTCGGCGGCGTCTACAATGGCCATGACCGGGATTTTTTGCAGGCCTATACCAGCCACGTACCGCTCGGCCGCATGGCCCGTGTGGACGAATACAACGGTGCCTTGCTATTTTTGGCTTCGGACGCGTCCTCCTATATGACCGGCTCCAATCTAGTTATAGACGGAGGCTGGACAGCCTGGTAGGCCGGCCGGAGGAAAACAGGACAAACATGCTACCCCAGATTATTCCCAACTTGGTGGACGGAAAAGAGATTTCCGCCATCGGGGGCGAATCCTTCGACAAGCTTCGGCCCGCCGACGGTACAAAGCTGTGCAACGTCGCCCGTTCCCGCGCTGCGGACGTGGATGCGGCCATAAAAGCCGCTGTCAAAGCCCAGCCCACCTGGGGGGACACTCCGGCCGTCAAACGCGGTGAGTTCCTCTTGGCCATAGTTCAAGGCATGCAGGCTCGGCGCGAGGAAATCGCGAAGCTGGTTGCGGAAGAAACCGGTAAAAGCTTGAAAGATGCGCTGGGTGAAACCGGCGGAGCCATCTCCCTTGGGCTTTTCTACGCGGGGGAAGGCCAAAGGTTGTATGGCCGGACCACCACCAGCATGGCCCAGAACAAGTATGCCATGACCGTGCGCCAGCCCATCGGGGTGGCCGGACTCATCATCGCGGCCAATACCCCAATCGCCAACGTGGCATGGAAGGTCTTTCCCGCCCTCATTTGCGGCAATGCCGCTGTGCTCAAGGCCGCAGAAGACACTCCCGCCACCGCTTGGCTTTTCGGAAAATTGGCCGAAGCCGCGGGCCTCCCATCCGGCGTGCTCAATATCATCCAAGGATTCGGCGAAGAAGCGGGATCTCCGCTCGTTGCGGATCCCCGGGTGGGCGTAGTCAGCTTCACGGGATCCACGGCCGTAGGCAAGATCATCCAGCGCGCGGCCGGTGAACGCTTGGCCCGGATTTCCCTGGAGCTCGGGGGCAAGAATCCTCTGGTGGTTTGCGATGACGCGGACCTCTCGAATGCCGTCAAATGGACCTTGCTCTCCGCATACAGCAACGCAGGACAGCGCTGTGCCGCCGCGAGCCGTATCATCGTGTTCGCCTCGGTCTATGACAAGTTCAAGGCAATGCTCCTCGAAGGAGCCCGCAACCTTAAGGTGGGCATCTCCGATTCGGATGATTTCGGGGCAGTGATCAACGAGCGTCAACTTAAAAACATGCTTTCAGCGGTGGAAAAGGCGCAAGCCGAAGGCGCCACTGTGCTCTTGGGAGGGAACCGGCTTCTCGGGCCTTCCCATGACAAGGGGTTCTTCATGGCCCCGACAATCCTCGAGAACGCAGATCCCAAGGCGGAGATTTCGAGAAAGGAACTGTTCGGACCCATCGCCACCCTGTACAAGGTGGGCGGTTTCGATGAGGCCTTGTCCTTGGCCAATGATTCGCCTTATGGCCTCACCGCCTGCATCCATACCCGGAACTTCAGCAGGGCCGTGCGGTTCGCCGACAAAGTACAGTCGGGCGTGGCCGTGGTGAACGCGGGCACTTACGGCAGCGAGCCCCACATGCCTTTCGGAGGGGTAAAGCAAAGCGGGAACGGATCGCGGGAACCCGGTACCGAGGCACTCAACGTCTATTCCGAACTCAAGGACATCTATCTCAACGTCGACCCGGCCCAGCTCTAAGCCATGAGCGGCGCACGCAACAAAATTGTGGCCTTGATCCCCGCCCGGGCCGGGTCGAAGCGTCTTACGGCCAAAAATGTCCGCCTTCTGGGAGGTCATCCCCTGATCGCCTATACTATCGCTGCTGCCAGGGCCAGCGGGCTTTTCGACGCCGTAGCGATCTCCACGGATTCGCAGGAAATCGCGGAGATATGCATCCATTACGGGGCCGAGTCGCCTTTTCTACGCCCGGAATCCATGGCCGAAGACCTGTCCCCGGACATCGAATGGCTCAAATACACCCTGGCGACTCTCGCCTCCAAGGGCCGCACTTATGATGCCTTCGCGCTCCTGCGTCCCACCAGCCCCTTCCGCCAAGCCGCCACCATCCGCCGCGCGTGGGACCGGTTCTCCTCCCTGGAAGACGTGGATTCCCTCCGGGCGGTAGAACTCTGCAAGCAGCATCCGGCCAAGATGTGGGTCCTCGAAGGCGGGCTCATGCGCCCTTTCCTCGACGACGGAGGGGCCAACCCTCCCTGGCACAGCAGCGCCTACCAAAGCCTCCCCCCCGTTTATGCGCAGAACGCGAGCCTGGAAATAGCCTGGAGCCGCATCCCCCTCCAACAGGGCAGCATCGCGGGAAAGCGCATCACCCCGTTCGTCACCGAAGGGTTCGAAGGGTTCGACATCAACCGCACCGAGGATTTCATGCTGGCGGAAACCTTGGTGGACAAGGGACTGGCTTCCTTGCCGCCCGTTCCCCAACCCGCATGGCACCTTTGATTCCATCACGACCGAAAGCAACACGATGAAGCTCCATTACGCCCCCAATTCAGAATTCAAGCGCATCCTTTCCCTCAAGGGGGACGATGTGGCGAAGACCAAGGTTTTTTCCGATGCTTGCCGGCTCAATACCCTCTACATGATCATGCGGGCCGGATCCGGCCATATCGGTTCGAGTTTCAGTGCGATGGACATCGTGTCCTGGCTTTACGTCAATGAGATGCGGGCGGAGAACCTCGCAGAGGGCCGGTGGAGGGACATCTACTTTTCCTCCAAGGGCCACGATGCTCCCGGGTACTACGCGATCCTGATCGCCTTGGAACGCCTCGAGTCCGATCTTATCCATAAGCTGCGCCAGCTGGGGGGATTGCCCGGGCATCCGGACGTAAGCCTGCCCGGCATGGAAGCCAATACCGGCTCTCTGGGCATGGGCGTCTCCAAGGCCAAAGGCATGGTGACGGCCGCCCGGATCCAGGGTAAAAAAGTGCGCGCGTTCGTTTTGACGGGAGATGGCGAGTTGCAGGAGGGCCAGATTTGGGAATCCCTGCAAGGCGCCGCCAACCGTAAAATGGGCGAGATCACCGTAATAGTGGACCACAATAAGATCCAATCCGATACCTGGGTGGAAAAAGTGAGCCCCCTCGGAGACCTTGAAAAGAAGTTCGCGGCCTATGGCTGGGAGGTCTCCCGTTGCGACGGGAATGATCCGGCAGCCTTCTCGGCCGCTCTGGCCAAGGTGAACAAGGCCCAGGACAAACCCAAGGTGATCATCGCCGACACGGTAAAGGGCAAGGGCGTATCCTTCATGGAAATGGAGTCCGTCGGGGCCGAGTTCGAGTTTTACAACTTCCACAGCGGCGCGCCCTCGGACGGCAATTACGAAAAGGGATTCGCCGAACTCCTGGCCTTGGTCAACGGCCAGCTCAAGAGCCTTGGAGGGACCCCGTTGCAGACCCTGACCGAGGAGATTCCCGATCGCGTCCCGCCGGTAGGGCAGCGGATGGTCAAGGCATACAGCAAAGCCCTTTTGGACCAAGCGGAAAAGACCCCCAACTTGGTCGCCTTGGACGCCGACCTGATGCTGGACACGGGCCTCGTTCCTTTCCACGAGAAATATCCGGAACGGTTCATCGAATGCGGCATCGCCGAAATGGACATGGTGTCCCAAGCAGGCGGCTTCGCCCTGAAGGGGATGCTTCCCATTTGCCACAGCTTCGCCTGCTTCCTGTCCACCCGGCCCAATGAGCAAATCTTCACCAATGCCACCGAAAAGTCCAAGGTCATCTATGTGGGCAGCCTGGCAGGCCTGGTCCCCAGCGCTCCCGGCCACAGCCACCAGAGCGTGCGGGACATCTCCTGCCTGGCGGGCGTGCCCGGATTGATCCTGCTCGAGCCCTGCGAGGAAAGCGAAGTGGGGCTGCTGTTGGACTATTGCGTGAACCAGACGGAGAAAAGCAGCTATTTGCGGCTCGTCTCCGTCCCTTGTGACATCCCGTACGCCCTGCCCAAAGACTATGTGCCCGTATACGGCCAGGGCGTCACGCTCAACGACGGCAGGGACGCCATCCTGTTCGGCTACGGTCCCGTGATGCTCACCGAGGCGTATAAGGCTGCGGGCCTCCTGAAGGCCAAGGGTATCGGGCTCAAGGTGGTGAACCTGCCCTGGCTCAACCATGTAGATGCCGCTTGGCTCAAGAAAACGGTCGCCGGCCACGGAGCCGTGTTCACTCTCGACAACCACTACCTCATCGGAGGGCAAGGGCAGATCATTCGCAGCGCCTTGGCGGGCCTCGGCCTTGCGGCCGACGTCCGGGTGGTTTCCTTCGGCGTGACGGAAATCCCGCGCTGCGGCCAGAACGCCGAAGTCATCAAGGCCCATGCCCTGGATGCGGAAAGCCTGGCCGAGCGCATCGCGTCCGCCGTAAGAGCCCGGTAATCCGGAACGCATGTTCGGAGATCTAGCCGCCGCGTGGAAGGATTTCCTCAAGTCCAACCCTACCGTACACCGCAACGTCAAATACCTGAAGCGACAGTACTACGCCCGCAAGAACGCCTACCCTCCCTGGAAATCCATCCTTTCCCATGATGCGGAGGGATGGCGCAAAGCGTCCGTAAGCGTCCCTTCCGCGCCCAAGATCCTGTTCGCCACCAGCATCAGCGGCCTCCACACCATGGTGTCCATCGAGAGCGCATTGGGTGCGGCGCTCACCCTCCGCGGCGCGGAAGTCCACGTCCTGCTTTGCGATGAGGCGTTGCCGGCCTGCATGGACTGCGATACCCATTGGTTTCCCGACCACGAACGCATGGCCAAGGACGGGCCGAAATCCATCCTTTGCGGATCCTGCTTCCGGTTCGGCCGCAAGACCTTCGAGGCCCTGGGTTTCAGGGTCCATCGCTACTCCGATCACCTGGGGCCGCAGGACACGGCCGAAGCCGCCCGCATCGCCCGGGAAACCCCTTATCGGGATATCGCTTCGTTCCAATGGGAGGGGCTTGCCGTGGGCGAACACTCCCTGGCCGGCGCGTTGCGGTTCTTCGCCCGCGCCACCCTGGGCGACGAACCGCAAGGCGAAGCCGTGCTGCGCCGTTACTTCGAGGCCGGGCTCTTGACGGCCATCACCTCCCGGCGCCTGCTGCGATCCGCGCCATTCACTTGCGCGGTGTTCCACCACGGCATCTACATCCCGCAGGGCGTCATCGGCGAAGTGGCCCGGCAGGAGAAGGTGCGCGTGGTCAACTGGAATCCCGCCTACCGCAAGCAATGCTTCCTTTTCAGCCACTACGACACCTACCACCATACCTTGATGACCGAACCCACCGGAAACTGGGAGAACGTGGAAATGGCCCCGGAGCTGGAGGAGGACCTGATGAAATACCTCCGCAGCCGCTGGCAGGGCACGGAGGATTGGATCTGGTTCCATGAGAAGCCCCAGTTCGATCTGGAAAAGATCAGCCGCGAGACCGGGGTGGATTTCAGCAAGCCCTGCATCGGCATGCTCACCAACGTGATGTGGGACGCTCAGCTCCATTATCCGGCCAATGCCTTCGGCAACATGCTGGAGTGGACCCTGGAGACCATCGCTTATTTCGCGAAGCGGCCGGACCTGCAGCTCCTGGTCCGCATCCACCCGGCCGAGATCCGCGCCAACCTCAAATCCCGCCAGCCCATCCTGGAAGAGATATGCCGCGCCTACCCGGAACTGCCCAAGAACGTGTTCGTGATCCCGCCCGAAAGCCAGGTCAGCACCTACGCGGCCATGTACCAGTGCGATTCCGTGATCATCTACGGCACCAAGACCGGGGTGGAGCTCACCAGCATGGGCGTGCCCGTCATCGTGGCCGGCGAGGCTTGGATCCGTAACAAGGGAGTTACCCTAGACGCCTCCTCCCGGGCGGATTACACCCGCATCCTGGATGGGCTGCCCTTGGGCCACAAGCTCGACGAGTCCCAGATCAAGCGCGCCCGCAAATACGCCTTCCATTTTTTCTTCCGCCGCATGATCCCGCTGCGCTTCGTGCAGCAGGGCCAGGGCTGGGTGCCCTTCAAGGTGCCCGATATGGAATGGAAGGCTCTGCTTCCCGGCCGGGACCCCGGGCTGGACGTGGTGTGCCGGGGTATCCTGGAAGGGACGGATTTCATCTATCCGGCGGAAGCGCTCCTCAAACCGTCCAAGGCGCCCGCGGTCGCCTAAGCCTTTACCACCGCAGGCCGGGTCTTAATACCCTTAAGGACCTATCAACCGCAATCGCACCGGATAAAAACCGTTCTCCACTCCCGTGAGATCCGCTTCCACCGTATTGGAGCCGGCCTCCAGATGCCCTGAATACAGACGCTTCCTGGTTTTTCCCTGTAGATCGGTCAGGAACACAGCATAATTACCTGCGGCCGGCGCAGACAGCCGCACGCGAGAGCGACTGTCCGCGCCAGTCAGCATGAGGGCGGCGGCGGCGGGGCGGGATGGAGTCCCGGGTGCCCGGCCTAAGGATGTCTGCGGTTCGGAACGAAGCTGGAAAAGGCTATTCCCCAGACTGGAATAGAATCCGCCTTCATGCCTGAAAACATTGCCCCGGGCTTTCGAAATCAGGACTTGGGTACCGTCCGGATGGGCCCAATACCGGGTATCTCCGTTACTGAAAATCACATCGCCATCCGGGGCCAGGGATTCCAGAGCGCTACTGGTCCCGAAAAAGGTGATTTGACGTTCATTGCCTTGAGGGCTTATGACCCAAATATGTTCCTGGTTCAGTTTGCCCTTCCGCGCGAACGCCAGCCAGCCGCCGGCAAGCCTAAGAGGCGTGGTCGTCGATAAGCGGTCGCCGTCGCATAAACGTTTGGTGCCGGTCCCGTCGTAAAGGTAGAGCCCATCGTTTCTGCGGAAGGCGAGCAAGTCTCCCTCCGCCGTCATTTCCAGGATTTCCCCCGTATTAGCGGTAGACTCCAAGAGCTCTTCCGTTCCGGCGCGCCACCGTATCAGGCTGTCGTTCCGGGTAAGGTATACGGTCCCGTTTTCCGATAGGGTCCAAGCCACTTTTTTGTACCCCGCCTGATAGGAGGCAAGGATGTTTTCGGCTTTGATGCTATCAATTCTGTCCGCATCCACGCTTTTGTGCTGGATCCATTGCGGCGTTTTAAGGGCGATGAAATTTCCCGCGGATTTGATTTCAAAACCTTCCGTCACCGGGTACTGCAGCACTGCCCCGGTGATACCGGCCCTGGTCTGGTAGATGAGTGGTTTGGTCAGGCGGAAATCGTCATAGGAATCGGTAAGGGTGAAAAAGCCGCGATCCGGGGTCATGGCCACATCATAGATCCGTTCCCGGATAGATGTGTCGATCCGCCGGATGCCAGAGTCCCGTGAGTCGTAGATACTGGCATCTGTGAAGGTAGTCAAGCTAAAGCTCGGCCCGGATTGGCGCTTCACGTCCGCGAGCAGGACCTGCCCGTAGCGGAAATCGACAACTCCTTTATCAAAGGCTTGCCATAGCACCAAGTGGGCGCTGTTCTCAACTGTGTAATCCCGGGATTCGGAAACGCATGTCATGAACCCGTCACAGGCGGTAAATGTGACAATACCCCCGCTCCGGTCCAAAATGCTCAAATCTATGGTCGTATCGATGGATTGCCGGGAGGAGATGAGGATCTTTCCTTGGTCGTATCCGGGATCGATTAATGCCGAAACCGTACAGGTGGTGATGGAGTCGTGCAGGCAATTGCGTATTTCGGCTGAACCGGCACCCTGTTTCGGCGTTAACCGGCGGGTGATTTCGGTGTCCGGCGGCCTCCTCCTCGGAGCGTAGCGACGCCTCGCTCCGAAAGGTAGGCAGGGTGCCGGATAAGCGTCTACTTTTTTCG
>DATENA010000186.1:0-20819 GCA_035275285.1 Fibrobacteria bacterium | reverse complement strand
CCATGATCCAATTGCTTGTGAAGATAGAGCCGCCCAGGGTCTTCACTTCATAGGCCTGCTCGTCCAGGGAAGAAGAAGAGATGGTCACCTCCCCATGGGCGGACTGGTCCAAGTCCAGTTTGAGCGGCACGGGCGGCGCGGTACGGAAGCCCTTGGCATTGAAGAAGGAGGCGCCGAAACAGACGTCGAGGACGTACACGCGCGCATCGGCGCGTTCTCCGCCGAGGACCTCCTTCACCTTGTCGAAGTCCAGGGCGCCGTCCTTCAAGTGGAACTTACGCGCTCCTCCGTGGCCGGAGTAGTAGAATTGCAGGAACACCTTGCGGCCTTCGCCTTTGAGGGCCGCAATGCGCCTGCCCACCCGCTCCAGGGCGATTTGGAAGTCCTCCTGGTCCTCGGTCTTGATCAGGAAGAGATTTTCCGGCTCGATCTGGCCCACCGAGGAAAGCATGCTCCCTAAACGGTCGCCGTCGCGGTAGGCGAAGCGCAGGGGACGATCCCCTTGCAAGCCCGAGGCCGAAACGGCCACTACGCCCACGCGCGCCCAGGGTTCTTCCGCGGCCCGGACGGCGCCTGGAGCCAGGGGATAGGCGATGAGGATCGCCAGCGCGAAGGCTTTCATATGCGCCCCGTCGACTTGGCGATGGAGAAGATTTGCAGGTAGAGGCCGTGCCCCAAGTGGGAGGCCGGGGCCTTCTCCAGGGGGCGGAAAAGCTCGCTGCGCAGCAGGCTTTCGACTTCGGCCACAGTGAAAGGCGAGGTGGCTGTGGCGCAGATAAGGCGGTTGTCGTCCATGTCCTGGAGCAGCAGGGCAGGGGGGAGATCGGTGCGGGAGATGCTTCGGGAACGGTCGCCCTCGCGGGGGAACAGGCGCACCAGACCCCGGCGCGCGTCCCAGCCCAATAGAACAAGGTGTTGCGCTTCGCTGCCTATGGGGATCACCTGCAAGGTATCGGTCGCGGCGACGCGGGCGGTTTGGTTCGTCACCCGATAGGCGGAATCTCCCTTCACGAACAGGTTCACCCCGATGGCGCGGCCTTTGGCGATGGCTTCGGGATTGCCGATGGCCTCGGAGGAGAGGCGGTCCAGGTCCAAGACCCCATGGAGGCCCGGACGAGGAATCGCGACAAGGGCCAACACGCAAGCGGCGCCGGCCAGGGCCGGGGGCCACCAGGCGGTGAAGGCCCGGCGCGGGCTCCGGGTCCCATCGCGGTAGGCCCGGTGGCCGGGGGAATGGGGGAACAGGATGCCGCGAAGGCGGTCTTTTTCTTTCCGGCGGTAGGCGCGGTTTTCGGCCTCCAAGGCCGCCAGGCGCTCCGCCAGGGCGGGATCCAGCCGGCGGGCGATGGCGAGGATCCACCGCTTGCGGACCGGGAGCGCGCCCGCCAGGTACAAATGCAGATCGATATCGTCCGGGCCCGTCGGCCGAACAGGGGATCCGGGATTCATGCATCCTCCTTGCGGATGGCGTTTTCGCCGCGGTCGTCGCGGCGCGCCAGAATTTCCTTCCGGGCCAAGCCGGCCCGCTTCCTGGCCCCGGACTGCGACAGGCCCAGGCGCGTGGCTACCTCTTCCCAAGTGAGCCGGAACAAGTATTTCAAGGTCAGTACCTCCAGATAGGCTGGTTGCAAATCCTTCAGGTGGGAGGCAAGGGCCGATTCGGGATCGGCCGGCTCCCCGGGATCGCCCGGATTGCAGGAATGGGCTTCGGGATCGAGCGTCGATTCCGGGAATCGACGCCGGCGTCGATATCGATCGATGGAAAGGTTGCGCGCCGCCGCGGCGAGTATGCGCCCGAATTCTTCCGGAGTGAGCCCCGGCCGGTCCCGGAGCAGAGCCGGAACTTTATGCGCGAACAAATCCTGCACCAGATCCTCCGCATCCTCGCGGGACTTGAGTATGGACATTCCGATGGAGAACGCCATCGGGGAAAACCGCTCGAACAACTCTTCCAGAAGCCCGCTCCTTACTTTGTCCCATGGATCCATGCACCGCCAGAATCCGCCGAAGAAGCCGTCTTGGATCGGGTCCACTCGACCCGGTTCCAAGACGGCGGAGTCGCATTTACGGGGCAACCGGGGAACGATAAGCGCAAGGGAGGCCTCGGGGCCCGGACGCCGCGAATGGATTCCGGGGGGAAGATCAACCGTGCGCCTCGACGATTTTACCGTCTGCATCGCGGATGACCACCGAATCGTCCTTCAGCATCTGGAACGTTCCTACGGTTTGAGTCCCATGGGTTATGGAGCCCGACGCCACGACGTCCTTGGGGCCCGGTTCCGATGCGGAGTTCGCGGCGGATGTGGGCTTGAGGACCACGGTGTAACGCCCGTCCTCAAAGGACAGTGTCTCGGAGAAATCAACCTGCAGCGTGGCGAAGTCCAGGACGTACGTCAGCGACGTCACTTTCACATCGTAGTCCGACTTGTAGTGGATATTTCCCGTGCCCGAGAGTTTCACCTTGAGGGGAACCGAACCGGCCGAGTACTCATAATCGGTGCGGAAGTCGGCGTGGGCGATATAGCTTGCGTTCTCATCCGTTGAATGGGTGACGTCGAAAGCGGCCCGGTCCCCTTCGGCGCAGATCAATTTGCCTACCGAGACGTAGCTCCAAGTGGAATCGAGGACGGAGGTAACCCCGGCGGCGCTGGTGTCGAGGTAGTTGTCCACCGTGAAACCTTCTTGGACGCAAGCGCCCGCTGCGCGTTTGGCCGGGCTTTTTCCAGCGTCCCCAAAATCGGCTCTGTTGGGCAGGGCGCTCAGGTACTTCATCTTGGCGGACATGGCCATCAGATCGGTGTGGATTTGATCCTGGGTCAGCGACGGCCCGGTGGAGTCGGACGTGCAGGCCGCGAACGCGAGGGCGATCGCCGGAACGCAGGTGAGCGGGGAACGGAAAACCTGAAACATGAGACCTCCTGGGATGAAAGGGCGGTTGAAAGGCCGCCGGGTTGTCCGATTAAAACGAACGGGGATCCCGATCTGCTACCTGAAACTTACATCGATGGCCGTTCCGGATCACGTTCTAGCCCCCTATTCGCCGAAATGCGCATAAGTTGCCGGCAGGATTGAGCTTATGAAGCGCGGCCCGCTGCTTCCACCCCAAGGCGTCTTGGAGACGCTTTGGGGACCCCGGTTTTGCCAAACATTACACCTTATGGTATAATTTGGTCCATGGATCGACTGACGGATGTCCTGAACGCCATCTCTCACCCCACTCGGCGGGCGATTATCGGGCAACTATCGGCCGGCCCCGCTCGATTCCTGGATGTGGCAGCGCGGTTCGACACCGCTTTGAACGCCGTAACCAAGCACTTGAAGTTGTTGGAAAGGGCGAACCTCATCGAGCGGAGAAAGCAAGGCCGCGAGGTCTTCATTTCATTCCGCCCTGAGCCATTGCGGCAAGTTGCGGGATGGGTGCACGAATACGAGCGGTTCTGGACAGAGCGCCTCGGCCATTTCGAGCAACATTTCAAGCAGAAGAAGGAGAAGAAGAAATGAAGAGCAAAAAGCCCTTGGAGATCAAAGTGGAACGGACCATCGCCGCCTCTCCGCGCGAGGTTTTCAGCGCATGGCTGGATCCGAAGGTTCCCGGCACGCCCTGGAATATGGGCCAGAAGCTCATCCTGCAGCCCAAGGTGGATGGGCTTTTCTACTGGCTCGTGAACGGGACACCGCATTATGGGCGATTCACGAAAGTGGCGCGGCCGGGTATCATCCAGCATACCTGGATGTCGCCGTACACCCAGGGTCAGGAATCGATGGTGACCGTGACCTTCGAGAAAAAGGGTGGGGAGACCCTGATGACCTTGGTGCATTCCGACCTTCCCAACAATGACAAGGGAAAGGCGCATGTGGGCGGCTGGAACGAGTTTCTGGATGCCTTCCCGGAATACTTCAAGAAAGCCTCCCGGAAGAAGAAGTAGGCATCCTCCCCGGTTGCGCCGAAAATTGCCGGATTTCCTCGGATAAAGCGACGCTTTCATTTTATCGGGGCGGTTTCCCGGAGCTGTTTTTTTCAGGCTCCGTGGCATTTCTTGAACTTCCTCCCGCTCCCGCAGGGGCAGGGGTCGTTCCGGCCCGCTTTTCCGATCCGGTGCGGGGCATCCTCGTAATAGATGGTGAGGAATTCCCGCCCCTGCCTGTCCAGCCCACCGGCCACGTGCCCCAATGCCTTGGAGCGGAGTTCCGCCAAGCGGGCCTCCCATTGATCCGCCGGCGCCCGGAAGGAACGCAAGGCCTCGCCGATCGCGGGCAGGGCGTCCCCGACGGAAAGGCCCGCCTTGTAGAAATTGATGTCGAAGGAGGAACGCGGATTCCCAGGCTCGGTGGCCTCCACATAGATGAAGGAGGGCTCACCCGGCTTGCGCTCGGCGTCCGTGAGGAGCCGGTCGGCCAAGGCGAAGGAAGGGGATACGGCGGCTTCCGGATAGAGGCCGGATAGGCGTTTACGGATGCCGGCGGGGCTCAGGAGCGGAAAGCAAAAATAATCGGTGCGCGCCTGTCGGGCGGGATCTTCCGGGTCCCATTTGAAGCCGAGGTGCAAGCGCACGGGAAGGGTCTTGTCGAGCTTGAGGGGCAGATCGCGCTTCAGCTTTTCCCAGTACTCCAGGTAGATCCGGTAGGAGCATCCGTCCTCCGCCTCTTCGCAGCCGAACAGGATCTGGCTCGCCTCTCCGGCTGCGGCCCGGTAGGCGTCGGCGAGTCCGGTGGGCATGCGGAGCTCGCGGCCCATGGCCAGGACCTGATCGTCGGAGACCTTGTCGCGGGAGATGCCCGCCAGGAACCGGTTCCAGGATATCCGGCCCGGAGAAACCTTGAAGGAACGCTCGAAGCCTTCCAGGGGGAAGGGGGCGAGGCGGCGGATCATCTCTTCCGCCGGGCCGGTGGCCGCCGGGACCGCCACGGGACTATCCCGCCGGCGCACCCTCAGGGAGTGCGCCGGAGATCCTTCTGGATGAAGCATTTCATGTCGGCGTAGTCCGCCGCCGGCTTGCCGTCATAATGGGATTCCCATTGCAGGTTCTTCGCCTTGTACTGGTAATAGGCCTTCTGCCCGCCGAAGAGGACCTCTTCGAGCACTTGGTCGAAGGCTTCGCTGGCCGCGTCCAACCGGTTGTCATTGTCCTGGTCGAACCAGGCGATGAGGTGGATGAAGGCCTTGTCGATGTTCTTGCCGTTCACGCCCAGGGTGAAGGAGCTGTCCTTGCCGACCACGGCGGAGCCCGCATCGGGGACGATGTTCTCCACCGAAGCCCGGTAGGAGGCGCTCTGGTAGTAGAAGGCGCCCATGCGGATGGTTCCCGAGTCCAGATGCATCACCTGGTTGCGCAGGGGGACCAAGGATCCCTTGATGGTCCAGGCATCCCGGAAGGGGAGGATGTTGCGGGCCAGGAGGAAATTCTGTCCGCTGGAATCCTGGGCGGTCTTCTCGGTGTCGGTGTCCCGGTACTCGTCCAGGGAGCCGTTGTAGGTGTAGTACATGAAGGCGTTCTCGGAGAGCGATGGCCGGTAGGGCTTGCTGAAGGGCTCCTTGAGCGCGTCCATGAGGCCGTCCCCGTCGGCATCGTACCAGACGAAGAGGTGGAGGTAGTTGCCGGACACCCCTTCCGTCTTCACCTTGATGGCATAGCCGCTGTCCGGAAGCAGGGCAGAGATCCCGCCCTCCGGCTTGATATCGTCGAACTCGGGGTTGAAGAAAAGGGACTTGTTGGCGAAGACGCCGAGGCGGGTCTTGCTTCCGTAGAGGATGTCGAAGCCGGCCTTGGGCCGGATGGTCCCGGAAAGGGTCCAGGTGTTCTTGGCCGCGATCAGGTTCCGGGCCGCCAGGAAGGCCACGTCCTTCAGGTCACCGACCGCGTCCCCGGTGCCGGCCACCCGCCAATCCTTGACCGTGCTGTCATAGGCGTAGGCCAGGTTGGCTTTGGAGGCCGCGGTGGGGTAGAGGAGGCCGGTATAGGGTTCGGAAGCCTGCTCCAGGGAATCGTTGCCGTTCTGGTCGAGCCAGGTGATCACCTGGATGCCGCCGCTCGTGAGGCTGGAAGCGTCCACGGCCAGGGAGAAGCCGCTATCGGCGCGGATGGAGTCCCGCCCCAGGTCGGGGAACGCCGGCTCCTTCTTCTGCGAACCGAGCTTCTGGAGGTGGGAGAAAGCCCCCACCCGCAGGGACTTGGACGCAAAATTGATCTCGAAGGGTTTTTCCGGCGCCAGCTTGCCGGACACCCGCCATTGCTTGAGGATGGGGCTGATATTCTGCTTGATGAGGACGTCCAGCCCCTCCTGGCCGGTCGCCGGTTCCCGGTCCCGCGTCTGCAGCCATTGCCCGGTGGCGGGGTCGAACTGGTAGGCGACGAATTCGGTCCCCGTGAGGGAGGGGAAGGCCAGGACGCTGAAATGCTCGGTCAGGGGCTCCAGGCGGCGGTCGCCGTCGGCGTCGTACCAGAGGATGAGGTGGATGAAGGCGGCGTCCACTTCCCCCACTTCGAGCCGCAGGGAGAAGGAACTGTCCGCGGCCAGGGAGGCGCGGCCCGCCTCGGGCAGGAGGCCGCTGTCGGAGTTGATGATGCCGCTGCCGGGTTCGGCTTTGAGGCCCTTGAGGTCGGGGATGAAGCGCGCCGAGCTTCCGGAGAAAGCGCCCAGCATGGCCCGTCCGCTGTCCAGCCGGAGCTTGTACCCGGAGTCGGGACGCACCTTGCCGCGCAAGGTCCAGGTGACCGGGGAGCCGGACAGGGAACGCGTGAGCACGGCTTCCAGGCCGTTCAGGTCCGCGACGCGGCGGTCGTCGTAGGCGGCCAGCCAAGTCTCCTCCCGCTTGTCGTAAGCGTAGGTCATGGGGGTGCCCCCGAAGCTGTTCTGCTCCCGTACCATGGTGAAAGGTTCGCTGGAGGCGTCCAGCAAAGTGTCGCCGTCCAGGTCCAGCCAAGCCGCCACGTGGATGAAGGGCGCCTTTACGTCCCTCGCATCCAGGCCCAAGGTGAAGTCCCGATCCGTCCCGACCGTGGCCACGCCCGCGCGGGGGCGGATATCCTCCAGGGCGGGGGCGAAGGCCTGCTCGTTGTGGGGGAAGCCGCCGATGCGGATGCGCCCTCCGGAGAAATCGGCGGTGGCGTCGGGCTTGAGGACCACCCGGCCGGAGACGGTCCAGGCGGTGGGGCCGGAGGGATCCTCGACGGTGCAGGTCGTCAGGACGGCGGCCAGCAGGAATCGCAGGGGCAGGGATGGAAGGGTCTTCATGGTTGCGTCTCCTGGGCCGGTGCCCCTGTCATTCTTCGGCGACGAGATCGGAGGCCAGCCGGGGGCCTCCGGAATGGAGGCCCTCCAGGCCGCGGTCCTTCAGCAGCACGCCCGCCATCGCCGCTATCTGCAAGCGGGTGATGCGATGCTTGACACGGGTCTCCAGGGCCCATTGGCGGGCCTGCGCCAGCCTCTCCTCGGCCTCGTAGACCAGGCGGGAATTGCTCTTGCCCGCCTTGCGCATGGACCGTTCCGCCTCCATCAGCTTCTCCCGGTAGCGGACCACCTTCTCCGCGCTCCGCATCCGCTCGACCTGGGAGCTGTCGCGCTGGGAGAGGGATCTGAGCCTCGCTTCCAGCTCGAAATCGAGGGCCTGCATCTCCTTTCGGGCCATCCTCCGCTGCAGCCGGGCGCGGGAAAGCTGGTTGCGGGAGTCCAGGCCCAGGAACAGGGGGATCTTGATCTCCAGCCCAAAGGACCAGGTTTCCTGGTAGCGCTCGGCCAGCTCGTAGAGCGCCTGCCCGCGGCTGCCGCCCACCCCGTTGTAACCGTAGCGGTACTTCATGTTGAGCTCGGGAAGGCTCTGGAACAGGCGGAAATCCACCCCCGCCTCCTCCTTGTCGATCTCCAGGTCGCGGATCAGGAGGTCGGGATGGAAGGCGCGGCGGACGGCGGAGGCGGTGTCCTCCGCCGGGAAGGCGCCGCCGCCCCCGTCCGCAAGGGGGGTGGCGGCGCTGAGGGGGAGGCCGGACCCGTCCTGCCGCGCCAACAGGATGCGCAGAACGCCGGCCGCCTCCAGGTATTCCTGGCGGGCGTCGGCCAGGGCCGCCGCACGGAAGTCCAGGCCCGCCTCGCTCTCCATCATCTCCAACTGGGAAATCTTGCCGGTGCCCAGCCAGGCGCGGGAGTCCTTCACCAACTCCCGGGCGATCTCCACCGATTCCAGGGCATAGCGGTATTTGGTCTCCGCGAAGGCGAGTTGCCAGTAGGCTTCCTCCGCTTCGCGCAGCACCTGCATCAGCCGCGCGCGGAAGGCGTGGTAGGCGATCCGGCGGTCGCTCCGCGCGAGCCGGACCGTGGTCATGGGCGCCCCGTGCAGGATCCCCTTGAGCAGGGGCTGGGTCAAGGTCACTCCCGCGAAGGCGTTGGGGTCGTCCAAGGTGTATACCGGGTTCTCATAGTCCTTGAGGGTGAAGCCCAGGGAATACTTCGTGCCGATCGGGAGGATGCCTTCCACCTCGACATTGCATTCCTCGCTGGATTCCAGGAAACGTCCGCGCTCCCGCTCGATGGCGGTCCTCTGGAGGGAGGCGGCCAGCTCGGGCTCGAAGCCGCCCCAGGCGGCCCGCGCGGCCTTCTCGCTGGCCCGCCAGGCGAGGCGGGCGCGGTGCACCTGGGGATTGTTGAGGAGGACTTCCTTGATCATGTCTTCCAGGCTGATGGGGATGGCCGGGAGGGCGGAATCGGGAGCCGCCTTCCCGGCGTGCCCGGAGGGGGCCTCGGCGGACTCCGCGGTATCGGCGGTATCGGCGGGGACCGGAGCATGAATGGGCCCCGCCGAATCGGCAGGAGCCGCCGCTTCCGGGGTTTCCGCGGCGCGCGCCGGCCAGGCGGACAGGACGATGGCCAGGAAGCCGAGCCAGCGGCTTCCGCTGAAGGTCCGCGCCGGCGTCATCCGACCTCGCTGCGGGCGAAGGAGAGAGAGTCGTCCAGCCAGCCGTCCATCTTGAGCACGGCACGGCGCCGCTTGAAGGCTTGGCTGCCGGCGGCGCCTTGGGCGAGCGCCACCGCGCGGTCGCATAGGGCCTCCGCCCCGGGCAGGCGGCCCCGCAGGGAGGCGTCCAAGCCGCGCAGGACGGGGCCGGGGAAAAAGCGCGCGAGCAGATCGTCTTCCAGGCTGGCGAAAGCCCGGGCGCTGCCCGGATCGCCCTGCCGGCCGCTACGGCCGAAGAGCTGGCGGTCGATGCGGTCCGATTCATGGCATTCCGTGGCGATGACGTGGAGCCCGCCCAAGGCGGCCACGCCCTCGCCCAGCCGGATGTCGGTGCCGCGGCCGGCCATGTTGGTGGCCACGGTGATCGTGCCCCGTTCCCCGGCCCGCGCGATGATCATGGCTTCCTCGTGGTGGCGCACCGCGTTCAGGAGGCGCGGGGACAGGCCGCGGGCCTCCAGGCGGGAGGCCACCTCCTCGCTGAAGCGGACGCTGCGCGTGCCGATGAGCACCGGCCGGCCCAGCCGGTGCAGCTCCAGGGTCTCGCCCACGATGGCATCCCACTTCTCCTCCGCGGTTCGGAAGATGCGCCGGGGCCAGGTCTCCCGGCGCGGCGGCCGGTTCGGGGGGATCACCGCCACCGGCAGGTGGTAGATGCGCCAGAGTTCCCCGGCCGCCTCCCGGGCGGTCCCTGTCATGCCCGCCAGGCGGGCGAAGAAGCGGAAGAAGCGTTGGAAGCTCAGGCGCGCCAGGGTCTCCGAGGGCCCGCTGAGCGCGAGGCTTTCCTTGGCCTCGATCAACTGGTGCAGCCCGGCGCGCCAGCTCCGCTCGGGCATCAGCCTCCCGCTGAACTCATCCACGATCACCACCTTCCCGTCGTGGATGACGTATTGGTGGCCGGGCTGGAAGAACTCCCGGGCCACCAAGGATTGGCGGACCAGTTCGCGCCGGCGTTGCCGGCCCCGCAGCATGAGGGGCGTCTCCGCGCCCTGTGGGGCGGCGCGGTCGAATTCCGGGAGGAGCTCTATCTCGCGCCAGCGCCGGTCGATGCGGAAATGGATGCCGGCCCGCAAGGCCGCGGCCTCCTGGTCCGCCGCCAGGCAGGCTTCCACGAAGGGGGCATTGCCCTGGGGGCGCGAGATGATGAGGGGGATCACGGCCTCGTCGACCAGGATGCTGTCGGCCTCGTCGACGATGGCGGAATGGATGCCGCGCATGACCACCCCGCCGTCCAGCCCCCGCCGGCCCGTGGCGAAGGACAGGATCTGGCGGCGCGTCGCCGCTTGCAGGTCGCCCAGGGCCAGGCGATCCCGCAGGAAGTCCGCCACAATCTCCTTGGAAGTGGTGTACACGATGTCCTTGGCATGGCCATCCCGGCGGGCGGCGGCGTCCATGCCTGCGACCACGCAGCCGGCGGAGAGGCCGCAGAAGGCGAAGAAATCCTTCAGCCAACGCGCGTCCCGGTCGGCCAGGTAGTCGTTGACGGTGATGACATGGCAAGGCTGGCCGGTCCATCCCCAGAGGACCGCCGTCATGGCCGCGGTCAGGGTCTTGCCTTCTCCGGTGGCCATCTCGGCGACCTTGCCCCGGTGCATGGCCAGCGCCCCGAGGACCTGGACCGGGTAGGGCCGGAGCTTGAGGAGCCGATGGGCGGCTTCCCGGACGGCGGCCAGGGCCGCGGGGATGTCCGGGCCTTCTCCGCCGCGCGCCGCCGCGCCGCTCCGCCGGAAGGACGTGCCGATTTCCCTGAGGCGCCCGGCCAGCTCTTCCCGGGACAGACCCTGCCAGTATGCCTCCTGGGCGACGGCCGCTTCCGCCTCCGCCCGGATGGACGCGGGGAGGCCGCGGGCATGCAGGACCTTGCCGGCGATTCCGTGGGCCAAAGCGTCGAAGCTCTCGAGGAAGGGTCGGGGGGTCTCTATCCGCGTCCGGCGGTAGTTCAAGGTGATGTCGTTCATGCCATCGCTTTCCGCATGCCTAGAGCTGGTAGCGCTTTTGGATAAGCTGGCGGAAGCGGGAATAGGCCTGCAATGCCGGGGGACGATCCGGCAGGGTGAAGCGGATGGTGCCGGACCGGCCGTGCAAGAGGCCTCCCGCCATGGCCGCGGTCAGTTCGGCGCGCACCTCGTAGAAGGGTTCGGTGGTCCGTGCGGCCCCTTCGGGTCCCCGATCCACGGGGATGTCGCCGCCGGCGGCCCAACCCAGGGCCGCCGAAGGGAGTTCGCTCTGGTCCATGGGGATGCTCTGGTATCCGTGCACCGCTATGCTCCCGCCGGCGCGCCCCGCGATTTTCACCTGGGCCCGGAGGGCCTGGCCGGCGAAGAGATCGGAGGCGTCCTGCTGGGAAACCACGGACACGAATTGGAAGGCGGAGTCGTCGACGATCTGACCGAGCGGGGTGCCCTTGGGGATCCAGCGTCCCCTCCATTCGCGCCCACGGGGCGAGACCCAGATCCCGGTTATGGGCGCGCGCACGAGCAGGGAGTCGCGATCCAGCCGGAGACGCTCCAAGCGCCGGGCGAAGTAATCGAGGCGGCTCTGTGCCGCCTTCAGGTCGGTATGCCGGTTGCCCAGGCTCGCTTGCAGCATGGCTTCGGCCTCGGCAAGCCCCATCTCCGTCTCCCGGATCTGGATGTCGAGCTCGGGATTGCGGAGGCTGACCAGGGGGGCGCCCGCCGCGACGCGGCGCCCCGGCTCGGCCAGCAGGGAATCGACCGTACCCTCGGTCCGGTTCACCGCCAGCACGTGGCGGGCGGCGCGCACCACCCCCGGGGCCTTGAAGTGGTCGGGGAAGGGGACGACCGCCGTGCCCAGGATCAGGGCCGTCAAGGCCCCGCCGGAAACGGTCCAGGCGCGGCCGCGGACCTTGGCGAGCCGGGGACTCGACCCCAGGTATTTCGCGGCGCCGGCCAGGGGCAGCAGCACCCAGGAGACGGCGCATATAACGGCCATGAGGATGCCCAGGATCAGGAACCGGTCCGCCACGAACAGGAGGATGGCCCCGAAGACGGCGAAGCGGTAGACGAGGCTGGCTGCCCCGAAGCAGGCCAGGAGCCATCCTTCCTTGCGGTCGCGCGCCGGCGTTTCCGCGTCCGGCGCGCCGAAGAGGTATCGCTCGATGAGGTAGATCAGATGCCCGCGCGCCTGCTGGTGGAGGTTGGGCATGTCCAGCCAGTCGGAGAGCATATAATACCCGTCGAAGCGCAGCAGGGGGTTGAGGTTGAACACCAAGGTGGAGACGGAGGCGATGAAGATCATGTTATAGGCCAGGGAATGCATCGCGCCGGGGCCGGTATGGGCCCAGACCACGACGGCGATGGTCGCCACGAATACTTCCACTACCATGCCCGCCGCCCCTACCAGGATCCGCTTCCACTTGCTGCGGAAAGCCCAAGCCGAGGTGGCGTCCATGTACGGGACGGGATTGAAGATCAGGAACATCACGCCCATGACGTGTACTTCGCCCCCGAAGCGGCGCACGGCTGCGGCGTGGCCGAATTCATGGAGGACCTTGACGAGGACGAGCCCCGCGTATAGGAGGAAGAGATTCCCGGGCGCAAGCACCGCTTGGCTCTGGACCTTGAGGGCCGCGAAGTTGTCCACCGCGACCTTGGTCCCGTAAGCCACCGCCGCCAGCCAGACGGCCCCTCCCAGAGGGCTGAAGAGCAGCCGGATCAGGGGCATGAGGGCTTGGAGCAGCCGGTCCGGATCCAGGAGCGGCACGCGGAAGAACATGATATTGGCGAGGTTGGCCTTGAGGACGCGCTGCTTCTTGCGCTCTTGCCGTTCGAAGAGCTTCACGCTGTCCGGCGGCAGGTCCGAATGCAGCAGGTTGGCATGGTAGAGCTGGGCCAGGAGCTCCACCACATCGCCCTGCCCGGGGGCGGTGTCCGGATCGGCGGCCAGGGCCTCCTTCCAGGCCTCCTCCACGGTGCGCCGGGGGGACAGGCGTGCCACGAAGCGCCAGGCCGGCGCCGACAAGCGGTAGAACTGGTTGGCGAAGGGATCGCGGAGGACGTGCCAGCGCGATCCCCGGAACAGTTGCCGATGGGCCTGCACGCTGGGGCGAAGCGCTATCCGCTGGCCGGCGATGCGATGCCAGGACTCGTGGAATGTCTTGCTGTCGGCGCTCATGGCGTCAGGGCTCCGGGAGGCGTGTCCAAAGGTCGTTTAGCCCGCTACCACAAGTGGAGGCGCAGGAAATCCAGGGTCTTGTGGGTTCCGATCCAGAGCAAGGTTTCCCTTCCCGCCGAGACCTTGGCCACTCCGGTCATGCCCGGGCGCCACCATTGGGGCGGCGCGCCCGCCACCGCGCCGCGCGCCAGGAACACATTGCCTTCCTTGCCCACTTGGGCGGCGGGCTCTACCGAGGCGATATTGAAGGCTTGGCGATCGTCGGGCCGGCTGGCCAGGGCGATCCGGCCGGGCAGGGAGGGCGAAACGCGGTCCACGTCCGCCTCCGGGATCTCGAGCTCGGCGTGGAGGTCGGCGATGCGCGCTACCTTGAACAGCGTCTCCCCCTGTTTCACCGGCGAGCCGATCCTCTCCTCCAGATCGCCTTCCACGAGGATGCCGGAATACGGGCTGCGCAAGGTGGACTGGGACAGCCGGTAGCGGATCAGGTCGAGGCGCGCCGCGGCCTGCTCCTGCAAGGACTGGGAGATGCGCATCTCGGCCAATTCGTTGGCGGCCCGCGCTTTCTCGGCCTCGGCCTCGTAGCGGCGGATCTCCGCCTCCGCGGCCGCTTCCCGGAGCAGGAGCTCGTTCTTGTCCAGCCGCAGGAGTTCCTGGCCCTCGGACACCTCGTCGCCGATTTTGGCGGCGACATGCTCGATATGGCCGTCGAAGGGCGCGGTGAGATGGGTGACGTGGTCGGTGCGGAGGATGGCGGGAGCCTCGATGCGGTAGGGGACGGGCACGAAGCAGACGAAGGCCAAGGCGACCGCCAGGACGGCGGCGAGGAGCTTGGGGGCCGTATGCTCGAAGCCCACCAGCTTGCCTGCCCGGGCTTTGGCCCAGTCCCAGGCCCGGGCGCCGGCCCAACGGTCCTTGCGCTTGAGCTGGGCCAGCCAGGGCGTGGCATGGTTGCAGGCGATGCGGAAGAGCTGCTGCTCGGCCTCGCCGAAAGGAGAGTCCCTGCGTTCCAGAAGGACCACGGCCAGGGGGCCCTGCTTGGCCCGCAAGGGGAGGCTGAAGAGATGCCCGCTGTCCTGGGCCCGGGCATAGGCCCCGTGATCCCTGGCGATCTCCCGCATGTCCTTGGCCTGCGGCCAGGCGATCTCCGCGTCCTGGTCCAGGGTCTCCTCCATGGCCAGCTCGAGCTGCCGGGAGGCTTCCATCTTCTGCTCGGGCGAATCGGAGTGGCTCATGGCCACGAGACGCATATAGCCCTTCTGCAGCCATCCCACGCTGACCCGGTCGCAGCGATGGCGCGCCGCCAGCTCGTTGCAGAGGATCATGGCCGCGGCCAGGAAGCGATCCTGATCGTGGAGCAGGGATGCCAGGTCCAGCACCCCGGCCATCTGCTGGGTCCGGGCCTGGGCCTGCATCTGGGAGCGCAGGGCCTGGCATTGCGCGGGCAGGTCGCGGATCTGGACGAGGGCCTGGAGTTTCTCCTGGGCCACGGCCAGGTGGGGTTCGCCCAGGAAGAGCAAGGCCAGCCATACTTTGCCGTCGCTCCCCACCACCAAGGTCGCCGCCGCGATGGTATGGTCCAGGTTTCCGAGCAGGACGCCGGCCTCCTCGTCCGGCTTGTTCGCCAAGGCCGCCGCCGCGTCCTCGATGCGCGCCAGCAGGGGGTTCAGGGCCGCGGCCGGAGCTTCCGGGGGATAGGCGGCCACCTGTTCCCATTGCAGCCGTGCTTCCCCCGGGCTGCGGACGATCAGGCCCGACCGCGCCTCGCAGAGCATGGCCGCGGCCTCCAGGTAGCCGGGCCAGAACGAGGCGGCCGGGGCTTCCGGGCGGAACAGGCGGGATAGGCGCTGGAGGAACTCCAGACGCTCCACCGTGGGGGATGGGTCCTTGATGGGATTCATTTGCCGTCCGCCACCAGCATGGTGCCGCTGATGCCCGGTTGTACCTTGCCCTCCAGGTTCTGGAAGACCGCTTTCACTTCACGGAGCCCGCTCGACGGATCGATCACGGGGGCGACGAAGTCCAGGACGCCGGGGATCACCACCGAGGAGGCCCGGCCGCCCAGGCGCAGATCCACCTTCCCGCCTTCGACCAGTCTTTGGGATGCGGCCGCATCCACATAGGCGATGAAGCGGCATTTGGATGTGTTCACGACCCTCACCAAGGGCTCCTGGCCCTTGCAGCTCTCGCTCGCCTGCAGGAAGAGCTTGACCACTATGCCGTCGAAGGGAGCGGTGATCTGCTTCTGCTTCAGCCGGACGAGCGCTATCTGGTACTCCAGCTCTTCCCGGGTCTCGCTGATGCGCAGGCGCTCCAGCTCGGCCTTCGCCATCTTGTATTCGAGGTCCTTCTTCCAGACCTCTTCCTCGCTCACCGATTGGGTGGTCTCGAAAATCTTCTTGGTCGCCTCATAGTCCTGCTTGAGGGTGTTGACCTGGTACTCGGCCGAATTGAGTTCGGTTTTGCTATCCGCGATCAGCTTCCGCCTGGCGACCTCGATCTCCTCCTCCTCTTTTTCCAGATCCAGGATCATGGCCCCCTTCTTGACCGGCATGCCTTCTTTATAATAGATGGCGGCGATGCGGCCGGGCACCATGGCGCTGATGGTGCTCTGCTTCAAAGGTTCGGTGATCCCGGGAAAGGAAGCCGCCTGGGAGGTAAGGTGCCAGGTAAGGAGAGGGAACAGAGCTAATTTGCCGATTGTATAGTTTGTCAAGTTCAAGCTCCTGGAATTTCGGCCCCTTGATACATGGGATTTTTTTTCTGTTGCATTGTGATCAAAAAAGTATATATAAAGCATAATTCGAGAAGGGTAACACGCGGATTTTCAGCATCATGAAAAGAACCGGATACGAACCTCACGGGGACATGGGTAGCAAGACGTTCCGCTTGGAGCCGCTGGAGCCGCGGCTGCTGCTTTCCGCCGACGGCGTCGCAGGCGCTGGCGCCGCGCCCGAGCATGTCCGGTCCAGCGATGTTGTGATCGAAGAAAGCGCCGTGCAGGACGCATCGCAAATCCAGGCCGACCTCCGCTTCGACGCAAGCAGCGATCTCTTCGCCGGCACCGGCGATCTTTCGGAAGCCGTGGAAGCCACCCCGATCGATACCGGCTTTGGGGGCATGGATCCCGTCGCAACCGGGGAAATCGCCCCGCAGATTTCAGAGCCGAGGGTTTCGCAAGCGGCTGCCGGTTCCCGTAACCTGTCGGATGCAACCGTTCCCGCTCATTTGGACGGAGCCAACCAGGATAAGACCGTGGAAGGTGTGCTCACCTTGAAGGCCTCCCAAGGTCCCCCCGCCGAGGAAGGTACTCTCTACTATGCCGCTGAAGCCGGCAAAAATGAACTCCTTCTTCGCCTTAATCCTGAGAATGGTCTTTACTTAGAACTATTCGATACCCTTGCGGGCGAAACCAAGGCTGAGATCCTTGTCGCCAATGCCCTCAAGGTTGTGCTGAACGGCACGGATTTCGGGGATGATACCCTTTCCGTGGATTTCTCGCGGCCATTCTGGCTGGAGGAAGGGATCCAGTATGAGGGCGGCGATGGCTGGTTCGACAGCCTGAGTTTTGAAGCCGAATCATCCGTACGGGTCGACTATGAAGCCATTGGATCGGATGCCGGCCGCTTCCAATTCACGGAAGGTTCCCATTCCATGGGCTTGGCTTTCACCGGTTTGGAACCGGTTTCCTTCACCGGCCTGGGCACCTTTACCTTCAACGTATCCAACCTTCCGGACAATGTTTCCCTGCAGACCCCGTCAGGGCCCGGCGATCTTTTCATTGCAGGGACTTCGGCCTTCATTCCCTTCGAAACCATAACCCTCGACAATATAGGCACCATCATAGTCAACGGGCAGGACGGCCAGGACACCATCCACGTTGATTCCGCCCTGGACCTGGGCTCATCCAACCTCGACCTGGCCGCGGAAACCATCACCATCGGTTCCGGGAACGGCATCACCACCACCGGCGACATCACCTTGACCGCCGCCGATTCACTGGATATCGGCGCCACCGATATCGCCCTCCTCCTCAACGAGCTCGCCGCCGACGTCAACAACGACCTGTCCATCGATCAAATCCTTCTGGATCTGCTCACCTCCGACGCCACCGCCCGGATCGTCCTCACCGGAGCCGAGCTCCACGCCGATGACATCACTCTCTCGGCCACCGCCACCTTGACCGGTGAAATCACGGAAATCCTCCACAATGACGTGGACCTCGACAAAAACATCCCCGGGTTCACCTTGGCCATCGCCAATGTGAAGGGGGAAGCCGAGATCGTCCTGGACGGGGGCACCTACGAAGCGGACGGCAACCTTGCCCTGACCGCCCGCACCGACGCGATCGTGAAGTCCACGGCGCGGGCCTCCGCGTCCAACAGCGACCCGGATTTCGACGGGGCCGTGGCCCTGGCCGCGGTGGATACCCTGGCGGAGGCCTCCATCAAGGGGACGGCGGGCGGTTCGGGGACGGCCTTGGTCTCCGTGGCGGGGGCTCTCAGCATGCGGGCCATCAACGCCACCTCCATCACCACCTTGGCCGACGGCACCACCGGCGGCAATAGCGCCACCGGCGGCAGCGTGGCCATAGCCTTGGTGGACTCGGCCGCCCGGGCCACCATCAGTGGGGATGCCGTGGTCGGCGATACGGCCCATTCCGCCATCGATGCCGCCCCCGCCAGCATCCTCCTCGAGGCCCGCAACACCACCTTGGCCGACACCGATGCCAAAGCCACCGCCAAGGGAGCCAACAGCAACAGCCCCAGCGCCCAGGGCCAGATGAACGCCAACGGGGCCGGCACCTCGGGCGGCAATATCAATGTGGCCGGCGCCCTCGCCTTCAACGACGTGGAGGCTACCACCCGATCGGCCCTCTCCGCCAGCGGCAAGGTGGTGACCGGCGGCAACCTCACCTTGAACGTCTTTTCCGACACGGATTCCGATGTCACCGCGGATGCCAGCCAAGTGGGCGCCGGAAGCGCTCCCAACGGCGTCGGGGTGGCGGTGGCCATCAACCTGGTGGATATGGTCGATGACGCCTCCTTGGGAAACCAGGTCGTGGCCGGGGATGCGGTGGTTTCCGTCCGGGCGAATACGGACCGCACCGGCGACGGGGCCACCTCGGATGATCCCGACGGCGTCAGCACGGTCAAGAGCACGGCGATATCGGGAGTGGGGACCTCCAATGTGGGGGTGGCAGGGGCCTTCGCCCTCAATATCGTAGGTGGCCACGGTGCAGCCGTGGTGGAGTCCGGCGCCGTTGCCCAGATCGCCGCCAACCTGAACGTGAATGCCGCCGCCGCCGTCGCCTCCCATGCCGAAGCCACCTCCCGGACCGGCGCGCCCGGCTCCGATACCGGCATCGGCGCCTCGGTGGCTTTGAACATCGTGGACCTCGGGACCTCGGCGGAGGTGGAGGACGGCGCCGCCTTGATCAACGTGGACGACCTGGACCTCACCGCCACCACCACTCCCAAGGTCGAGACCAAGGCCTCGGCCGGCGCCACCGGCGGAAGCACCGGCCTCGGCGGCTCTTTCGCCATCGCCATCGCGGATACCGCGACCAAGGCCCGTTTGGGGACCCATGGATCGGCCACCTCCTTGGGCGGCACGGTGGAGATTGCCGCCTCCCAGGAGAACGGCACGGTGGAGACCACGGCCGACGGCACCGCCGCCGACGCTTCCAGCGTGGGCATCGGCGCCTCCTTGGCCTTGACCTTGGGATCGGACCGTTCCGAAGCCCGCATCGACCGTGCCTTGACCGCCGCCGGGGCCGGCGCTTCCGCCATCGGGGCCAAGACCGTGGCCTCCCGGAAGAGCGTGGCCAAGGCCAGCGCCAAGGGCGCGGAAAAGACCTCGGATGCCTCCAAGGACGAGGCCAATGAGCAGACCTCGGCGGTGCGGAACCATGCCAAGGGCAAGGCGGGCACCACCGGGGACAAGAGCAAGGCCACCCCGGATATGAGCTCCAGCGAGGGTCCGGTGGGGGTCGCGGCCGCCATCGGCGTCACGGTCTCGGACGTGGAGGCCCTGGCCGTGGTGGGACGGAACCTGACGGCGGGCGGCACCGTCGCCATCCGGTCCAGCGTGAACGCCGACTCCATCGCCCAGGCCGATGGCAGCGCTTCCGGACCCTTAAGCGTAGGCGTGGGCGCCGCCGTGGCGGTGAACTCCGCCGATATGCGCAATCGCGCCCTCGTTTCGGGCTCGGCCGTCATCACCTCCGCCGGGCTCACCCTCACGGCCAATATGGCCGCGCGGCCCGGGGAAAGCGTGGCCGCCCATGACACCCAGGCCCGGTCCATCTCCGGCGCCTCCGGGAAAACCGTAGGCGTGGCCGGGTCTTTCACCTTGAATATCGTCGAGTATGATACCGAAGCCGTCCTCACCGGCGGGACTACGGTGGTGAACGGCAACTTGGCCCTCGCCTCGGCGGCGGTCCTCAAGGGCGATTCTTCGGCCAAGGCCAAGACCTCCGCTCCCGGCGCGGATGCCGGGGTGGGCGCTTCGGTGGCCCTGACCCTGGCCGATGTGGAAACGGTTTCCCGCGTCGAGGAAGGCGCAACCCTCGCCAATGTCCAGAACCTGACCTTGACGGCCGCGACAAGCCCCGTCCTGACCACCCTCGCGGAAGCGGGCGCGGGTGGCAGCGATGTGACCGTGGGCGGCGCGGTGGCCATCACGACCGCCAACTTCCGCACCTTGGCCGAGGTCCAGGGGGCTGCCGGCACCACGGTTTTGGGCGGCGTCCTCGATGTGGAAGCCGCGCAGATCGACGGATCGGTCACCACCACGGCCGACGGCGCCGTCGCCGAGGCCGCCGATGTCGGGGTGGGCGCCGCCATCGCCCTTACCTTCGGCAGCGATACGGTCAAGTCCATGGTGAAGCGGTCCCTGACCTCGGCCGGCAGCGCCCAATCCCTGGTGTCCGCGACTTCGGTGGCCAAGCGCGAGAGCATCGCCAAGGCCAGCGCCCAGGGCGCGGAACCTAAACCGGGAGCCGAAACCTCCGACAAGCAGGTGGAAAAGGAGAAGACCAAGGTCGAGCAAAAGAAGCAAACCATCCGCAAGGAAGTCCCCAAGGAGGAGACTTTCGGGCTGATCCTCAACCAGGTGCATTTCCGTACCGGCCAGAGCGTCATCGAGAACGCCCAGGAATTCAGCCCTTTCGCGGGCCATAACGTGACCGTCACCGGGGCGGACGACTTCGACGGCATGTTCTCCGAACTGAAGGCCGCCATCGAGGCCAAAGCCGCGGAGATGGGCATCACGGACTTCTCCCAACTCAAGCTCACCGCTACCCTCAACCCCGGCATCAGCGCGGTGGGGCAGTCCACCGGGCACCAGAACCACGACAATGGCAAGCAACAGTTCAACCTGGATGCCAATCGGCTGGCCAGCGTCAAGACCCGTCTCGTCCAAGAGCTCAAGCTGGCCTTCCCGGAGCTGGTGCTCGATCTGACCGACGGGCCCACCATCCTGGGGGTGAACAACGTGGCCGGTTCTCCGGGCGCCCTGGGTGAACAGAATGTCAGCGTGAACGCCCTTAAGTTGTCCGGCAAGAAGATCGTGGTGGAGGAGGTGCCCGGGAACCCGGTTGAGAAGCCGGAAAAGGTCGAAGAGGAGAAGAAGACTCCCAAGGCCGAGACCAGCAAGGGCGCGGTGGGTGTGGCTGCCGCCATCGCGGTGACGCTCTCCGACGTGCATGCCGAGGCCGCGGTGTTGGAAGACCTGGATG
>DATENA010000185.1:0-7802 GCA_035275285.1 Fibrobacteria bacterium | reverse complement strand
CCTGGGGCGAACGGGCTTTCGCATACCTGCCCCAGAAAGCGTTCCTGGCCGCCGATTGGAAGGACTGGGCGCGCGGGTATGCCGCCGCGGGTCCCGCGGACTGGAAAAGGCTGGACGGGATCCTGGGCCTGGAGCGGATACTCGCCAGGGGGGCGGCCTCCCTCAAGGGATTGTCGGGCGGGGAGCGCCAACGCCTGTGTCTGGCCAGGGTCTTCGCGTCCCCGGCGCCTTACCTCCTGCTCGACGAGCCCACCACCTGGCTCACCGCCGGGGACCGGGAACGCATCCTCTGCGATCTGCTGGAGTTCTGGAAGCGCCCCGTGCGGGACGGGGCCCCGCGCGGGGCTGCCCTGGTCTCCCATGAACCGTTCCTGGGGGAGATCTGTCCCCGGACGGTGCGGATGGAGCCGGAGCCCGCGGGAGCGGTGGCGTGAAACCCGCGGAGGTCCAATACGCCTGGCGCGGATGGATCCTGGGCGCGCTCTTCGCGGCGCTGGCCTATGCGCGCTGGCGTTCCCCCCAGCCTCTGGAGGCGTACGGATTGATCCCCATCGCGGCGGGGGCCTGCTACCGCCTGTACGCCGGGCGCTTCATCCAGGGCCACAGCAATTCCCGGCGCCTGGCGGCGGGAATTGCCGTGGCCCTGGGAGGCCCCTACCGGTTCGGGCGGCATCCCCTGTACCTGTCCAACCTGGCCATCATCGCGGGGCTGATCCTGTTCGGCAACAGCCTGCCCTGGCCGGCGGCCGCGCTGGTGTTCGGGATCGCCTGCGCCCACCACGCCCTGCTGGCCCGCGCGGAGGAGCGCTACCTGGCCGCCCTCCTGGGGGAGCCCTACCTGGGTTACCTGCGTGTTACCTCGAGATGGTTCGGTTTCCCGCGGAAATCCGCCGCGGCCCTTGCGCCGGGGAACGCCGCGACCGCGGCCGCGGGTTCCGGAGCGGCCGCCCTGGCCGTGTCCTGGGCCCGCCAGGGCGCGAACCTGGGCAAAAGCGCCGCCTGCGTGCTCATCCTCTGGATCCTCTCCATCGCCCACCGATGACGGGAACTCATCCGGCCGCCTGCCTGTATCTCTGCGCCTACCGTTGCTCATGGCGGTTGCTCCTGCCTCCGGTCGCGTTCCTGGGCCGGCTGGACGGGCGGTTGCGCGCCGCGACGGGAAAGGGTTTCCTGCCCCGTACCTGGCAAGTGGCGGAGCGCGCCGGAGGGGCATGGAGGGAGACGGAGGACGCAGCGGCTTTCCCGGGCGACGGCCAATCCCGGGACCTTGCCGGGACGGGCCGCGGGACCCTGTGGCTGCATTGCGCGTCCCTGGGGGAGGCCAAAGGCCTGTGGGCCTTCGCGCTTTCCCTGGCGGGGGCCGGGGACATCCTGCTCACGGCCACCACGGACGGCGGGATGCGGTTCCTGGCGCGCCAATGCGCGGCGTTGCGGTCGTCCTCCCCGGATGGCGCCGGAAACCCCGGGGGGAGTCCGAGGGCATGCATCGCGCCATTCGATCATCCGGCCGTGGTGCGGCGGTTCCTGGAACGCCACCGCGTGCTGGGGCTGTGCCTGTACGAGGTGGAGCTTTGGCCCCATTACCTGGAGGCCTGCCGGGCGGCCGGCCTGCCGGCCGTCCTGGTCTCCGGAAGGATGACGGCCAAGGCGGCGCGGCTGCACCGGCGCTTCGGCGGCGCGGGCGCGCGCCTGCTGGACGGGCTGGCGTGGATCCAGGCGCAGAGCCGGGCGGACCTGGAGCGTTTCCGTTCCGTGACCACCGCGGAAGTCGGCCCGGGATTCGATTTCAAGGCCGCGCATTTCTTCCGGCGGCCGGCCGTTCCGGAAACCTTCCCGTTACCACAGCGCGGCGCGGGATCCGTCCCCCGCTTCGCGTTCGTCTCCCTGCATTTTTCCGAACTCCTCCTGCTCCGGTCCGGCCTTCCCGCCCTGATGCGGCGCTTCGACCTGATCGTGTTTCCCAGGCGGATGTCCGAGGTCGGCCGGTTCCTCGGGGTGTTGCAGCCGATGGGGTTCGCCCGCCACGGCCGCGACCCGGGCGCCCGGCATCTGCTGGTGGACTCCATGGGCCTGGTCGCGGACTTGCTGCCGGATTGCCGATCGGTTTTCGTAGGGGGGAGCCTGATCCCCCTGGGCTGCCATAACCTGTGGGAACCGTTGCTGGCGGGGGCTAAGATCCTGTTCGGGCCGTATCGGGAGAACCAGGAATCCCTGGCCCGGTTGCTCCTGGAGCGGGGCATCGCGGAAGCGCTGGACGATCCGGCCCGGATCGGGGAGTGCCGTCCCCCGGGGGCGGAAATCGCGGCCGCCTGCGCGTCCCTCGCGGAGGAGCTGCGCCGGGGCCTGGAATCGGCCCTTTCGGACGGAGTGCGGAGGATATTTGTTACTTTCTACCCGAACGCTCACGTCAGGACGGACGCGGAAGCTCGCAGCGCCGCCCATCCTGCAAGGACAAGGGAATAACGGTGAAGATTTATCTGGCTTCCCCCCGCGGCTTCTGCGCCGGCGTGCAAAGGGCCATCAGCATCGTCGAAAAGGCCATCGAACGCTTCGGGGCCCCCGTTTACGTCCGGCATGAGATCGTCCACAACCAGGCCGTGGTCTCGCGCCTCCGCGACAAAGGCGCCGTCTTCGTCGAGGAGCTCCAGGAAGTCCCCCTGAATTCCGTGGCCATCTTCTCCGCCCACGGCGTTCCCACCACGGTGTATACCGAAGCGGACGACCGCAAGCTCCTGACCATCGACGCCACCTGCCCGCTGGTCAAGCGCGTGCATTCCGCCGTCAAGCGCCACAGCAAGAACGAGCTGCAGATCATCCTCATCGGCCATGCCGGGCATCCGGAAGTGGTGGGCACCATGGGCCAGCTCCCGGACGGGCAGATGATCCTGGTGGAGCGCCCGGACGACGTCTGGAAGCTGCAGGGCGTGAACGAGGAGGGGCTGGCCTACACCACCCAGACCACCCTCTCCATCGAAGAGACCAAGGACATCATCCAGGCGCTCAGGCAGCGCTTCCCGCTCATCAAGGGCCCCGAAAAGGGCGATCTCTGCTACGCCACCACCAACCGCCAGCAGGCGGTGACGGACATGGCCAAGCTGGTGGACATCCTGATCGTGATCGGATCCTCCAACAGCTCCAATTCCAATCGGCTGCGGGAGCTGGGCGAGCGCATGGGCAAGCCTTCGTATCTCATCGACGGGCCGGGCGACATGCGCCGGGAGTGGCTGCAGGGAGTGGCCAACGTGGGCATCTCCTCCGGGGCCTCCGCGCCGGAGGACCTGGTGCAGGACGTGGTCAAATGGATCCAAGGCGAGTTCCCGGGCACGCCCGCCGAGGATTACGTCATCCTGGAGGAGAACGTGCATTTCTCCCTGCCCGAAATCCTCAACACCGCCCCCTGAGGGCGGGCTTCCGCAGCCTTGCCTTCCGACCGCGCGCTCCCGTCCCCTCCGGGGAAAATCGCCTTCTTCCTGACCGGGCACGGTTTCGGCCACGCGGTGCGCAATTGCGCCCTCATGGAAGCCCTGCCTGCCGGGGTGGATATCGACATCTACACGTCCATTCCGGAAAGCTTTTTCCGCGATGAGCTCCATCGCCCCTTCCGCGTGATCCCGTGCGAGATCGATTGCGGCTGCCTGCAGGCCGATACGGTGGAGGTGGACGTGGAGGGGACGCTTGCGCGTTACCTGGAGCTGGACCGGGAGCGGCCGGACGCCATCGCGCGCTACGCGCCCATGCTGCGCGCGGGCGGCGCGGACCTGGTCGTGGCGGACACCCCGCCCCTGGCGCTCCCCATCGCCGAGGCGGCGGGGGTCCCCGCGTGGTGCGTCTGCAATTTCACCTGGCTCGACATCTATGCGCCCTACGTGGCGAAGCATCCGCGTTACCTGGAGATGTTCCGGCGCATGCAGGCGGACTACGCCCTGGCGGATCGCCACGTCCGCATCCATCCCGCCATGGCGGGCGCCGGAGCGTTCGCCATCGAGCCGGCCGGGATCGTCTGCCGGCCCGCGCGGCGGCGGCGCGATGCGTTCGCGGAGCGCTTCGGCCTGGATCCGGCCCGCAAATGGGCGCTCATCTATATCGGCAGCTTCGGCCTGGAAGGCGTGGACTGGGCCCGCTTGGCGGACTACCCGGATTGGGAATTCATGGGCCTGTATCCCCTGGCCGGCGCTCCCGCGAACTACCGGTTCCTGAAAAAGGACTTGAGCTTCCGCTATGCGGATCTGAACGCCTCCTGCGACCTGGTGCTCGGCAAGCTGGGCTATGGTCTGGTGGCGGAATGCCTGGCGCAGGCCAAGCCCGTGATCTTCCTGGGCCGGAGGGACTTCGACGAGTTCCCGGTCCTGAAGGGGGTCCTGGAGGAGCGGGGATTGGGCGTGGAAATCCCCTTGGACCGATTCCTGAGCCTGGATATCGGCGCGGAACTCAGGGCGCTTGCGGAGGCTCCCCATCGGCCGGTTAAGGCCACCGGGGTATCCGATATCCTGCGAAAAATGGGCTATGCGGGCGATAATCCGCTCTGAAACATGGGAAAACGGGGGAAATCCTGGGGATCTGTTCCCGGCATGCTGGGATTTCCGGTGCCTTTTATTATATTTTCCCGCCTAAGTTTTACCGATTAAGACGAGGTTTTTCATGAGCCGCATATGTGACGTGACCGGGAAAAGAAGGCAAAAGGGCAATCAGGTTTCCCATGCCATGAACCATACCCGCAAGTTCTTCCAGCCGAATCTGCACAAGAAGCGTTTCTGGATCCCGGAAGAGAAGCGTTGGGTCACCCTCAAGGTGAGCGGTGCCGGTCTCCGCTTCATCGCCAAGAACGGCATCGTGGCCGCTCTCAAGCAAGCTTCGGAACTCCAGAAGGCCGACTAGCCTTTCCGGTCCCGTTCCCATGGGGGGCGGAATCGACAATCGATGGGTTGAAAAGCCGGCCTCCAAGAGACCGGCTTTTTCATTTTCCTAAAAAACAGGACTGCACCGGTCGGATAGCCGGCCCCCTTAAAGTAGACCGGTTTTCGCGGCTCCGGGCGGCTTCAACACCGAGGACAACAGCAACAGGGTGGCTCCCACCGTGATCAGGGAGTCGGCCAGGTTGAAGATGGGGAAGCTCCAGGTTCCCTGCCAATGCACGTGGATGAAATCCACCACATAGCCGTGGGCCAGGCGATCCTGCAGGTTGCCCGCGGCCCCGGCCAGGATGAGCGCAAGCGGCAGCAACCGCGGCAATGCCTGGTGCCGCACCTTCCAGATCACGCCGCACAACGCCAGGAACGCGAAGCCGGTCAGGGTGAAGATCAGGGGCGTGCGCACCCGGTCCGGCAGATCGTGGAAGAGGCTGAAGGCGATGGCGCGGTTCTCGGCATAGCGGAACTCGAGGAGGTCCGGGACCAGGGTCAGCGCGGGTTTGTCCCGGAACTCGGATTGGGCCCAGGTCTTGGTCGCCTGATCGGCGCGGCAGCCGGCCAACAGCAAGGCCAGCAGAATGAGCCAGCGCAAGCCGTTGCGGAGGGGCGAAGGAATGCGGGGAGGCTCGGACGCGGGGGAGGCAGGCATGGAGGGATAATATAGCGAGCGATCGGACGGTTTGCCACAAGGGCGGGCCGCCCATCCGCGCAGGCATCTCCAGCGCAGGCGGTTCCGGGAACGGATCAATCCGAAGAAACGGAGACCTTGGCCTCCAGCATTCCCTGGCTGACCAGTTCGGGCCAGGGGGAGCGGGGGGCGGAGAGCTTGGCGGATTTCTTGAACAGTTCCAGCGCGATATGCTGGTTGCCGTCCTCTTCCGCGAATTTGGCGGACCAGAGCACCGCCAGGTAATCGTGGGGATTGCGGTTGAGGAGGAATTCCAGGATGGACGCGGCCATGTCCTTGGAACCTTCCAGGCGATAGGCCCGGGCGCGGTTGATGTAGACCTCGTCCGATTGGGCGCCCAAATCGATGGCGGTTTGCAGGGGTCCGCTGGCGGCCGACAGGTCCGGAATCATGGCCAAGGCGTTCCCCAGATTCTCCCAGGCCTTGGCGTCCTTGGGGTGGTACTGCGCGATGCGGCGGTAATGCGCGGCGGCTTCCTTGTACTCGCGGGCCGCCTGGCGGACGCCGGCGAGGTAGGCGTTGGCCTCTTCGTTGGCCGGATCCAGGCGATAGACGGCGCGGAAGGCTTCGCCCATCTCCTTTTTCGCATCCAGTTTCCTGGACACCATGAGCAGTTCCACCGCGGCCTCGCCGGACAGGCTGTCCGCGGCCAAGGCGGCGGCATAGGCCGGCAGGGCCTCTTTCCACATGCGCTTTTCCACCAGGCACTCGCCCAGGCGGCTCCAGGCTTCCGCGCGCGATTGCGCATTGAGGGATGCGGGCGGGGATTTCAGGCCCAAGGTCAGCACGTGGATGGCCTTGTCCAGCTTGCCGTCCCGGGCCTGTTGGGTGCCGAGGAGGATGGCGGCTTCGCTCCAGTCGTCCCCCGCAGGCAGGGAGGAGCGGGAGCTCAGGAGCTCATCGTACAGGACCAGGGCCGCGCGGGCATCGCCTTGGGCGGCCTTGAGGTCGGCCATGCGCAGTCTCTCCTCATCGCCGGCCCAGCCCTTGGCGGCCAGGGTTTCCAGCACCTCCGCTTCCTTGGGGCCGAAATGCGATGCGCGGTACATGCGGGCCACGGCGCGCAGGGATTCCCTGTCGCCGCTGCGGGCGTAATGGGTTTCGTACTCGGCGGCGGCGCTTTGGAAGTCCTTGAGTTCGGCCAGGCAATCGCCGCGCAGGCGCAGCGCTTCCGGGAAGGAGTCCCGCGCGATGGCGAATTGCTCCGCCGCATGGGGGCAGTCCTTGTCCGCATAATACATCCGGCCCAGGAGCAGTCCCGCCTCCGGCAGGGGCGCATGCTTGCCGATCACGGTCAGGACCGCCTTGGCTTCTTCGTTCCTGCCCGCGTCCAGCATGGCCTTGGCCGCGGAGAGCGCCATGGGCGCGTCCTGGGGGGACTCGATGACCATCTGTCCCGCCAGCGCGGCGGCCTTGGGAAAATCCTTCAGCCGCATCGCAATCTGCACCATGGCCCGGGAGGTTTCCCGATCGAAGCCCGCGTTCAGGTGTTTGCCGCCGATGATGGCGGCGATCATCAGGGAGGCCGGGTCCCCGCAGGCGGCCAGGTCGCGAAAGGCGTCCCGGCGGCCGTCCAACTGCCTGGGCGAAAGCGCGTAGATCTGCCCCCAGGCGCCGCAGGCCTTCGCCTTGTCTCCGGCTAGGCTGTATCCGCGGGCCACCTGCAAGGCGAGTTGCAACGAGGCGCCTTCTTTCTCGTACTTGGCCTTGAGGATGGGGAAGTTCACCTGGATGAGACTGTCGCCTTCGATGGCCTCCGGCAGGCGGGCCTGGTAGGTGGGATTTCCGGGAGAGGCCTTGAGGGCGCTTTCCAGATGGGAGTAGGCGGCTTTGCGGTCCTGGGCGCGCAACAGGATGACCGCGAGCTTGAAATGCAGGGGAGCCGAAGCCGCGTCCAGGTCCAGGGCCTTCTCCAGCAGGGCCCTGAGCGGCGCCTCGCCCGCGGCCCCGGCGCCTTCCAGGTGCGCGATGGCGCGGTTGCGGGTGGTGGTATCGGCCGGGTCCGCCGTCCAGGCATCCGTCCAGGCTTGGGCCGCTTCCACCTTCTGGCCCATGGCCTCGCGGGTTTCCGCCAAGCGCACGATGAGGCTTTTCCTTTCGGCGTTCCCGTGCGGAAGCGCCTCCAGGGCCTGCTGGTACAGGGTCGCCGCATCGGTCGGTTTGCCTTGGGAGGCCAGCAGGGCGCCCACCCGCAGGGTGGCCTGCGG
>DATENA010000184.1:0-2256 GCA_035275285.1 Fibrobacteria bacterium | reverse complement strand
AGTTTCTACATTTGAGCCATGGCCAAAAAGTTCATCATCGAGGGAGGACGCTACCTGAAGGGCGAAATCCGCATCCGGGGCGCCAAGAACGCGGTTACCAAGCAAATGGTGGCCGCCCTCCTGGCGCCGGGCAAATCCGTGCTGCACAACGTGCCGGAAATCGGGGACGTGGAGATCACCAAGCAGATCCTTTCCTCCATCGGTTGCGCGGTCACCCACCGGAAAGAAGCGGGCATCCTGGAGATCGACTCCGCCGACCTTTCCACCCAGGTGGTGCCCCAGGAATATTCCGGGCTCAACCGCATTCCCATCCTGCTGGCCGGCGTGCTGCTCCACCGCTTCGGCAAGGCGGAAATCCCCATGATGGGCGGCTGCGACATCGGCCCGCGGCCGGTGGATTTCCACCTGGAAGGCTTCCGCGCCCTGGGCGCGGAGATCGAATACGAAAAAGGCGCGTACCATTTCCGCTCCAAGCGGCTGTCCGGGGCCCGCATCACCCTTCCGTTCCCCAGCGTGGGGGCCACGGAGAACCTGATGATGGCCGCCGCCACCGCCCGGGGAACCACCGAAATCCGCAATGCCGCCATCGAACCGGAAATCGTCGACCTGGCCCTGTTCCTCCAGTCCATGGGCGCCATCATCACCCAGGAGACGGACCGCACCTGGATCATCCAGGGCGTGGAAGGGCTGCACCCGGCCCAGCATCGCGTCATCAACGATCGCATCGAAGCCGCCTCCTTCGCGGTTTCCGCCATCGCCACGCGCGGGGACGTGCTCATCCGGGGGGCGGACCAATTGCACATGCTCACCTTCCTGAACTGGCTGCGCAAGGCGGGCGGGGAGTTCGAGACCGTCGAGGACGGCATCCGCTTCTGCGGCATGAACTCGGCGTTGAAGCCCATCGCGGTGGAGACCGGCGTGCATCCGGGATTGATGACCGATTGGCAGCAACCCCTGGTCATCCTGCTCACCCAGGCGGAGGGCATGTCCGTCATCCACGAGACCGTCTATGAGAACCGCTTCGGCTATGCGGAGACCCTGAACCGCATGGGCGCGCGCATCCAGCTCTACGATGAATGCCTGGGCGGCCGCGATTGCCGTTTCCGCAATTCCGGCCACAAGCACTCGGCCATCATCCTGGGCCCCACGCCCCTCAAGGGCGCCAGCATCGAAATTCCCGACCTGCGGGCCGGATTCTCCTACCTGGTGGCCGCGGTGCTGGCCAAGGGCAGGACGGAAATCTCCGGCGTGAATTACATCGAACGGGGCTACGACCGCGTGGTGGAGAAGTTCCGCCAATTGGGCGTGCCCATTTCCGTGGTTGAAAGTTGAAGATGAAAATGACGATATTTGCCCGCATATGACGAAATCATTCTGCTTCCTCTCGAAAAAGGGCGGGGTCGGCAAGACGACTTTCTCCCTGAACTGCGCCCACGCCCTGGCCTTCTCCCGTTTCCGCACCCTGCTGGTGGACATGGACGGCCAGGCGAACCTCACCCGCCATCTCCTCAAGGGCGCCGGTAACCCCGGTGATACCCAAGCCGCGCCCGGCAGCGCGGTCCCGGCGGGCTATCCCGACATCTCCCAGGTGCTGCTGAAGCGCGTCGCCCCCCATGAGGCCATCCTCACCACCGGGTACGAGAACCTGGATCTCCTGGCCGGCAGCACCAGCCTGGACGATCTGCCCATCCTGGACCCGCGCCTCATCCGCGAACCGGCGCGCTTCAAGCTCATCCTGCAGGAATTGGCTCCCGATTACGATTTCATCCTGGTGGACTGCCCGCCCATCGTCAACTGGCTCACGCGCATGGCGCTGTTCGCGGTCCAGGGCGTGATCGTCCCCATCCAGGCGGAACCGTACGCCTTGCAGGGCCTGCAGGACCTGGTCCCCATGCTGGACAAGATGACGGCGACGGCGCAACTGTTCAAGATCGTGGTCAACATGTACCGCGCCAACACCCAGTTGCACCAGAACATCCTCAAGGAGATAAGCGACGAGTTCCCCGGCCGCATCGCCAGGCAGACCGTGCGCCAGACCATCCAATTGGCCGAGGCCGCCCGGGAAGGCCTGAGCATCTTCGAATACGCCCCGGCTTCCATCGGCGCCTTGGATCTTTACGCGTTGTGCTGGGAACTGTTCGAGCTTTCGCCCGAAAAGGTGAAGATGAAGGTCCAGGCCCGGAACGAGGAGTCCCCGGCGCTGGGCGCGCCCGTCCCCGCCGTCGAATAGCGCTCAGTCGCCGCCCACCCCGAAGG
>DATENA010000183.1:0-18824 GCA_035275285.1 Fibrobacteria bacterium | reverse complement strand
TCGGGGGTCGGGAGTCGGGGGTAAAAACCAAGATGCTCACGGAGCATGCTCCGGAGCGGTTTTTACTTAACCCCCGACTCCCGACCCCCGACTCCCGACCCTTCGCCGCCATGGAACGCCCCTCCCCAATCCTCATCCCATCCTCTTCACAGCTCCTCCTCAAGGCAGCCTCAAGAACTCTTCGATCTTCTTCTTCTCTTCCGCCGTCCAATCCTTGCTCTTCAGGATCTCTGCGCCCCCGCCGCCGGCGAGCTTCTGGGCCGTGCCGGTGATGTCCGTCAGCACTTCCTTGACCTTGCCCAGCACCACTTTCCTGAACAGTCCCAGGTTCATGATCCCGTTGATGACGCCGTTGCCGGGGAACACCAGCAGCTTCATCCTGTATTTCAGGACCTTGTCCTTGCCGGGCGCGGGCGCATAGGAGAATTCCATCAGTGCCGGGCCCCGCAGGGTCCACCAGGCCACCGTGGCCACCCCGTAGCCGAAATAGAACAGCCGCTTCTCGCCCGAAGATCCGGAGATGAGGGTCGCGTCCCCGCGCAGGCGTTTGCCCTTGGTCCCTTTGAAGTGCGTGCGCAAGGGGTCCGTGTATTCCGCGGTATACGGCTCCTTCATGAAATGGCTGACCAGGCGCGCCGACAGCGGCAGGTCCGCGAGCAGGTAGGCCAGGCGGGCGTCGCTGATGGGGAGTTCATCCTCCACCGTGTAAAGCACCCGGTATTCCATGCCCAGGAACCGGTATAGATTGTACCCGACCAGCGGATGGGACGGGCCCACCCCGCGGGCCGTCAGGGTGCGGCCTTCCTGACAGCGGGTGCTGTCGTACTTGAATTTCGGCTTTTCCAGGGCGGACGGATCGGGGCAATACCCGGGAGGCAGCGGCAAGGAGCAGCCCCGGACGAAATTGCAGAAGTCCTTCTGCGTTTCCGGGATGCGCGCCTTGGCGGCAGGCGCCTTGGAGGCGGCGGGTCCGGAGGCAGCGGGTTCAGCGGCGCCGGGCGAAAGCCATAAGGCTCCCGTCAGGAGGCAAACCGCGCCGCGCTTCATCCAAACCGCTTGAAGATCAGGGTGGCGTTGTGCCCGCCGAATCCGAAGGAATTCGACAGCACGGCATTGACGCGCCGTTCCACGGCCTGGTTGGGCACGTAGTTCAGATCGCATTCCGGATCCCGTTCCCGCTGGTTGATGGTGGGATGCACCACGCCCCGCGTCAACGCCATCATCAGGGCCACCGCTTCCACCGCGCCGGCGGCGCCCAGGGCATGGCCGATCATGGACTTGGTGGAATGAACCAGCAGCTTCGCCTTGGCGTGATCGCCGAAGCAGCGCTTGATGGCCAGGGTCTCCCCCGCGTCCCCGAGGGGCGTCGAGGTGCCATGGGCGTTCACGAGGTCGATGGCCTCCGGGTTCATGCCGGCCGATTGCAGGGCGTTGCGCATGGCGCGATATCCGCCCGCGCCGTCCGAACAGGGCGCGGTGATGTGGTGGGCGTCGCAGCTCATGCCGTAGCCCGCGAACTCCGCGTAAATGCGCGCGCCGCGCGCCTTGGCATGCTCCAGTTCTTCCAGCACCAGCACCGCTCCGCCTTCGCCCATCACGAAGCCGTCGCGGCCCTTGTCGAAGGGGCGCGAAGCGCCCTTGGGATCGTCGTTGCGGGTGGAGAGGGCCTTCATGTTGCCGAAGCCGGCGTAGATGATCTCGCACATCGCCGATTCGGAGCCGCCCGTGAACATGACGTCCGCGGCGCCGCGCCGGATGATCTCATAGGCCTCCCCCATGCTGTGGTTGGCGCTGGCGCAGGCCGACAGGATGGTGTAGTTGGGGCCCTGCAGGTCGTTCTCGATGGCGAAATAGGCCGACACGGTGTTGGGAAGGATCATGGGCACGAAAAAGGGCGAGACGCGCTTATGGCCCCGATCGATCATGACCCGGGTATCGGACTCGAAAGTGCCGACTCCGCCCATGCCGGTGGCGATAATGGCGCCCGCGCGCTCGGGAGCGTACTTGCCTTCGATGCCGGAGTCCTTCAGGGCCTGGCAGGCCGCCACGTGGGCGTAGATGATGGCGCGGTCCAGGCGGCGGGCCATTTTCTTGTCCTTGAACCAGGGCATGTGGTCGAACTCGGGCACCTGGCCGCCGATGCGGCTGCCCATGGCGGCGTTGTCGAACCGATCCACGATCCTGATGCCGGATTCGCCGAGGGCCAGGCGCCGCCAGTACTCCTCCACGGTGAGGCCCAGGGGATTGACCGTCCCCATTCCGGTGATTACGACCCTTCTCGACATGTTCGCTTCCTTATTTCCCATGTTCCTTGCGGGCCTCGATATCCTGGAGGGTGAGGTCCCGCACCGGGCCGAATTGCGAAAGCGCGGCCTGGTTGCGTTCATCCGGCTTCATCAGCTGTTCCTTGGGCCCCACCACCACGATGCGCATGGAATCCGGATCGAAGTACTTGCGGAAAGCCGCCTCCACCTCCGCCTTGGTCATCTTGCCGATGGTCTCCATGTATTCCACGTAATGCTCGGGGCTGCGCTTCCAGATCTCACCCTGCGCGAATATGTGCGCGGTGGCCTGCGGGGTGTCGAACAGGGCGGGCAGGCTCTTGATGAGGCCGTCCTTGGCCCGTTGCAGCTCCACGTCCGTGACGCCTTCCTTGGCCATGCGCCGCATTTCGGCGAGCACCAGCTTGACCGCGTAGGCGCCCGTTTCGACCTTGGTCTGCAGGGATACGCTCACGGTGGCGCGGCGGTAATAATCGCTGCCCACGTCGCTGTCGATGCCGTAGGCCAGGCCTTCGTTGGAGCGCACCTTTTCCATCAGGCGGGAGGTGAAGCCCCCGTCGCCGAAGATGTAGCTCGCCACCACCAGGGGATAATAATCGGGATGCGGGCGGCGGACTCCCGGCGCGCCCAGCTTGATGGTGGCCTGGGTGGCCTGCTTGTCCACGATATAGATCCCGGGGGAATCCGGACCGCGGTAGGGCGGGATGGAATCGACGCCGTTCTTGTAGCCGTCCGGGAACTTGGCGATGAACTTGTTGAGATGGGCGATCATCTCGGCCCGATCGAATTTCCCGGCCACGCCGATGACCATGTTCTTCACCGCGTACCCGGTGCCGATCCAGGGCTTGAGGCTGCCGGTGCCCAGGGGCCCCACCTCCTTCTCCGTCGCCATCCAATTGCCGGGATGGCCGCCGTACATCACGTGCTCGTAGGCCACGCCCATGACCCCGTTGGGGGTATCGTAGCGGTGGCGGATGTTCTCCAGGTAGGCGCGCTTCTGCACCTTGAAGACTTCCGCATCCAGGCGGGGCTGCAAGGCCACCTCCGGCAGCAGATCGTACAGGGCGTAGGCGTCCTTCTGCAAGGCGTCCAGGCTCTCCTCGGCCTGGAAATCCCCTATCCCGGCGCCCAGGCTGGCCGCCACGAACTCCAGGCTGTCCTCCAATTGCTCCGGCTTGAAGCGGATGGTGCCCCCGGCCTTGAGCATGGAGGAATACAGGTTCATGGGGCCCACGTCCGAGGGCTTGGCGGGCAGGTTGGGATGGCCGAACAGCACCGTCATCTGGATGAGGGCCAGGGTGGTATCCGGCACCAGGTAGGCCACCACGCCGCGGTCCAGGACCATGCGGTAATCCTTGGGATGGGGCGGCTGGTAGGTGAATTCCGGATAGGCGATCTTGGAATAATGCTCCGGGATCCCCTTGCCGGAACCGGCGGCGGCCTTGGCCGCGCCATTCGCGTCCGTGGCGAAGGAAACCGCCGCGGCCAACGCCAGGGAGGACCATGAAACGTGCATGCGGCTCATTGCGCACCCCCTTTCTTGGCGGCTTTAACGGGCCCGGACGCGGTTTCCTCCTCGGGGAGGATCACGCCGGCGGTGGAATTCTTGCGGTAGAAGTACCGCTTGCACACGTCCTGCACCTGCCGGGCGGTCACCTGCTGCACCCGGTCCGGGAACTTGTTGATATAGTCCCAGCCTCCGCGCATTTCCCAGAAGGCCAGCTCGGTGGCCAGCTCTTCCTTGTCGAGCAATTGCCGCAGGGTGCGGGCGGCCACCTGGTTCTTGGCGCGCGTCAGCTCCCGCTCCGAAATCGGCTTCTGCCCCAACTCGTACAGCACGTCCCATACGGCCTTCTCCACTTTGTCCAGCTGCGGGTTCCCGCCGTCCAGGTCCACGCTGACGCTGAAGTTGGAGGTGTACCTGTCCAGGCCGTTGCCGCCTCCGGCGTTGAGGGCGATCTTGAGGTCCTTCACGAGCTTGCGGTACAACCGCCCGCTCCGCCCGGAAAGCACGCCTTCCACGATGTCCAGCGCGTACAGGTCCGGATGGTCGAACCCGGGGGTATGGAACATCACGTCGAAGCGGGGCTTCGCGTCGTTCTTGCGGAGGATCAGGCGCTTTTCGCCGGGCTGCTGGGGCTCCTCGGTGACGACGGGCGGGAACTCGGCCCCGCGGCCGATGCCGCCGAAATACTTCTTGATGCCGTCCATGGCCTTGGCGGCGTCGATGTCGCCCGCCAGCACCAGGATGGCGTTGTTGGGCTTGTAATATTCGCGGTAATGGTGGTCGGCCTGCTCGCGGGTCAGGGACTTGATGTCCGAGGGATAGCCGATGGTGGGGAAGCGGAAAGGATGGGCCTCGTAGAAAACGCCCATCAGGCTTTCCCAATAGCGTCCCGTGGGGCTGTCCTCCACGCGCATGCGCCGCTCTTCCATCACCACGTCCCGCTCGGAATAGAATTCGCGCAGCACGGCGTTCTGCATGCGGTCCGATTCCAGCCACAGGAACAGGTCCAGCTTGTTCTTGGGCAGGGTGACGAAATACGCCGTCATCAGGTCCGAAGTGAAGGCGTTTAGGCCCGTGCCTCCCGCCTTCTCGTAAGCTTCCCACAGCTCGTACTTGATCAGCAGCTTGCGCTCCTCGGCGATGAGGGAGTCGTAGCGGCGCTTGAGCGCCTTGGCCGCGGAGGAATCGCCGGGGGCGAGGCCGCGGTAACGGGCCATCACTTCGTCGATTTGCCGGACGTACTCCGCGTCCTTCACGGGATCGGTCACGCCCACCTTCCTGGTGCCCTTGAAGAGCATGTGCTCCAGGAGATGGGCGATGCCGGTGTTGCCCGGGTGCTCGTGCACGGATCCGGTCACGTAGAAGAGGCGGCAGGCCACGGTGGGCGATTGCCGGTCCGGGAAGAGGATGACCTTGAGGCCGTTGTCGAGCACGGCGTATTCCGCCTTGATCCCGGCCTTGGCGGGGGCCGCGGCCAGGGATGCGGCGGCCAGGGCCGCCAGAAACCAGGGCTTGCTTCTCATTTCGGATTTCCCTCCAGCACGGGGCGGTTCCAGTCCACGATGGCGTAGGAATAGCCCTGCTCGGTCAGGAACAGTTGCCGGTTCATGCCGAACTCCTGTTCCTTGGTGTCCTTGGTGATGATGGTATAGAAGTGGGCGAGCGATCCGTTGGATTTCGGGCGCAGCACGCGGCCCAGGCGCTGGGCCTCTTCCTGCCGGCTGCCGAAGGTTCCCGAGATCTGGATCAATACGTTGGCGTCGGGGATGTCCACGGCGAAGTTGCCCACCTTGGAGACCATGAGCGTCTCGATCCTGCCGTCCCGGAATTCCTTGTAGAGCACTTCCCGTTCGGTGTTCGGAGTCGAACCGGTGATGAGCGGGACCTTGAGCAGATCGGACAAGGCGTCGAGCTGCTCCAGGTACTGGCCGATGATGAGCACGCGATCGGTCTTGTGCTTGGCGATCAGCTCCTTCACCACCTTGAACTTCTCCGGGTTGGAGGCGGCCAGGGCCATCTTCTTGCGGAGATCGGCCATGGCGTAGGCCATCTTGTCCTCGGGACGCAGGCTCACGCGGATCTCCGTGCAGGTGGCGGTGGCTATCCACCCCTGCTGCTCCAGCACCTTCCAGGGGACCTCGAACTTCTTCGGCCCGATCAGCGAGAACACGTCCTTCTGGCGCCCGTCCTCGCGGATGAGCGTGGCGGTGAGCCCAAGGCGGCGCGTCGCCTGCATGTCCGCGGAAATGCGGAACACCGGGGCCGGCAGCAGATGGACTTCGTCGTAGATGATGAGGCCCCAATTGTTCTTCTGGAAGATCTCGAAATGGGGGAAATCCTCGCTCTGGCGCTTGCGGTAGGTGATGATCTGGTAGGTGGCCACGGTGACCGGCGCGATCCGCTTATTGTCGCCCGTGTATTCCGCCACCTGATCCTCCCGCAAGGTGGTCTTGTCCAGGATCTCGCGGATCCATTGCCGGGCCGCCGTCACGTTGGTGGTCAGGATCAGGGTATGGCAAGCGCACTTGGCCATGGTGGAGAGGCCCACCAAAGTCTTGCCGGCGCCGCAGGGCAGCACGATCACGCCCGAGCCGCCCTTTTCGCTGCCTCCGGCGTGGAACACCTGTCCCGCGTCCTTCTGGTATTCGCGCAGGTTCAACGGCTTGCCTTCCAGGGTGGTGGCGCGGATGGCCACTTCCAGCGGCGCTCCGGTCACGTATCCGGCCAGATCCTCCGCCGGGAACCCGATGTTGGTCAGCGCCATCTTGATCATGCCGCGGGTATGCGGGAACAGGGTCGCGCGGCGATCGTCCAGGACCTGGTCCAGGTACGGCGCGGTCTGGCGGTGGTTCCGGATTTCCGTCATCAGCATCGGGTCGATGGTTTCCAGGATCAGCTTTCCGTCCTCGCGCAGGATGCGCACCTGGCCGTAGCGCTCCATGAAGGTCTCGACCTCGGTGACGAGGTTATGCGGCAATTCGAAGCGCGAATATTTCCGGAGCGTGTCCAGCACTTCCCCGGCGTCATGGCCGGAAGAGGCGGCGTTCCACAAGGACAGATGGGAAATCCCGTAGGTATGCATGTGCTCCGGGCTCTTCAGGAGCTCGGTGAAGGGAGCTATCCTGTCCCTGGCTTCGGCGTAAATCGGGTGGGCGACTTCCAGCAGGATGGTCATGTCGCCCTGGACAATCAGGGGCCCGGATGGAAGGGTCCCGTTCTGGATACTCGTCAATATGCCCTCATTGGAAAGCGCCTAATTTACAAAAAAAGGGCCTGATACGGAAGCCGGCCGATTTCAGCGGCCCGGAATGGCTTCCAGCAAGGTCCGCGTATAGGCATGGGCGGGCGCCCGGTACAGCTCTTCCGTTTCCTTCAGCTCCACGATCTCCCCCCGCCGCATCACCGCCACTTCCCGGGCGATGTGCTTGACCACCCGCAAATCATGGGAAATGAAGAGATAGGAGAGCCCCAGGCGCTCCTGCAGGTCCATGAGGAGGTTGAGGATTTGCGCTTGGATGGAAACGTCCAGGGAAGAGACCGGTTCGTCGCAGATCAGGAATTCCGGCTCGACGCAAAGCGCGCGGGCGATGCCGATGCGCTGCCGCTGGCCGCCCGAGAATTCATGGGGGTAACGGCTGAGGTAATCCGGCGCCAATCCCACCAGGTTCATCTTGTCCGCCAGGATGTCCTCCCATTCCGCCTTGCGGCCGGGATGGCCCAAGGCCAGGGCCTCCTTGAGGCTGGCCCGGATGGACAAACGCGGATCCAGGGAGGAATAGGGATCCTGGAAAACCATCTGGATGCGTTTGCGGTAGGGGCGGAAGCCGGATTCGCCCAGGGCGGTGAGGTCGGCGCCGTCGAAAAGGATGCGCCCGGCCGCGGGCTTAAGGAGCCGGACGATGGCGCGGCCGACCGTGGTCTTTCCGCTCCCGCTCTCCCCCACCAGGCCCAGGGTCGAATGCCTGGGGATGCGGAAACTCACGTCCCGCACCGCCTGCACCCGGTCCTTGCCGCTCCCGAATTCCACGCGCAGGCCTTCGGCCTGCAGCAGCGGTTGGCCCGCATCCTCGCCCATCCAGGGAAATATACTATCCGGCGAGGATGGCATGCCCGTCCAGCCGGCGGACCTTGCTGATCTTCAACGGGTTGTAGATGGCCCGGTAACGGATCGAGGCCCGGCCCCAGCTGTAGCGGGCGCGGATGAATTCGCGCTGCCGGCACTTCTCCGTCCAGGCCGTCCCGGCGCGGAGCCCCGCTTCCAGGCCCGCGGCCAGGGCTTCCGGATCGTCCGGAGCGACCAGGCGTCCCCAGGGACCGACGACTTCGGGAATGGATCCGGCCCGTGTGCTGACCAGGGTCTGCCCCAGGGCCAGGGCCTCGACCACGGAATTGCCGAAGGATTCCTCGCGGCTGGGAAGACATACGGCCCCGCAGGAGAGGATGGTGCGGGCCAAATCCACTCCGGTCTTCCATCCCAGGAACTCCACGCCGGTCAAGCCCAAGGCATTGGCCCTGGCCTCCAGCTCGCAGCGGATGGGACCGGCGCCTATGAACCGCAGGGGATGCGCGTTGCGCAGGTCGGCGGGCAGCCGGGCGTACGCCTCCAGGGCCAGGTCCGGCCCTTTGGCGCGCGTCAGCCGCCCGAAGAAGAGCACGCCGGTGGATTCCCGCGTGTCCATGGGCAGGTCCAGGAATACCGGATCCACCCCGTTGGGAACGACCGAAACGTCTCCGGCACCCAGGCCGAAGGCTTTCCGCGTTTCCGCCAGGGAATAGGTGCTGGTGACGGTGACCTTGTCCGCGTGGCGGATGCCCATGGCGATGGCGACGAAGCGCGGCTCGCGGAAGAAGATGGCCGTCCAGGCGCGCGCCTTGGTCCAATCCCGCCCGTACAGGAAGGCCGGGAACTCGGGATAGCGGTTGGTGTAGACGAATTTCCGCTTGTTCCTGATCAACCAGAGCAGGCTGGCCTCGTCCCCGTTCCCGTGCAGGACGGTCCGGTCGGTCGAGAGGGATCGCACCTTGGAGTAGAAGAGGATGCCGTTGAGGAAACGCAAGGGAGAACCGATCCCGGGCCGCAGGGCGAAGAAGCCGGCCCAATGCTCATCGTACGGGGACTCCGCGTGGGGAGCGATCTTCTCCCAGGGCGCCTTACTGTATACGACCGCCACTTTCAATCCCTGCCGCGCCATCTCCCCCGCCAGCATGTGGACGGATTTCTGTCCCCCGCCGGAATACCTGGACCAGGGGGAGTAATTGCACGTCATGATGACATCGTATCCGGGGGCGCGCCGGCCGCGATTCGCCGCGATCCGCCGAGGCCGGGAAAAGAGGCGGGGAAGGATCGGGAAAGACCAGAGCATCAATATTTTCAACCAGCGCCCGTCCCGAATGGTCGCTCCCGTGCCAAAGTACGGGTTTGACCGGCAAGTTTCGTCTACGGTTCCTGGATCAAAATAGATTCCGCCGGAAACGGGGGATCGGAAATCGGCGGTTCAAACCGGGGCGGAACTTTCCGCCAACTCGCGCCTGCGCAGGCACGCCGACGCCCGCGCGGCGTCTCCTTCCAACGGCGGATCGGTCCGCCTGCATGCGTCCAAGGCCATGAAACAGCGGGGATTGAAGCGGCAGCCCGGCACCACGTCCGAAGGTCTGGGCACCATGCCTTCTATGGATGCCAGGCGCCGTACCTTCCGGTACAGTGACGGGATCGATCTCAATAAACCCAAAGTATAAGGATGGGTGGGATGATCGAGCACGTCCGCGGCGCGGCCCCGTTCCACCACCCGCCCGGCGTACATGACGAGCAGGTTTTCGACCATGTCCTTCACGATGCCCAGGTCATGGGTGATCAGCACCAGGGCCATGCCGAAGTCCTTCTGCAGCTCGCGGATGAGCTTCAGGATCTGCGCCTGGATGGTCACGTCCAAGGCCGTGGTGGGCTCGTCGGCGATGAGCAGCTTGGGACGGCAGGAAAGCGCCATGGCGATCATCACGCGCTGACGCATGCCTCCGGACAACTCGAACGGATAAGCCTCCACCCTCCGGTCCGGATTGGGAATCCCCATGCGGTCCAGCAAGGCGATGGCTTCCAGCCTGGCCTCGCGCCTGCCCTTGCCCTGATGGAACCGGATGGCTTCGGCGATCTGCTCGCCGCACCGCATCAACGGGTTCAGGCTCGTCATGGGATCCTGGAACACCATGGCGATGTCCTTGCCCCGCAAGGCCCGCCAGTCCTGGGCGGACAAGGCCAGCATGTCCCGCCCGTCGAACGCCAGCCTGTCGGCGGTGACCCGGGCCTGCCGCTGCGGAAGCAATCCCATCACGGCCATGGAAGTCACGGACTTTCCGCTTCCGGACTCGCCTACGATGCCGAGAGTCGCGCCTGCTTCCAGGTGGAAGTCGATGTGGTGGGTCACGGGGACGAAGTCGGGACCACTTTTAAAAGCGACGGAGAGATTTGAGACTTCGAGCATTATGGATGCATCCCGTCGGGCGTCGGGCGCTGAGAGCCGGGAGTCGGGAGTCGGGAGTCGGGAGTTGAATACCCTCCTCCACTTTGTCCCTTTTCATTCGGACCCATAATGCTTTGCATCAATTTTTGCAGCAACTTGCGAATCAGGATGACCTGAGGCTCGATTTTGTTCATCGCGGTTTCGTCCAGGTACCCTAATTTAATGCTGGTCATCATCAGAGTATCCACTTCGGCAAGACTGCCCCGTGCAATGGAAAGAAAATTCAGGAATTCTTTTGGATGCCTGCGTGCTTGTCCTTCCGCGATATTCGCGGGTACTGAAACGACGGCTCTCCTGATTTGACTCGTAATTCCATACAATTCGTCCGAAGGAAATCTTTTCGTCATCCGATATATCTGAGGAACCAATTCCATGGAGATCTGCCAAACCATCAACTCTTTGTAACCTTTGGTGAAATCCGACATCCACCGAATATACCTCAGTTCTTCGCTCCCGACTCCCGACTCCCGACTTCCGACGTGATGCCCATCAAACGTTCGGAGTGTCGGGTCTTCTCCTCGCTCAGTTCCGCAACTCTTCTCTCTTCGACTTCGCTCAACCGACCCACCCCCCATTCCACCCTCAACCCCTCCGCCACTCCTTCCGCGAATCCGTCCGCCAGGTCTTCCCATCGTACCGGTCGTCCCAGCGCTTCTTCCAAGCATACCGCGTTTCGGTCAAGGATTTCCAGGTAGCGCATGCGTTTGGCGTCGTCCAGCTTCAGGCAGTCCACCACGTTGCGGTGCGCCTTGGAGACGAGGATGGAACCGTGCTGCAGGAACGCGCCCCGCAGGCGCCTTTGCGCCGAGCCCACCACCTTGCGGTCGCCCCAGACCACTTCGGAACGGGCGGTGGAGGAGAAACAGGGGGTCATGGCCCGCAAGGCCAGGGGCTTTTCCACCGGATAGCCCCGGTCCAGGGAGACGCCGAACCCCTCCGCCGCGAGCGCTTGGGCCACGGCCTGGGAGATGGTCCGGTAGGAAAGCGCCTGGGTCGCGCACCAGGGCTCGGAATCCGGGGAGGCGATGAGCGAGTAGGTCAATTCGCCGATGTGCAGGACCGCGCGGCCTCCGGTGGGCCGGACCACCACATCGTATCCCAGGGCGCGCACGCGCTCCAGATCGAGTTCATCCTCGGCCCGTTGGGAGTGGCCCAGGCTGATGCAGGCCGGAGACCAGCCGTAGACGCGCAACGTGGGCGGAGAGCGGCCGGCTTCGACCTCGGCGAGCAGGGTTTCATCGATCGCCATGTTCCTGGCGCCCGTATGCCCCGATCCTCGGGAATCGCTAGCGAGTAAGCGCCACTCCAAAATGCGCCTCGAAACGGAAGGGCCCCGTCCCTTCAAGGCGAGCCGTGGGAATCCTCCCCGGAATGCTCCAGGGAGGCGCCGGAACCGGCCGCGCCTTTTTCCTTGTCCTTTTCGGCGTTCATATTGGTCAAAGCCACGCGGGCCCCGGCCTGCTCGGCGCTTTTCTTGGAGTTCCCGCTGCCGCGGCCCCACTCCCGGTTCTGAACGTAGACGCCCACCACGAAGCTTTTCTGATGCTCCGGTCCGGTCTCCTGCAGCACATCGTAGGAAGGGATGCCCATGCCGCGCGACTGGGTGTATTCCAGCAGCTTGCTTTTATAGTTGGCCAACTCCTCGTCGTCCAGCACCTCGTCCATGATTTCCATCAAGGAACCGTGGATGAGCTTGCGGGCCGATTCCAGGCCGCCGTCCAGGTACACGGCCCCGATCACGGCCTCGTAGGCGTCGGCGAGGATGCTCAGGCGCTTGCGCCCCCCTGATTTCTCTTCCGACCGGCTCAGGAGGATGAAATCGCCGAGCTTCCAGGAATCGGCGCAGAGGCCCAGCACCCGGGAGCTCACCACGAGGGACTTCATCTTGGACATGCGCCCCTCTTCCTTGTCCGGATACTCCCGGTACAGGTAGTCGGTGACGACGATGTTCAGGACCGCGTCGCCCAGGAACTCCAAGCGCTCGTTGGACTCCATTTTCTTGTCCGTGCGCTGGCTGTTCACGAAGGAACGATGCGATAGCGACATGATCAGGAGATCGTTGTTCTGGAAACGGTACGACAGGATCCGCTCCAATTCGGATAAGGACGGCTCTTTGCGTCCTCCCTTGAACAATTTGCGGAGAAATCCGAAAAGCATCAAAGAGGCAAGGCACTATCTACTGGAAATAGCACCTTCATCCTGTGTTTGAATACGGGGGTTAAGCCTTCGAGGTGACGTACGTGATGACGTCGCTGACTTTCTTCAGCTTCTCGGCTTCTTCATCCGGGATTTCGATATCGAACTCGTCTTCCAGGGCCATCACCAATTCGACCTGATCCAGCGAATCGGCACCCAAGTCGTCGATAAAAGCGGCTTCAGGCTTCACCTGATCTTCCGAGACTCCGAGCTTCTCGACGATGACCTTGGTGATTTTCTGATGGATATCCTCTGACATTCAATTCTCCTTAGAAAGGTAGGGTAAATATAATCTAAACCGTCCGGGTTCAGGCCGCATGCAGCCCCCAAACCCCAAAATTTCCTCAAAAACAAGCAATATGAAAGCACCGAGCATGGAGTTGCACGGCCACTCCGGAGCGAAATGCCTATAAATCTATACTGCATTGAGCGTGGAGTTGCACGGCAACTCCGGAGCGAAATGCCTATATACCCATCCCGCCGTCGATGTGGAAAACCTGTCCGGTAAGGTATCCCGCTTCCCGGGAAGCGAGAAAGCCCACCAGGGCCGCCACTTCGGCGGGGTCGCCCATGCGGCCCATCGGGATGCCTCCCAGAATGCCCGTTTTCTGATCCTCCGTGAGCACCTTGGTCATGTCCGAATCGATGAAACCCGGCGCCACCGCGTTGCAGGTGATGGTGCGCGAAGCCACTTCCTTGGCGCAGCTCTTGGTGAATCCGATGATGCCGGCCTTGGAGGCGGAATAATTCGCCTGTCCGGCCTGGCCGTGCACGCCCACGATGGACGTGAGGTTGATGATGCGGCCGTACTTCTGCTTGATCATGCCGCGCAGCACCGCCCGGGTCCCCAGGAACACGGAGCGGAGGTTGATGCGCACCACCTCGTCGAAATCCTCGTCCTTCATGCGCATGAGCAATCCGTCGCGGGTGATCCCGGCGTTGTTGACCAGGATTTCGATGGCGGGGGATTCCTTCTGGATGGCCGCGAAAACGGCGTTGAGCGATTCCGAGTCGCCCACGTCGGCGGCCCAGCCTTTGGCGGCGGATCCGGTGGCGGCGGCGATCCTGGCGGCGGCTTCTTCCACTCCCGCCGGATTGCGCGCGACCAGATGCACCTTGGCGCCAGATTTGGCCAGCCTCTCGGCGATGGCATAGCCCAAGCCCCGGCTCGCGCCGGTGACGATGGCGGATTGTCCCTGCAAATCGTTCATGCGGCCTTGCCTTTCAGATCTTCAGGGTTTTCCACCGGGGTGACTTTCATGTCGCGGCTGATGCCGCGCGCCAGGCCCATCAGCACCTTGCCGGGACCCACTTCCAAGGCTTCCCTGGCGTCCAGGCCCAAGGCGGCCTGCATGGATTCGACCCAGCGCACGGGAGAAGTGAGCTGGCGGAGCAGCAGGCCGCGGATGGCTTCGGCATCGACGACGGGCCGGGCCTCCACATTGCTGATCAAAGGCACTTTGGGCGCGCGGAGGGAAACCTTGGCGAGCCCGTCCTTCAGTCCGGGGACGGCGAATTCCATCAAGGGCGAGTGGAAGGCTCCGCTGACGGCGAGCAGGACCACTTTCTTCGCGCCCGCGGCTTCGGCCAGCCCGGCGGCGGCCTGCACGCCGGCAACGGATCCGGAAATCACGATCTGGGACAGGCTGTTGTAATTCGCGGCCACGACCACGCCGGCGGAAGCCGCGTCCTTCAGGACGGCGTCCAGCTTGTCCGCCTCCAGTCCCAGGATGGCGGCCATGGACCCGGGGCTCTTGTCCCCCGCCTGGGCCATGAGCTGGCCGCGCAGGCGCACCGTGGCCAGCCCCTCTTCGAAGCCGAAGGCCTCCGCGGCGCACAGGGCGGAATATTCGCCCAAGGAGTGCCCGGCCACGTAGTCGAAGGCGATGCCCTCCTGCTTCACCGCTTCCATGGCCATCATGGACACGGTGAAGATGGCGGGCTGGGTGATGTCCGTGCGCGTTAGGCGCTCTTCGGGGCCGTTGAACAGGATGTCGGCCAGGTCGAAACCCAGGACCGCGTTCGCCTTGTCCAGCAGGAGCCTGGCGGGAACGCAGGTTTCGGCGAGCTTTTTGCCCATGCCCACGTATTGGGAGCCTTGGCCGGGGAATAATAGGATTCTGCGAGTCATATGTGTCCTTGAGAAGTCAAAGTGCAAAAGTCAAAGTGCAAAATGCAAAAGTATGGGTGGGTCATACCTCCGAGCCGAAAAAGGCTTTTCTTAATCTTCAATTTTGACTTTTGCATTTTGCACTTTGACTTTTGAAATCCATCCGGGCGTCCGCAGGGAGCTCGTTACCAGCGCATGAGGTTACAGCCCCAGCTCATCCCTCCGCCCACGGCGGCGAAGGCGATCAGCATTCCCGGTTCCAACCGGCCCTGGCCTTGCGCCTCGTGGAGCGCCAAGGGGATGGAAGCGGAAGAGGTGTTCCCGAAGCGATCCACGTTGATGACGACCTTCTCCGGGGGAAGCTCGAGCTTTTCGGCGATGGCGCCGATGATGCGCACGTTCGCCTGGTGCATGATCAGGAGGTCCAGATCCTTCGGGGCGAATCCGGCCTTGTCCAGCGTGGAGCGCACGATATCCGTGATCTCCGTCACGGCGGCCTTGAAAACATGCTTGCCGTCCATGAACATGCCGCGGCGGCCCTCGTCCCCGGGATTGTTCAGGTACAGCATCTCCGATTGGGTGCCGTCGCTCTTCAATTGGGAAAGCAGGATGCCCCGGTCCTTGGGCCCGGCGCTGAACACCACCGCTCCCGCGGCGTCGCCGAACAGGATGCAGGTGTTGCGGTCGGTCCAATCCAGCACCGGGGAGATGATCTCGGAGCCGATCACGAGGATATGGCGGCATTGGCCCGCGTCGATGAGGAGCGCGGCCATGTTGGCGGCGTACACGAAACCGGCGCAGGCGGCGGTGACGTCGAAGGCGAAGGCGTTCGCCGCGCCGATCTTGGCCTGGATGAAACAGGCCGTGGCCGGGAACTGCTTGTCCGGATTGATGTTGGCGCAGATGATCCCGTCGATGTCCAGGGCGCTCAGGCCCGCCTTTTCCAGGGCGGCTCCGGCCGCATAGGCCCCGAAGTCCGAGGACTTGAGCGGCGATCCCTTGGGCAGGATGCGCCGCTGCTTGATCCCGGTGCGGGTGGAGATCCACTCGTCCGTGGTCTCCACCATCTTTTCGAGGTCCGCGTTGGTAATGACCGATTCGGGGTAATGGACCCCGATGCCGCGGATGACCGCGCCCATCAGGCCACCTGGCTCAGCTTGGCGGCGATCTTCTCCGCCACCTGGCTGTTGGCCAGGCGGTACGCGAGGTCGAGTCCGTTCTTGATGACTTTGGCGTCGGCGCGGCCGTGGGTGATGAGTCCGGTGCCCTTGAGGCCCAGCAGCATGGCGCCTCCGCGGTTGGCGTAGTCCCAGTCTTCCCGGAAGCGCCTGCCTTGGGGGCTGTCGATGTCGCCGAAAGTCTTCACGTGGTACTCGTAGAAGCCTTCCATCAGCTTGAGCACGACGTTCCCGGCGTACCCGCCGGTCACGATCACGTCGACCTCGCCGAGCATGATGTCCCGGCCTTCCACGTTCCCGATGAAATTGACGGGGGCCTGCTTGAGCAGTTGATGGGCTTCCTGCAGGACTTCCGTGCCCTTCTTCTCTTCTTCGCCCATGTTCAGCAGACCGACCTTGGGGTTCTTGATCCCCAGCATGGTCTCGGCGTAGATGCTGCCGCAAATGCCGAAATGGACCAGGGCGGGGGCCTTTTCGTCGACATTGGCGCCGCAATCGAGCAGGGTGACGTTGCGCCCGAAGGAAGGGACGTCGCAGGCGATGGCGGGACGGGGCATGCTGCCCACGCGGCCGAGCGCCATCAGGCAGGCGGCCATCATGGCGCCGGAATTGCCCGCGCTGATGCTGGCCTGCACCTTGCCGGCCTTTTGCAGGCTGACGCAGGCGACCAGGCCGGAGTTCTGCTTGGTCTTGAGCACGGCCGTGGGGGAATCGTCCATGGCGACCAGATCGGGCGCGTGGAAGATCTCCAGGCCTTCGCCGTTATGGCCCAGGGAAGCCAGGGTGGCTTTCACCACGTCTTCCGGACCGGTCAGGACGATTCCATATTTCCCCTGGCTTTCCTTGGCGGCCAGGATGGCGCCTTCCACTATAGCCTTGGGGGCGTGGTCGCCTCCCATGGCGTCCAGGGCCACCTTTATCATCAGGGCTGAGCCTACTCAGCCGGCTGGCGGACTTCCGCCCCAGCGTAGTATCCGCAATTGGAGCAGACCCGATGGGAGATTTTGATCTGCCCGCAATGGGAGCATTTCGTGGTGGAGGGGGCCTTGAGCTTATAATGCGTCTTGCGCTTGTCGCGCCGGGCCGTTGAGGTTTTTCGTTTAGGTACTGCCATGATCGACTCCAGTCAAAAATTCGTGCTCTTCGCCGCGGCTCCCGCGGCTTGTCCCGGTCAGGTCCCTTCGGGCGGATCCGACTCCGGCTTTTTGAAAGCCTGGAGCTTTTCCCACCTGGGGTCCACCCTATCCTTATCCTTGCGGACCGCCTCGGCCTGGAAAGCCTGACGGCCGCATTGAATGCAGCGGTCCTTCTCGTCCAGAGTAGGCAAGGGATTCAGGTTATAGTTGAGGATGATTTGCTCGGCGATTAGGTGTTCCAGGGGAATTTCCTGGACGTCCGGCCCGATTTTGACCAGATATTCCTCTACGCCGAGCCCCTCGTCTTCCCCCCACTCCAACCCTTGGTCTTCTTTTTTCTCAACCAGCAGCCGCAGCTTCACCACGAACGTGCCCGTCAGCTTATCGAGACAACGACCGCAATCCAAGGTAATGGAGCCCCGTACCGACAAATCCATCAGTTGATGGGTCAGGGTCGGCGCGAATTTGACCTTGGCGGTCAACTCGCCGCTGCAGCCAAGCTCCAGCAACTCAGGGAGAACATCACTTTGGCCTTGGAGTGAAAACTCTTTCGGCTCGCTACCTGTTGAACTTAGAGAAAGTACCAAAACGGGGTTTAAAGTAGGAAAAATGGCGCAATTCCGTCAAATCACGAATGGCGCTTTCGTGTATATTTGGAAGGCGAAAAGGGTGTTTAAAACGCCTTCTACGCGAACAGATGGCGAACTCAATGCTTTTCCCTCCCGTTTTGATTTTTTTGGGCCTCGCCAACTCCATCTATGCGTACCTCAATCTGAAGCTCCTGAAGGGCCTGGATCTGCTCGCCTCGGTACGTCCACCCCCACCGGTCACCCCTGCTGCCGATGTTACCCCTGCCCCGCTTCCCACCGTCAGCGTCCTGATCGCCGCCCGCAACGAGGAGCTCCGCATCCGGAAATGCCTCGATTGCCTCCGGGCCCAGGATTACGATCCGGCCCGGCTGCAGGTCATCGTCGTAGACGATCGCTCGGACGATGCCACCCCGGACATCCTGCGGGAATACGCGAAGACCTGGCCGGGCCGCTTCGATCCCGTCACCTTGACGGAAACGGCCGCGGGTCAAAGCCCCAAGAAATACGCCCTCAGCCGGGGACTCGAAAAAGCGACCGGGGACATCATCGTCACCACCGATGCCGATTGCATCATGTCCCCGGCCTGGATTTCCAGCCTGGTTTCGGAATACGGAGAGGACACCGGACTGGTCCTGGGCATGACCACCTATTATCCCGTGGAAAAGGAAGCCCTGGGCTCCGGGGTCCAGGCCCTGGAGTTCCTGTCCCACGGGATCGTCGCCGCCGCCCTCATCGGCCTGCGCTTTCCCGTGCACGGCAACGCCAACAACATTTCCTATCGCCGCAAGGTCTACGATCAGTCGGCGGGGTTCGCCGCGGACATCGTCAGCGGCGACGACGATTTCCTGATCCAATCCGTCCACAAGCTGGGCCAATGGCGCATCCGCTATTCCGTGAAGCCGCAAAGCCAGGTGCAGACCGAGCCGCCCGCGGACCTGGGACAGTTCTGGGAGCAACGCAAGCGCTGGGCGAGCAAAACCAGCCTCTACCAGCCCAAGCAAACCGCCTTCCTGGCGGGGATTTTCGGGTACTACAGCGCGATTCCCGCCTGCATCCTGGCGGGCTGCTTCCATCGCGGCCTGCTGGCGGCGGGCCTGGCCAGTTGGGGCGTCAAGATAGCCACCGATTGGCTCGTGATGCGCAAGGGCGCGAAACTGTTCGGCAAACCCGGATTGATGCGGCATTTCCCGGCCGCGAGCCTGGTGCACATTCCCCTCATCATCGGCGCCGTCCTGGCGGGGAGCTTCGGAGAGTTCACTTGGAAGGGACAGAGGCATCGGAGGAAGGTTTCGAAGACGGCGATGGGGGCT
>DATENA010000182.1:0-15561 GCA_035275285.1 Fibrobacteria bacterium | reverse complement strand
GATCAGCTGGGGATCGTTGAAGAGGCGGGTGTCCTGGGGTTCGCGCTTGATCTCCTCCGGTTTGGCTTCCACAACCGCCGGGGCGGGTACACCGGCCGTATCCGGGCTTTCCGGGGTGGCGGCCTTGGCGGAATCCGGCGGGGCCATGGGAACGACAGTCTTGACGCTATCGACGGGGGCGGGGGCGGCCGCAACCGAATCCCGGGCGGCTTTCGCGGCCTTGGCGGAGTCTTCGGCAGCGGATTTGGCTTTGGCCTTGGATTTGCGCTTCGCTTTGGCGGCTTTCAGGGAATCCGCGGCCAAGGCCGAGTCTTTCACCGCTTTGGGGTTCACGGGAAGGGGTTGGCTCATTCCCGGCACCCGGGTGGCCTCTTCCGAGTTGGTTTGCGCGAATCCGGACATCGCCAGGGATAAAACGAATGCAAAGGCCAAGCACGCTCTGAACATGATTCCTTCCCGGCAAAAAACGCCACGGATGCGACTACGCAGATGAAAATCCAGTCCGCCCGATAAAATACACGGTTCGGAGCTGGACAAAGATAGTTAATCCCGGTTTTCCGGCCCATTTTGAAACCCATGGGACGATTATGGAACGCGCTTTCCTCCGGGTAACCGTTTCGGCCTCCGTCCGTCCGGCAAAATTCCCCGGGAATCCCACCCGCTCCATCTTGGCATAGGGGTTGCCATGACTAAACCCTTATGCCCCCATATTGCGAACAATTTTCCTCCACCCGGCCGGCCGCCGCGCGGTGGAAATAGAATCGGGAGAAAACATGGTACTCAAGAAATTCACCTGGCCCGCGGAGCTGACCCTGAATCTGATCGGCGGAAAGTGGAAGGGGTTGCTCCTCAACCATCTGCTCACGGGCGAGTCCAAGCGCTTCGGAGAATTGAAGCGTTTGTCCCCGGGCATCTCGGCGAAGATCCTGGCCAAGCATCTCAAGGAATTGGAATTCGACGGGCTCATCACCCGGATGGTGGTCGGCACCGATAAGCCGCGCATCGTCTACGCGCCCACGTCGCGCAGCCGCAGCCTGGAACCGATCCTCTCGGCCATCCGGCAATGGGGCATGGATCATCTGGGAGCCTACGGACCGGAATCCGCCGCGGAGGAGAGCGCCCGGGGCGCATCGCCCGCCCTTCACCCGGACGCGGAGCCGTCCGGACCGGCCTGGAACTTCCCGGAGCCGGAAAGGCCCCTCGCGGAAGCGGCGGGATCTTTCAGGAAAGAGGCGAGCCCGACAGCGAGCTCATCTCATAGCGTTGCTTCTTGAAGGCCTCCACCAGGCCCTCCGCGTTGAGGCTTTCCTTGAGGCACAGGTCCAGGTAGAACTCCTGTTGCACGGGATCCTTGCACCGCTCCAGGATCAACTCATGCCGGTCCCAGGGGATGAGGCGCAGCTTGGGCAGGAGTTCGGCGCGTTCGAAATAGTTCAGGTAGAACAATCTCATCATCTGGAAGTCGGCGGGCATGAGCCCCTGCACGCCGGCGAATTCCATCCGTAACTTGCCGGATACGGCCACCAGGACCGGCTTCAAGGCGATGCCGTGGGCGGCCATCATGGAAAGGCTGTGTCCGACGTCCCAGCAAAGGCCCACCCAGTCGGAAGGATTGGGAGGCTGCTTGCCTTCCCGGCGGGCCCGCAGGTAGACCCGGACTTCATCGTGGAGCCATTGAATGGCGGTTGCTTCATAGGGTTGCATGGCGATTTCGTTTTCAGGGATGTTTCTGCTCAATTAAAATAGCTTGGTAAAGAGTCCGTTTCTGACCCTGCAGCAACTTTTCGGCGCGTTCCGGCTTATTTTTGCTGCTGCATGCCAGGGATGATAACATATCGAAAATTGCGGGTCTACCCGTGAAATTGGTGGAATTTCCCGCAAAGGCCGGATCGGGAAATGGCCGCCAACGGCCGTCCCTGGGGGGGGTCCCGCCCGGCAGGGGGGATAAAAAACATGGGGTATCCCCCGGCGGCCCGTGGTAGAATGGATTCATAGACCCAACATCCGACTTCGGGGGGTGGCCGTGGAAATGCTTCAGAACGATTGGACCCAAACGGGGATTGCGGTTTTCAGCGCGATGCTGTTCTTGATCTGGATCCTTCCCGGAGTGGTATGCCGCAAAGGGAAATTTCCGGAAGATCTCCCCTCCCGGAAATAACCCGTTTCCATCCGCGCGGCTTACTCCTCCGGAACCATCTTCTTGTCTCCGCCCAGCTTGCGGAAGGATTTGAAGTATCGTTTCGCTTCCTCGGGGCGGTTGCTTCCACGGGTGGCGATACCCGCGTAATAATAGGCCATCTTTTCCCCCGGGCAGATCCGGATGGCGTTGCTGCTCATCGCAAGGGTGGAATCCAGTTTTCCCGCTTCGTAGTTCAGCTTGGCGGTCTGCACCAGCAGCCCGCAGGAAAGCGGCCTGGCCTTCAGCCCCTGGCGCGCCAGTTCCATGGCTTCCGCCTGCATCTTGCCGGATGCCAAGGCTTCGGCCAGGGCCACGGTCGCGGCCTCATTGGACGGATCCGCCGCCAAGGCTTTGCGGGCCCACTCCTGCGCCTCGACCACCTTGTTCTGCTTGAGGTTCACGCGGGACAGGAAGGCCATGGCTTCGGGGAGCGGCGAGGAGGCGATGGATCGTTCGAGATGGTGCCGGACCGCCTCCGGCTTCCCTTGCGCTTCGAAGGCCATGGCCAGGCCGTACAGCCCGCGGGCCTTCCAGGCGGGATCCGCGTGCTGGGACAGCTCGCCGAAGGAATTCTCCGCGTCCTTCGCGTCTTCAAGCCGGATCTGGCATAAGCCCTTGCGGTACAGCGCCTCCGGATAGTCCACCCGGTAGGTCAGCGCGTCCGCGAACTCGGACAGGGCTTTCTTGGGACGGTTCTGATCGAAATACCCGAGCCCGAGATAATAATGGTACTCCGGGCGGTGGTCATCGGTTTTGAGCACCAGTTTCATGAGGTCGACGGCCTGGTCCACGTCGCCCTTGAGCACCTGGGCGTCCGCGAGGGAAAGCTGCGCCTTGGCCAGGGAATACCGCACTTCCGTGGCGTCCTGGAACGGCGCGCCGGCGGCCAGTTCCACGGCCTGATCGGCCTTGCCCATGCGCACCAGCAGGTCCATGCGGCGGGACAACAGCGGGGCGGACGCCTCCTTCCGGTACAACGCGGCATACACTTCCCGGGCTCCGGCGTAATCCCCTCCGTGCGCCAGGCACTCCCCGTACAGCAGCCGTCCCGACAGGGTCAGCCCGGACTCGGCCTGGGCCAGCGCCGAGACGGCGGATTTCCAATCGTCCTTGTCCCGCAGCGAGCGGGCGAGCGCTTCCGCATAGCGGCCTTCGGCGGGCTTCAGTTGATGCGCCTTGCGGAAGAATTCCTCGGCCACGGCGGTCTGCTGGCGCTTGAGCGCGATCTGGCCCTGCCGGTACAGGGGCTCGGGATCCGCGGGCGCCTTTTTGGCCAGGTCCTTGAGCAAGGCTTCCGCCCAATCCAGGTCGCCTTTGTCCATGCGGATGCGGGCCAGGTCCAGGCGCAGGGAAGGATCCTTTTCGCCCAGGTCCACGGCCTTTTGCAGCGCCGCCGCGGCCTCGTCCGTCCGCTTCAATTCCAGCAGGGAGCGCCCGAACTCGGCCCAGGCACGGGAGTCCTTGGAATCCTTGCAGACGATGCGATAGTTCTTCTCCGCGGCCGCGAAATTCCCCTCCTGGAACCGGAGCCTGGCCAATCCCAGGGCGGCTTCCGCGTCCTGGGGGGCGATGCGCAGCACGTCTTCGTAGGACCCGGCCAGTTCGGCGGGATGGGATTCCCGGGCCACCTCCAGCTTGCCTCGGGCGGTTTCCAGATCCGAAGGCAAGAGGGAGAACGCCTTCTTATAGGCGTCCCAAGCCTGCTCTTTGCGGCTCAGCATCGCATACCCCTTCGCCAGGGCCTTCCACGCGTCCGAGCGGGCGGGGGCCGCCGCCACCGCCCTTTCCAGCATGGGAACCGCCAGGGCATTGTCACCCGCCTTGGCCGCCTCCATGCCCAGCCAGTAGTTGGCTTCCGGGTGGGAGGCGTTCAGGATGAAAATCCGGCTATAGCGCAGCGATGCCCTGGCCCGGTCCCCTTTGCCGCGGTAATAGGCCGCGAGTTCCTCCTGGTATTTGATCTCGCCGGGCCTTTTCTCCGCCAGCTTTTCCAGGTAGGCGATGGCGCCGGGCTCATCCCCGTTTTTGCGCTCCTCTTCCTTGGCGAGGCGCTTTTCCAGTTCGGCCTTATATATGCTGTCCTGGAAAGCCGTCACATCGAACGGCTTGGATGCGGGCAAGGGCTTGGCCGCGGCGACGGTGGGTTTAACGGGTTCGGGTTTAGCGGCAGGAGTTGCCGGAGCAGAGGCGGCGGCCACGACCGGAGCGGCGGGGGCGAACAGGATGGCTTGTTCCTTGGAGTCTTCCGCAATGGCGGCTGTGGGATCGCCATGGGATTTGGCCGCCGCCCGGCTCAGGCGTTGATGTTCATTCTGGTACGCCGTCCGCTGGCCGGCATTGTTCGAGTAGAACGCGGCCTTGCGATAGCATTCGGCGGCGGCCCGGGGATCCGCGGCGGCTTGCGAGGCGCCCAGCCCGGCCCAATCTTCGGCGGATTCGGGGTTTTTCACCAGCAGGCCGCGATACTCCGCTTCCGCCTTTTCAGGTTTACCGCGTTTCAAATACGCGGCGGCGAGCTTTTCCAGGGTATAGCGATCCGCTTCCGGCCCTTCCGCCAGGGATTGCAGAGCGAAGAGGTATTCATCGGGATGCTTTTCCGGCCCGGCGGCTTCGACGGCGGCGAGCAGGCTCTCGGAGTGCCGGCGATCGCCCGGTTTCTTCCCGGCCAGGGCGCGCAGCACGGGGATCCGCTCTTCGATTTTGCCCGCGCCTTCCAGCGCCGACAGATAACTCGCAAGGAAGGTTTCGTCTCCCGGCTTGAGGGATTCCGCCCTGGCGAAGGCCTCCGCCGATTGGGGGAACCGGCCCGCTTCCAGGTTGGCGTTGGCCAAGGAGATCCAGGCTTCGCGGTTGCGCGTTTCGCGTTCCACGCACTTGCCCAGGGTCTTGATGGCTTTCACCACGTCGCCGGCAGCGTACTGGCCCTTGCCTTGCCGGCAGGCGTCCTTGGCGTCGGCCGCCGCCGGTTTGGCATCCGCGGCGGCGCCGGGTGCGGACGCGATCGCGCATAAAAACGCGCCGATGGTAATGATCCGATGCATCGCCATGAATAGCCTTGCCAAAAGGTAGGTCAAGGACCTGGGGACCGCAGCGGAATCGCCGGAAATCGAGGTGGGGAGCCGGGACTGATTGCCCCGGCCGGAATGCCGGGGTTGGCAAACCCATGATTTTTAAAGAATCTTTCCTTCCGGTCCTTTCGGGAGGGGTGCTTTGAGCTTCCGTTTTTTCTATGGCTCCGCCCGTATTGAAGCCCTATCATATGGCCAGATGACAGGGACGGCGTCCTCGTTTTGATCCACCCCAAAGCCACATCCCTCCTATCCGCGGGGGCCGTCCTGGCCACCCTGGCCGCTTTCGCCCTCCATCCCCAAGCCTGGGGCCCCGGGGCGGAAGGCCCCCGATTCTCCACCGCCATGGCGTTATCCGCTCCTCCGCGGGCCCCTGCTTTTCCGGGCCTTCGCTTCCCTTGGGCGGGGGATTTCGCGCAAGGACTGGCCCCGGTCCAGGTGGACGGGAAATACGGGTTCATCGACACTCTCGGCCGGCGCCCGATCGCTCCGGAATTCGACTATGCCGGCGGCTTTTCGGAGAACCGCGCGCCGGTCCTGATCGGGGGCAAGTGGGGTTACCTGGATGTTACGGGCCGGGTGGCCATCCCTCCGGTCTTCGATTTCGCCGGGGCCTTCGCGGAGGGCTTGGCGCTGGTGGCCACGGAGGCGGGCTACGGGTTCATCGACAGCGCCGGCGCGCCCGTGGGCGACATGCAATACTCCGACGCCAGGCCGTTTTCGGAAGGCCTGGCCGCCGTGCGCGTGGGCTTCGACGATTACAGCGCCTGGGGGTTCGTGGATCGGCGCGGCGATCTGGCCATCCCTCCCTTGTTCACGGACGTGCCCGGCGGATTTTCGGAAGGCTATGCGGTGGTGCGGACGGAAAGCGAAATGCCTTACCGTTCGGGATTCATCGACAGCTCGGGAGGGTTCGCCATCGATACCCTGTACGATGCGGCAGGCGACTTCCATGAAGGGCTCGCGCCCGTGGGCCGGGGCGAATGGCGCGGCAACCGCTTCCAGGGGACCTGGGGATACGTGGACGGGACCGGCCGGCTGGCCACGCCGCTGGCCTACGCATGGGCGGGCGCGTTCCGCGAAGGCAAGGCCCTGGTGCGCCTGGCCGCGGGCGGTTACGCCTGGATCGGCAGGGACGGGCGGGTCTTGCGGGCCTTCCGGGAGGACCTGGAGGTGGTCCGGCAGGAGGAGGGCGACCTGGTAACGTACAAGTTACACGACGCCTGCGGGTTCCTGGATTCGCTGGGCGGCGTCCCGGTCGGGACGCCTTTCGCCGAGGCCGGGACCTTCCGGCAAGGCTGGGCGCGCGTGCGCTTGATCACGGACGGGCCGATCGTTTGGGGTTATATAGGCAGGGATGGAAGATACCTGGGCGGATCGAGTAGCATGGCGGCCCATTGAAATTACTCCAATCGCGCCGCGCGCAAAAAACCGAACCTTCGCGCATGGCCCAAAGAGCCACGGAAATCACGCTTCAATTCCGCAAACTCCTCGTGAACGGGGGAAAATATCCGGATCATTCGCGGCGCAATCGGTTACTTTAGCAACCATACAGCCGCCGAATTTCCGGCGGAAACGCGTCAAGAAAAAAAATGTTGAGATCGCCGGACCAATTGTTTTTATTGAGGGGGTGCCGCCTGCGGGGAAAGCGCGCCCGCCCGAAAGCATACGGGGATAACATGTCGATGAAGGTTCACGCGCACCTGGTGGCGGCCTGCCTGGCGGGATGGGCCGGGATGGCGTCCCCCGCCTGGGCCGGCCCCCTGGAAGCGAACCGCAAACTCATCATCACCGACAACTCCTTCACGGCCGACAAATACATCCTCGACCAGGCCTGCATCATGGTCGAGCTCTATTACCGCATGGACGAGGACGAAGGACTGCTCTACGATCCCGACGCCCCGGAAGCGGTTTTCGGGAAGGTGCCCTTGCGCAACCTGAGCGCCAAGCTCGCCGAGGACAGCCTCGCCAAGGCCCGGGAAACCCTCAAGCTGCGATTGCACGCCATGACGGCCCTCCCCGAGGCGGAATGGTCGGAAGAACAGAAAACCCTGCGCAAGCGGGTTCCGCCCGCGTGGAGCGCGGAAGATATCTCCGCTTCCGCCGACCGCATGGTGGGACGCCGCGGCATGCGCCGGAGCTTCCGGGTCAGCCTGGAAAACTCGCTGCAATACCAGGCGCTCATGGATTCCGTGTTCCGCGCCGAAGGCGTGCCCACGCGCCTCATGTTCCTGGCCCACGTGGAGTCCCGCTTCAACCCGGAAGCGGTCTCTCCCGCGGGAGCCGCGGGCATGTGGCAATTCCTGAAATCCTCCGGCAGCCGTTACCTGGTCATCGATGAACGCGTGGACCAGCGGTTCGATCCGCGCGCTTCGACGTTCGCGGCGGCCAAGTTCCTGAAGGTCTGCCGCAACTACATGGCGTCCTGGCCCCTGGCCATCATGGCCTATAACAACGGCCCCGGGCAGATGCTGGACGCGGTGAAGGAAACCGGCAGCCGGGATCCTTCGGAAATCATCCAGAACTACCAGGCGGGCGGATTCGGGGCCGTGTCGCGCAACTACTACGCCATGTTCCTGGCGGCTTCCAGCCTGGGGATGAAGGCCGAAACGCTGTTCCCGGGCCTTCGCAAGGCCACGCCGGCGGCGACCGCCTTCAAGACCCTCAAGCTCGAGCATGAGTGGACGCCCTGCCAATTGCGCATCCTTTCCGGCTATTCCACGGCCGTCCTCATGAAATACAATCCGGCCTTGCGCCCGGTGGTGTTCGAACGCAACCTGCCCGTTCCCAAGGGCTTCGAACTGAAGCTGCCGGCGGGGCTGCCCACCATCCAGGATTTGCAGTTCGCGGACCTGGGGATAGCGCGGGAAACCGCCGCCGCGCGTCCCCGGAACGTCGGGGCCATGGCGGGGTTCCCCGTGCCCCGCTTCGCGGAGAACGTGCTGCTGCGGGTGAAGAATACGCTCTTCACCAAACGCGGCGAGAATCAACCCGTGCTGGCCTACATGCACTCGCAGGGGTTGCTGGACGCGGATCGCCTGGCCCTGGCCAAGCAGGACAGGATCCTCATCGAACCGCATCCCGCCTTGCACGCGATGCTCCGCGGCATGGGCGGCTGAAGGGGTCCGCGCTTAAGTCCCGGCTTCGGGTCCGTTCGGCCCCGTCTTGCCGGGAGGCGGCAGGCCGAGCAGGGGCTTGAGGGGCACCGGCTCGTCATAGATGAGTTCATCCAGGCTGGAACGGTTGCCCACCACGCCCATGTGCCCCATCAGGTCGACCAGGTCCAAGGCCCGGCGGTTCTCCAGCGGACGCACCGTGAGGCCGGCATCCTTGCCGAAATCCACGAAGAAGAATTCCCCGAGGTTGGTGGCGTAGATGCCGTTCACGTCCAGCTTCTCGATGCCCCATTGCTGGATGGACACGGGAAAGGCGCGGACCGTGGCGGGCGCCGCCTTGCGCAGTTCCGTCATGATGTCCAGTTCCAGCTTTTCCAGCCTGCGGGCATTTTCGAAGCTTTGCGACTCCATACGTCCACCTTTCCGTGCCGCGGGTTCCGGGACCCGCGGGGTTGCGAGTGCAATGGATTGAGGTTCTCGGGAAATTACCAAGGATCGGGGCCCGGGGCAATCGGAGATTTCAGAGGCGTGATTTCCGGCACGGAATCCCGTTTCATCCCGAGCGTCCGAATGGCAAAATGCCCGGAAGCGGGCGAAGCAAGCGAAGCTGCAAAGTTGTAGATTAGAAGAGGACATCCGTTTACGGAAGGAAATCCGACATGCTGTTCGAAAGCCTGAAGAAAACCCTCTACGCCGGCGTGGGGTTGGCCTTTCTCACCCGCGACCGGATCGAAGAACTGGGAAAGCGCATGGCCGAGGAAGCCAAGCTCAGCGAGACCGACGGGAAGAAATTCATCGACGAGATCCTGAAGAAGTCGGAGGAGGCCAAGAACGCCTTCGAGAAAGCGGTGAACTCCGGGGTCGCCGCCGCCCTGGAAAAACTGGACATTCCCAGGCGCGCGGACATCAAAGCCCTGGAAGCCCGCGTAAAGGCGCTCGAAGCGAAGGCGTTCGAGGACGCCGCCAAGGGACCGGAAAGCCGGAACCCCGGATCGTGACGCCGGTGTCCCCTTGATCCGGAACATCCGCCGGTTGTCCAAGACGTACCGGAACGTGAACCGCTTCCGGGAAATCCTCTCGGTATTCGTCAAGCACGGCTTCGGGGATCTTTCCGACAAACTGCATCTCGACAAATACCTGGACCTGGGGAGCAAATATTTCCGCCTGCCGCCCCGGGTGGTCGCGCCGCAATTGACGCGCCCGGAACGTTTCCGCATGGCCCTGGAAGAACTGGGGCCCACCTTCATCAAGCTGGGCCAGATGGTGGGCAACCGGCCGGACCTGCTGGCCCCGGACTGGGCCGCGGAGCTGGAAAAGCTCCAGGACTCCGTCCCTCCCTTCCCCACCCTGGAAGCCAAGGCGGTGGTCTCCTCCCAATTCGGCAAACCGGTGGACGCGTTGTTCCGCCTGTTCGGCGAAGCCCCGATAGCTTCCGCGTCCATGGCCCAGGTCTACAAGGCCGAATTGCACACCGGAGAGAAGGTCGCCATCAAGGTGCAACGCCCCGGGATAGAGGACCTGGTGAAGGTGGATCTGGAAATCATGTTCCACCTGGCCTTCCTGCTCGAGAAGTACGCGCAGGGCATGGACGTGCTCAATCCCGTCGGCATCTGCGAGGAGTTCGAGCGCACCATCCTCAAGGAACTGGATTTCTCCCTGGAAGCCTCCCAGATGGAGCGCTTCGCCCAGGCCTCGCTCGACCTTTCCATTTTCTACGTGCCCAAGGTGCATCGCGCCTTCACCTCCCGCATGGTCCTGACCCTGGAATGGATCGACGGCATCAAGGTCTCGAACCTGGAGGGCATCCGCCACGGGGGGCTGGATCCCGGCCGCATCGCCTCGGATCTCTCCCACGTCCTCCTGCACCAGGTTTTCAACCAGGGCTTCTTCCACGCCGATCCGCATCCGGGGAACATCCTGGTGCTCCCCGATCGCACCATCTGCTTCCTCGATTACGGCATGGTCGGCTCCCTCTCCCCCAGCCACCGCGATCGCCTGCTGGAAATCCTGGTGGGCGTGGCGGGACAGGACGCGGGCCGCATCGCCAAGACCCTCCTGCAATTGGCCTTCCAGCCCAACGACATCGTCGAAGACCTGGAGTTCCAGGTGGGCGAGCTGCTGGAAGCCTATTCCTTCGTGAGCTTGAGGGATTTCCGCATCGGCGAGTTCCTGAACCGGCTGATCCGCCTCATCATCGGCAACCGCCTGCGCATGCCTCCGGGGTTCTACCTGATGCTCAAGGCCATCGTCACCCTGGAAGGGGTGGCCCGCCGCCTGGATCCGGAGTTCGACATGGTGGAGACCATCAAGCCGTTCGCCAAAAAGGCCATGAAGGAGCGCCTGCGGCCGGACCGCCTGGCCAAGGACATGTACTACGGCGCCATGGACCTGACGCCCATGCTGAAGGAACTGCCCGCCCAGGCCCGCGACATCCTGGGGCTGATCAAGCGGGGCAAGCTGCGCATCGAGTTCAAGCACCAGGGCCTGGAACCCATCCTGAAAACCCACGAGCGCATGATGACGCGCCTGGTGTTCGCCCTGGTGCTGGCGTCCCTGATCATCGGATCGTCCCTGGTGGTGCTCTCCGGCATCCCGCCCAAGTGGTACGGGGTCCCCGTCATCGGAGTGGCGGGATTCCTGAGCGCCGCGTTCGTGGGGTTCTGGCTGCTGGTGTCTATCCTGTTGCGGAAAGGGAGCTGGAAATAGCCCGGCCGGCGCCCTAATGATCGACTTGCAAGGGGCCCAGGCCCAGTACGCCCTCCACCCGGCCGGCGGTCAAGGCCAGCCTTCCGAAGATGCGGAAATACAGGGCGTAGCAGCGGCCCAGGGTTTCTTCGGCCGAGGCGTAATGGGCCCCGTAGTCCCGCTCGGAGGGCAGGGCGTCCAGGGCGTAATCCGCCAGGCCGGACGAACCGGAAACGGATCCGAACGGATACTCCAGGCCCGCGAAACCGGTCCCCACCGCCTCCAGGTCCATGCGGATGGCCAGGGCGTGGGTCTTGAGCTGGGTGTCCACTTCCGGGGAGCCTTCGTTCCCGTCCAGGTTCTCCAGCAGGATCCCCATGCCGTGGAAGGACCGGCGCAGGGATTCCAGGCGGGGCTGCACCTTGCCCAGAGCGATCAGCACGGGTAGCAACCGGGTTACCTCGTGGGAGCAGGAACCGGCGTCCGGCAGGCTTCCCCGCACGCCGGGATCGGAAAGCAGCAGCAATGCGGAAGCCAGGCGGACGCGCATGGCCTCTTCGAACCCGAGCAGCCCGGACGCGATGCCGCGCTGATCGGCGTCGGCCTCCTGGAAGGCGGAAGCGGCCTGCATGGCGCCCCCCTTCCGCAATTGGAAATCCCCCGGCTCGATCCAGTAATTGGCCCGCATCAGGGTCAGGGCCTGGACGGCATCCAGCATGCGGGCATCGGCGGCGGTGAAAGCGCGGTACAATTCGACCGCGCGGGGATACTCCGCTTCGATGTGGGCGCGGGCGTCCAGGAGCCGCTTCCGCAAGGTCCCGGAATCCTCCGCGTCCAGCCCGCCGTCCGAGGGTCCGGGAGTGCCATGGGCGCCCCGCGGACCTTCCAGATCGGCTCCGTTCAGCCACAACGGCCGCAGGTTGGTCAGCAGTCCCAGGAAATACCCCGTCACCGCCGCTTCGCCCACCTGCACCTCGCTTTGCCCGGTCACCAGATCCGAGGTGGACATCATCCGCGAAGGATTGAAATCATCGCCCAGGTCACGGCTGTAGAAGGAAACCGTGACGCTCCGGGACAGGGCCGCGAAATCGGTAAAGAGGGCGTGCGAAGGAGCGTTGGAATGGAACACGCCGCGCACGGAGGACCGGCGGGCGCGCCGCACGCGGTCCGCCAGGCTGGGATGGGTATCGAACATGGCCGTGCTCTCGGCGAGCAGCGAGCGCTCCATCTTGCGGCGCACTTCCGGGATGAAGACCCGGGTATGCGCGGCGACCAGGGCGGGGAGATCGTCGGCCAGGCGCCCTTCCCGCAGGGCCATCCCCAGGCTGCGGTTGGCCAGACCCCAGGCCGATTCGATGACCTTGGCTTCCAGCACCATGCTCGCAAAGGTCTCGCCTCCCACCAGGCGGATGGCCGCGCCGTCCGCCTGGTGTTCCATCTGGCGCAGCAGCAGGCAGCTCACGACCTGGCCCGCGCGCACGTGGGTGTTCAGGATTTGCCGGGCCGTCCAGGTGCAGATGCGGGCCGACCAGCACAGCCCGTACACGAAGGGATCCATGCGGTGCTTGTCGGCCTCCAGATCCCGTTCCCAGGCGTCTTCCCGGGCGGCGGCGCGGGAAAACCAATGGTTGACGGTGCGGATGCCGTGCGCCAGGCGCATCGCCCAGTCCTGGCGGAAATGCCCCAGTTCGTGGGCCAACACTCCGGCGAATTGCCCCAGGTCCAGGCCGCGGATCAGCGGCAGGCCCAACACCAGTTCCAGGCTGCCGTCCCAATAGTTCCTCCAGCCCGGCGCGAGGCGCGCGCTGGCGTTCACGTCCATGCTCAGGCGGATGCGCGTGGGCGCGGGGGAACCCAGGGCCGTGCAGATCTGGAGGACGAAGGCGTGCAACCGCGGCTCCTGGATGGGCGTTACGCACAGGTCCGCCTTGGACCAACGGCGGCCGATCAGGAAGGGGCGCAGGAGGAAGACGGCGAGCATGGTCAGGAACATGCCGGTGAGGAGATAACCCAGGCCGGTGAACAGGCCGGCACCGGGCCCGACCATCCATCCCAGGTTCCCGACCAGGTGCAGTCCCAACATGCGGACGACGCCGCAGCATATCGCCACGTAGGAAACCGGAAGCAATACGGTGGAGATGCCCACTCCGATCAGGCCCGCGATGTAGGCCGGCGTGGGATGCTCCCCCAAGCCGTTCCGCTTGCGCAAAGGCCGGCGCCCCCCGGAATTGGGCAACAAGGACATGGAGCGCATGCACCCATTGTAGCGGAAAGGCAGCCGGGGGACAACGCGGGATTTTTTGCGCCTTTTGGATCCCTTGGGTCTTTTGGCCTTGACGGGGAATTCCCCCCGAATCGTACCCGCTCCGGAAGTACCCTTGGGAAAACCGGTAAAAATCCGACAATGCGGCATTGCAGCCGGAGAAGGCACGCCGTACAATGGATATGTCTTTCCGCGATGGGCGACGGCTTACGCATCCGCATGCCGGCCATCCGGCACCGATTGGAAAAATGCCAGAAAACCACGAATCATCGCCGCCGCCCCGACTCGGAGAAGGCGAGCCGCGCCAAGTCGCCATCGTAGGCCTCAACCGGGAAACCGCCAATCTGCTTCCCAGCCTCCTGGACGCGGACGGCATCCAGGTCATCAAGGTGCTCAATCCCGAACTCGAGGACCTGGGCCGCCTCACCCAATATCCCCACCTGTCCATCATCATCGACACCACCCACAACGCGTCCATCGCCGCCCGCTTGCGCAAGCTGCCGCTGAAGAAGGTGGACGTGATCAGCGGGCTGGGCGCCCGCATCCTCTTCTGCAGCATCCGCAAGGGGCGGCCGGGAGAGAAGGACGGGATCCTGCAAAGCCTGGAGGAGATCCGGGAAGCCGTCTGCCTGACCAAGAACAAGGCCGAGGTCTTCAAGGTCATCCTCAACACGGCGGTCAAATCCGCCGGCGCGGATTGCGGATCGATCATGCTCCTGGATCCGTCCCGGCGCCAACTGACCATCGAGTCCGCCCACGGCCTGGACGAAGGCATCGTCGTCTCGTCGATCCAGCGGGTGGGCAAGGGCGTTTCCGGCAGCGCCGTGCGGCGCTGCGAACCGATCCTCATCAACGGGGCCGCGGACAAACTGGCCTATTCCGCCGACTACCAGAAGCCGGAGATCGTGTCCTCGATCTGCTGCCCGCTCATGTTCGGCAAAGAAGCGGTGGGCGTCATCAACATCGCCAGCAAGAACCCCGCGCGCGTCTTCGGCCCCGCGGACGTCGGCTTCCTGGAAGAACTCGCGCGCCTGACCGCCGAGGTCATCAAGACGTCCAAGGACTTCGAGGTCAGCCAGCATTCCGGCTACACGCTCGGCCTGCTGAACAACGTGCGGGAAATCCTGTCCATGAAATACCGCTTCGAGGAGCGGCTGAACCTGCTCCTGATGAAGATCGCCAACGCCTTCGGGGCCAAGGTCTGCACGTTCTACGAGTTCAGGGCTCCCGACCGGGTCTTCGTCGCCAAAGCCTCCAGCTCCGTGAGCGTAAGCCTGCTGAAGGAAAGGCCCATGCTGCTGGACGATTTCTTCACCCAGCGGGTCATCAAGACCAACAACACCTTCTGCGTCAACTCGACGGGCAAGGAACCGCGCACCAAGAAGTGGTACCTGCTGCAGCCCATCCGTTCGGGCAACGAACTGGCGGGGACCCTGTTCATCTACCTCCACTCCGAAAAGAACCACCTGAAGGAGGAGATGGGGCTGATCAAGAAGATCGGGGACATGCTGGCGCGCGAGCTTTCCAAGAACCGGGAGATGGAGATCATCAAGGTCCAGTCGCTCAAATACTCCGCCATCTCGCAGTTCTCCTTCGACATCGCCAACGCCCGGTCCCTGCCGGACCTGACCAAGATGATCCTGTCCAACCTGCGCTTGATCCTGGAGGCGGAGACCTGCGTGCTGCGCCTGCGCAACTTCCCCGGCGGGCCCCTGGAGGTCCGCGACAGCCTGACCCACCGCAATCCCATATGGATGAAGGACATCATGGTGGCGGACGAGGCCATCTGCTCCGACATGGTTCCCGGCAAGGGCGTCCTGAAAATCGACAAGCTGGGGGACAGCCGGTACGGCACGGAGAACCTGGCTTCCGAATCCGTTCTGGCCATGGCCATCGAAATCAACGGGGAGATCCTGGGGACCCTCACCTTGTACGACAAGAAGACCTTGGATTTGTCCACCGCGAGGAATTTTTCCGACCAGGACAAGGAAGTGCTGCTCAATTTCTGCCTGCAGGCCGGCAAGGGGCTCAAGCGGTTCTTCCCCTTCCCCGCCCCGTCCCCGCAGCCCGTGCTGGCCGACCTCTAACAGGGTGTCGAAAAAGTCCGCGCGGGCGTCGGCCGGCTGCGCGGGGACTTTTTCAACACCCTGCTAAGGCTTCCGGACCTCGCGGCTTCAGGGGTAAAGCCTCAGGCCTTGACGGCGTCCATGGCCCGGACGGGCCTTAGGCTTTGACGGCGTCCATGGCCCG
>DATENA010000181.1:0-3805 GCA_035275285.1 Fibrobacteria bacterium | reverse complement strand
CAGGGTCTTCAGCAAGGTGTTGGCCGCGGAAGACAGGGTCTTCAGCAAGGTGTTGGCCGCGGAAGCCTGCATGGTCTCGGCCCACAGGATGACCACGATGCGCGGCCGCTGGGACGCTTCCGCGAAGGAGATGCGGGACTGCATGCTGCGGATCTGCCCGACGTCCAGGTTGCCCTTCTCCGTGCGGGAAAAACCGTAAGGGTCCGCGTGGAACTCCCCGGCCTTTTCGGCCAGTTCGTCCATCTGGCCGCCTTCCAGCTCTCCGTCTCCGCCCTTGTCCTTTTTTTCGATGGGCATCAGGAAGATCAGGCTGTCCAGGTTGTTCCGCCGGCGGCCCAGGCAGCCGGCGCACCGGCCGCACGGGCGCGCTTCCGCGTCCTCGCAGAGCAGCAGATCCACCAGGTCCAGGAGCAAAGCGTTCTGGCCCGCGCCTTCCGGACCGTGGATCAGCAGGGCATGGGGGAATTTCCCCGAGGACAAGGCTTGGGCGAGGAAGGTTTTCGCTTCGTCCAATCCCTGGGCGCGGCTGAAGGCGGATTTCATGGCTGGGGCTTTCCTGGGGGTAAAAGTAGTAATCGCCGCCGGGACGCGCCCGCCCGGGCGGGACGGGCCCGTGAGGCGGGTCACTTTCCGCCCGAGCGGAGCCACTCGGAGGGGTCCAAGGTCTTGGTCCCCTTGCGCACTTCGAAATACACCTTTCCGGATTCCACGGAAACCGTGCCGAGTTCCTGGCAGGTCTTCACCTTGTCCCCCTGGCGCGCGCGGATGCCCGCCAGGTTGGCGTAGATGGTGAAGAAATCGGATCCGTTGTCCAGGATCACGCCCATGCCGTATCCGGGGATGCGCGTGATGAGGGCGATCTCGCCGCTCACGGCCGCGCGCACCGGCGCGCCGGCCGCTCCCCGGATTTCTATCCCCAGGTTCTTGGTGGTGGTCTTGAGGGTGGCATGGTATTGCAGGCCGTACTTGGACACCACTTCCCCGTCCACCGGCAGGCAGTACTTGGAGCCCGTCTCCAGCACCGTGGCCTTCTTGTTGCGGGCCAGTTCTTCCTTGCGCCGCTTCTCCAGGGCGGCGATGATGTCCGTGATCAGGCGGGCATTCTCCTCCAGCTCCTGCAGCGCCCGCTGCTTGGCGGCCTCGTCGGATTGGATGGCCGCCAGGTTCCTCTCCTGCTGGGTGCGCGCGCGGCTGTAGGTTTCCTTCTCCTGCGCCTTATGGGCCCGGAAGCGGTCGACCTCGGCGATGCGGGCATCCAGCTTCGACATGGCCTTCTGCTTGAGCGCCGCGTCCTCGCGCCCGGCGTCCACCAGGGAGCGGTCGTAGCGCAGGACCCGTTTCATGAAAAAGACCTTGCGCATGAAATCCCCGTGCCCGGCCTCCCAGCCCCGCAGGACCAGGCGGTCCGGGCTGCCCGACATGAACAGGGTGCGCACCCTCCGGGCCATCACATTGTTGCGCTCCCCGATGCGCGCTTCCACCTCCCGCAGTTCCTGGCGCACCGCGCCCAGGGAACTATTGAGGGTTTCCTCGGTGGCGTCGAGCTTGGACAGGTATTGCTCGGTGTGCTTGATGTTCCCGGCGATCTTGTCCAGCGTGCCCAAGGTGGATTCCCGTTTCTCGCGCAGGAATTCCAGTTCCTTCTGCTCGCTCTGGAGCCGATCCCGGAGCTCGTCGAGCTCCTTGCGCTGGCGGGCGATTTCCCGGTCGTAGTCTTTTTTGTCGGAGGCGGCGGCCGGGGAAGAGCGGATAAGGCAAAGTGCAAAAGTCAAAGTGCAAAATGCAAAATGGAGAATGCCGGGCTTTACGAACCGCCTGCCCACGGCTATGCCGCTCTTCCTCTTAAAACTTTGCACTTTGCCTTTTGCACTTTGACTTCTACACCGCATGACCACGCAGGAACGCCCGCACCGTCCTGGCGCTGGCGATGGCCGCGATGGCGGCGGTCGTTCCCATCAGGGCGCAGGCGCAGGCCCAGAAGGGCACGAGCCCGGGGATGCTGTCCGAGACCAGGCGGGAAAGCCCCAGCAGGAAGGCCAGGGAGAGGACGCCGATCAGGCTGCCCAAAACGCCCAGCAGCACGCCTTCCAGGAGGAAAGGGGTGAGGATGAACAGGTGGCCCGCCCCGCAGTACTTCATGTTCTCGACCAGGATGCGGCGGGAATAGAGGTTGAGCTTCACGGCGTTGTGGATGATGAGGGACAGGGCGCCCGCCACCAGCAGCATCAGCAGGGTGGATCCGGCCGCCACCGGCACGCGCCACTTGTCCAGCCAGGCCAGGTACAGGGAGTTGGCGCTCGCCTCTTCCACCTCTTCCATCTGGCGCACGCGGTCCAGGAGCAGCTTGTTCTGGGCCGAAGAGCGGAAACCGGCGGCGGGGTAGATGAGGAAGGAGTGGGGCAAGGGGTTCCAATCCAGGGACCGGATCATCTCATCGCCGAAATCCCGCTTGAACTCCTCGAGCGCATCGTCCTTGCTCACGAAGAGGATGGAGTCCACCCCTTGCAGCCGGTGCAGCCTGGCTTCCAGCCCGTCCAGGGAGGCTTGCGATTCGTATTTGGGACCGGGGAACACCCGGATGACGCTGTCGGAGGCGCCCCCGCCGCCCAGGGACCAGACCAAGGCGAAGGCGAGGAGCAACCCCGCGAACACGGAGGTGCAGATGCCGATGGTGATCACGGAAGTGACGGAAAGGAATTTGTCGGAACGGAATCCCCGGAACGCTTCCAGGAGGAGATAGCCGAGCTGGTTTTTCATCTGTCCGAAGGGAAAGGTAGAAAAGACTCCCTGGGGTCGATGCTTCGTAGGTCGGGAGTACGGGGAGGAGTTCCCCTGTAAACAATGCTTCGTAAGTCGGGAGTACGGAGAGGAGTTCCCCTGTAAACAATGCTTCGTAAGTCGGGAGTACGGGCATATGCCCTGCTTCCGCGGCTATGCCCCTCGGAGTCGGGAGTCGGGAGTTGAAGAAAAAACAAGAAGAATGCGGAGAAGGCTCCGCACCGGTTTTTCTTCAACTCCCGACCCCCGACTCCCGACCAAAGACCCAGCGCATCGGCCCCGCAGTACCACCGCATCGTCTCCGCAGCCCCACCGCATCGGCCCCGGAGACTCTTACGTCTTAAGGTCCCTTCGCGACCGACGTTCCCGGTCCCGGAGGGGCGGGCGCGGCGCTTTGCGGCGCCGGATTGATTTCCTTGAACAGGCAACTGGGGCGGTGGTAGACGTAATGGCCTTGGAAATGGCGGTGCGAACCGTGGGCCTGGAAGCGGATCTTGGCGAGGGACACTTCCTGCATCAGTTTGGCCACGGAAAGATCCACGTGGAAGCCGGCTTCCCATTCCGAGGCCCGGGAGTGGCGCGCATGTTTGCCGGAACCTTCCGCGGTCCTGGACGCGGCTTCCCGCGAGCCGTCGTGATCGAACACCATCAGGTAATCGGCCAGGCCCAGGCATGGATCGGCGGCGCATTGCTCCGCGCCGCCCATGCGGGTGACCCAGAGGGAGCCGTTGAACTCGCGGAGCCGCATCTTCATCTGGGACAATCCGCGGTAGATCTCCGCCTTGTCGTCCCCGCCGAACTCGTCGAGGTTGTCGATGAGGATGGCCAGGGGCATCAAGGCGTTGCCGCGCTTGCGCTGCTTGGGCAGGTAATCGTGCTCCAGGTATTTCAACAATTGTTCCAGGCCGTCCTGGCGGCCGCAAGGCGGCATCTGGGGCGGGTTGGGGAACAGGGAGTCAAAGGCCTTGGCGAGCGCGGAAGCTTCGGGGGTGCCGCTCTCGGGCTTGCCGGCCAGGGGGTTGCCGCG
>DATENA010000180.1:0-5211 GCA_035275285.1 Fibrobacteria bacterium | reverse complement strand
ACAGGTGCTGGCCCTGCGGCCGGACGACATGCGCGTGAAGGTCCAATCGGTGGAGGCCCAATACCGCCAAGGCAAGGTGCAGAAGGCGCTCGCGGAGGCGAAAGCCGTGGTCAAGGAACATCCGGGCGAACTGGCCATGCTGACCACGCTGGGGACCATGGAAGTGGAAATGGGACCCGGCCACCACGACTACGGAAAATCCCTCCAGGCCGCCCTGAAGCTCAAGCCCGACTACGCCCCCGCCCTGTACCTGCAAGGCCGCAAGGCCCAGTTGGAAGGCAATTACAGGGACGCGGAAACCGCCTTCCGCAAAGTGTTGAAGCTCGAGCCGCAGAACGCCAAGGCCCATGGGCAACTGGGGATAGCCCTGTACCATCTGGGCAAGGGCAAGGAAGCGGAAAAGGAATACCGCCTGGAGCTGGGCATGAACCCGCAGGATTACAACACCTGGTTCAACCTGGGCGAATTGCAGCTCTCCCAGGCCGCGGAGGAATTCGATCCCGCTCCCATCCAGGTCCTGCGCGCGGGCGCCATGGAGTCCTACCTGAAGGCCCTGGCCCTGAACCCGGACATCCCCCAGGCCCATTACCGCGTAGGGGTGCTCCTCAACGGGAACGGCCAATACAAGGAGGCCATCCGCCACCTGGAAGCTTCGCTCAAGGCCGACTCCCGCCACGTGCCGACCCTGGTCCAGCTCTCCCTGGCCTTCGAAAACCTCAAGCAACCGGAACGCGCCCGGGCCTACCTCACCAAGGCTTACGAGATCGATCCCCTGAACAAGGTGGTCCTTTTCAAGCTGAAGCAGTGGTCGTGAGGCGATCCGGAAGAGTATTCCGGGACATTCCCTTCCCCTGAGGCGGCCGTCCGCCGGTTCCCTTTACACTGCCGAGGCCCCCGGCCGGGGAACTCCGGTTTCTTTGGTAAAAAAGGATTCCGCGGTCTTGCTTGGCCTTTCCTAAAGTGTTATTATACCTACTGTTACGGACCACAGGAGCCCTATGGGGAACGTCACCAAAAAAGACATCGTGGATGAAATCGCAGCCCGCACCGGACTCACGCAGGTGGACACCAAAATCATCGTCGAATGTTTTTTGGATGCCATCGCCAAGTCCCTGGTGCAGGGTAAGAACATCGAGATCCGCGGTTTCGGGCGCTTCAAGGTGAAGGAGAAGAAGGCCCGCACGGCCCGCAATCCCCGCACCGGAGAGATGGTCCACATCGACGCCGGGCTCAAGCCCATCTTCGAGGCCAGCAAGGAATTGAAGAACGTGCTCAATGCGGACGGCACCGAAGCGACAACCGATTCCGCCCAAAAAGACCCGTAAAACCGGGTTCCTTTTCCCTCTCCCCCGGACCCGCCCGCGTTTCCGAACGCTCGGATGCCCATCTTACTAAATTGGCACTATGAACCGACAGACCATGCCGGAAATCCTGAACCGCCGGGCGCGGCACGAATACCACGTGCTGGACACCTTCGAGGTGGGCATCATGCTCAAGGGCACGGAGATCAAATCCGTCCGGGTGGGCAAACTCGAGCTCGCGGAAGCGTACGTGGTGGCGCGGAACGGGGAAATCTGGCTGGTAAACGCCTATATCAACGAATACAGCTGGGGCAATATCTACAACCATCTGCCCCGCCGCGAGCGCAAATTGCTGGCCCACAAATCCGAAATCACCAAGATGAAGGACGCCTCGGACCTGAAGGGCTACACCATCATCCCCCTCAAGGCCTTTTTCAAAGGCAGCCTGCTCAAGCTGGAAATCGGCGTGTGCAAGGGCAAAGAGGACCGCGACAAACGCCAGGACAAGCATAAGCAGGAAGCCAAACGCGAAATCGATCGCGCCCTGAAGGAACGGAACCGGTAGCCCAGCATGTCCTCCAAGCTCCTCCTTCCCCTGCTCCTGGCCGCGGCCGCCCACGCCTCCATCTCCCTGAAGCCCGCCCGCGCCCCGGAAGCCGCGGAGGCGGAAGGCGCCAAGCGCGCCTGGCAGGGAGGTACCTTCGCGGATACCTCCTTCGAAGGCGTCCGCTACGTCTCCTCCCAGTTCCTGGAAAGCCTGTTCGGCCGGGAAGGCAGCTGGGTGCCGGACCGCCAGAAATTCGTCATCCCGGATTCCAGCGGCAAGAAATGGTACTTCACCCTCGACAACCCCTACATGAACATCGGGGACGAGGTCTGCAACCTGGTCTACCCGGTGCGCCGCGGCCCGGAGTTCCTGTACCTGCCCGTCACGTCCCTGGTGCGCCTCCTGAACGCGCGCCTGGGCTGGTCCATCGGCCTCCCGGAAACCGCCCTGCCGGCCCCGCAGGCCTCGGAACCGCCCCCGGCCGCGCTTCCCAAGCCCGTCCCCAAAGCGGTGGCCCTTCCCGGCGGCTCCAACATCCTGGACGTGGGCGCCGAAGAGCGCGAGAACGGCACCCTGGTCTCCGTGCGCACCGCCGGCCCCATGGAATGGGAAAGCTTCTGGGTGCCCCCGCATTTCATCCTCAAATTCCAGGGCGGCCAATTGTCCCCCCAATACCCCGTCAAGGCCCAGGGCCAGGGGCTGGTCAAGAACATCCTCACGGTGCAGGAGAAGGACCTGGTCCAATTGACCCTGAACATCCCCCGCGCCATCGATACCGTGGAAGTGGCCTATTCCGGCGAAACCCAGGGCTACCAGGTGACCGTGCGGCGCAAGACGGAGAAAAGCGAGAAGCGAGAAAAGGAAAAAGCCGCGGCGGACAAAGAAGCCATGGCCCCGGCCGGCGACAAGGGCCCGGACCGTCCCATGAGCAAAACCGCCACCATCATCATCGATCCGGGCCATGGCGGCAAGGACCAAGGCGCCATGGTGAGCGGCGTGAACGAAGCCCAGGTGACCCTGGCGGTGGCCAAGGAGCTGAAAGCCGCCCTGCTCAAGCTGGGCTACAAGGCCCTGATGACCCGCGAAGAGGACCAGTTCGTCAGCCTGCCCGATCGCCCCAAGTTCGCCTCCGAGCGCGGCGGGGACCTGTTCATCAGCCTGCACTGCAACTCCATAAACGGTTCCATGAAACGCAAGAAGACCGTCACCGGCTTCATCGCGTACATCCTGCGGGAAGGCGAAAGCGAAGAGGACAAGGCCCTGGCCCGGCGGGAAAACGAAGCCATCAGCGGCGAAGGCAAGAGCAAGGCCGAGATCTCCCCCGTCGAATGGATCCTCCTGGAACACCAGCTCAACCTGTATTCCAAGGAAAGCGAAGGCTTCGTCGAACACATCATCCAGGAGTTCGGAGGCTTCCAGATCGGCAAGTACGCGACCGGGGCCAGCCAGGCCGGCTTCTACGTGCTGGTAGGCGCCTTCATGCCCGCCGTCCTGTTCGAAATGGGATACCTGACTAATGACGAGGACCGCCGCACCCTGACCTCGGAAAAGGGCCAGAAACAGATTGCCGAACGCCTGGCCAAGGCCATCGACAAGTACCGCAAGACCCAGGCGGGCGGGAGCACGGCGAAAGAAGGCAAAAGGCAAAATTCAAAGTGAAAAATGCAAAATCGGGGAAGAGCCGCCATTCACGCGGTTTTCCGGCCCCGACTACCGTCTTTTCGTTTTCAATTTTTACTTTTGCATTTTGAATTTTGAAATCCAACCGGTAAACCGCAGGGAGTTCCTCTCATGTCCGGCCACTCAAAATGGGCAACCACCAAGCGCAAGAAAGCCAGGATCGATTCGGCGCGCGCCAAGGTCTTCAACCGCATCCTGCGTGAAATCACCGTGGCCGCCCGCATGGGCGGCTCGGACCCGGAAGGCAATCCCCGCCTGCGCGCCTCCATCCTCAAGGCCAAGGGCGCCAACATGCCCAACAAGAACATCGAAACCGCCATCGCCAAGGGCGCGGGCGAACTCGAAGGCGTCACCTACACGGAAATCACCTACGAGGGCTACGGCCCGGCCGGCACGGCCATCATGGTGGACACCATGACCGACAACAAGGTCCGCACCGTGGCGGAAATGCGCCATATCTTCAGCAAGAACGGCGGCAACATGGGCGAGGCCGGCTCCGTGGCCTGGATGTTCAAGTCCAAGGGCATCATCACCCTGGCCAAGGACGCCATCGGCGAGGACGCCCTCTTCGAACTGGTGACCGACGCGGGCGCGGAAGACCTGGACGCCTCCGGCAGCGAATACGAAATCAAGGTCGAACCCGAAAGCTACCACGCCCTCACGGAAGCCCTGGAAAAGAAGGGCCTCAAGCCCATCACCTCGGAAGTGGTCAAGATCGCCGAGAACATGGTGAAGGTGACGGGCGAAGACGCGGAGAAGGTGCTCAAGATCCTGGAAGCCCTGGACGAGCAGGACGACGTGCAGAACGTGCACACCAACGCGGACTTCGATCAGAAGGAGCTGGAGAACCTTTGATAGTCCTGGGGGTGGACCCCGGAACCCATCGCACCGGCTACGCCTTCCTGGAAAACCGGGGAGGCCGGATCCGCGTCCTCGAATACGGGGTCATCCGCTGCAAAAGCGAAGCCCCCCTCCCCCTGCGTCTGGAACAGATCCACCGCGAACTCAAGGCCCTGATGGAGACCTACCAGCCCGTCCATCTGGCCCTGGAAACCATCTTCTTCGCCCGCTTCCCGCAATCGGCCCTGATCCTGGGCCATGCCCGCGGAGCCATCATGGTAGCGGCCCAGTCGATGGGCATCCCGGTTTCGGAATACGCGCCGCGGTTGGTGAAGAAGGCCACGGTAGGCACGGGAAGCGCGACCAAGGAGCGGGTGGCGCTGATGATCCAGAATCATTTGGGGTTGAAGTCGCCGCCGGCGCCGGCGGACGCGGCGGATGCGTTGGCGATTGCGTTCTGCCATTTGATTCAGCTTGGCAGGTCAGGCTGACGCCTCAGCTTCCTTTATTCATCATTTACGTTCGAATAGAATGGGACAAGAACATAGACGGGGGGGGTGTCACTGACTGAACCGCGCGGCCAAAAACAAACGGTCCTTGCTCGCTCAGGAACTTTTTGAGAAGTTTCCGCCGACCGAGCAGCGGATCGTCCTGAAGCAAATCAAGTTGATGGCGGGGAAGTAAGGTTTAATATTCACCGCTCGTTCGCAGCCGGCTTTAATTCATTATAGAGAGAGGTTAAGTCCCCAAACACGCTCGCAGAAATCATCCTTTTCTTTTTCCCAAACCTAAGAAAAAGGTGCCGCCGAAAAACAATTTCGTCAATGTCGCTCACATTGAATT